>CALLAA010000094.1 GCA_938002955.1 uncultured Acidimicrobiales bacterium
GCGGTCCGGCGGTCGCAATAGGCACGTCACCCTAGGGCCTCAATGTCGCCGACCCGCACCGGGGCAAAACCGTCACAGCCCCGGCCCGCTGACGCGGACCGGGGCTGCGTTACTAGAGCTGGTTTGCCCCTGTGACTATGCGGCTTCTTCTTCGGCCAATGGCACGAAGCTCTGCGTCGAGTACTCAGACGCTGGCAGCTTGGCCAAGCTGCCCTGTACATCTTGTTCGATGTAGTCGATGAACGTCTGGGCGTAGTTCAGGAACGTATCCGTTGCACGCCCATCGTTGCTGACGGCTTCGAAGGTGGCGTAGTTGTCGCCACCGCTTGCCACGAAGCTGTTGGTTGCAACCGTGTAAGTGGCCTCGAGGTCGAGGGCTACATAGTCGCGCTCGCCGTTGCGGCGAACCATCAGGTTCGTTGCACGACTACCGTCGGCAGCGTTGAGGTCGACATCGAACGTCAGCCCCGCTGCGTATGGGTAGGCGCCGCTCGACCCATCCGGAGCGATGGCGAAGGCGATCGCTTCCTCAATGGTTGCCTTGATCTCCGCACCGGTCATCTCCAAGTTCACGATGGTGTTCGAGAACGGCAGGAGTTCGTAGGCGTCGGCGATCGTGATCTCACCCTGCGGGATGTCGATACGAACACCACCGGAGTTCTGAATAGCGATGTCCGACTCGAAACTGCGCACACGGAATGCCTCGGTCACGAGTTGCTGAATGTCGCCACCCATAACCGCGGTGTCGGCAACGTCACACAGGTTGCTTCGGCCCTGTCCGGGGATGCGCTCGAGGCAGAGGTCCTCGGGAGCAGAGCCAATGACCTCAAGTTCGAGGAGCTCGACTTCCTGAGCGAACGTGTCGAGCACGTCTTGAGCGTCGGTGTCGGGGGTGACGATCGACAGCTCGGCCTTGGCCTCGATCGCAGCGATCACCGCGTCGCGGTCAGCACCCTCGAGTTCGACACGGTCTTCGCCGTCGGCTGGACGACGCATGAACGAGTCGGCCAGGAGCAGGTGTGGCGTACCTTCGCAGTTGCTGACGTTGCCGTCAGCGTCGAAGCCGACGTTGAGCTCGCCGACGATGGCTGAGTACTGCCAGGCCTGCACGACACAGACCGGCGAGCCGGCAGCGTCAGCGGTCCGAGTTGGGTATCGGCCTTGAGTGTTGAGCCCAACGGAGCTGAAGTCTCCGAGCAGCGTGTGGCTGTCGCCGCCAACGATGACGTCGACGCCGGTGACCTCACTTGCGAGCGCAAGATCATTTGCCAACTGAAGGTGCGTCACGAGAACGATCTTGTTCACACCGTCTTCGATGAGCTGATCGACATAAAGCTGTGCGGTTTCGACCTCGTCAAGGAACTCGGTGGTCTCGAGCGGGCTCGAGGAGTTCTTGGTCTTGTTCGCAATGTCGAGGCCGACGTAGCCAACCCGATCGTCACCGTATTCGATGACGGTGAACGGCTCGAACAACACGGTGCCGTCAGGGTTGAGCGGGGTACCCACGGCGGGAACCACGTTTGCGCCGAGCACCGTGGTGTCACAGGTTTCCGTGTCACCGAGGAACCCGAGGAAATCGGCAAGACCTTGATCGCCGTCGTCGAACTCGTGGTTGCCGAGTTCGAAGATGTCGAAGCAGGCCTCGTTCATCAGCGCTGCGTCGGCTTCGCCGGCGAACAGACTGTGGAACAACGTCCCGGTCACTGCATCGCCTGCGTGGATCTTGACGACGTTGCCGTCAGCGTTCGCCGCGGCGAGCTCGTCCATCTTTGCGACAACCGATGGGAAGCCACCGACGGAGACACGTGTGCTTTCGCCGGCGAGATCGAGGTCGCCACTATCGGGGTTGAGGTGAGAGTGGTGATCGTTGATGTGCAAGATGGTGAGTTCGAAATCGCTCTCACAGGCAGTGAATCGAGAGTTGATGCCACGGTCGCGGCACTCGTCGGTTCCGGGTCCGCCGTTCAGGCTGTCGCCTCGACCGGGGCCACCGGTGAGATCGTCGTTGCCGGCGTTGCCGCGCACGATGTCGTTGCCGCCACCGCCGCGGACGATGTCGTCGCCAGAGCCGCCTTCGACGATGTCGGATCCGTTGCTGCCCGACACGATGTCGTTGCCGGTGCCGCCACGAACGAGGTCGACGCCTGGGCCACCGGAGACGTCATCGGCGTTTGGTCCGCCGAAGACGATGTCCTGGCCAAAGCCGGCGCGAATGACGTCGTTGCCGGCGCCGCCGCGAATGACGTCGTTGCCGAGGTTGCCAGCGATGACGTCCGGGCCGTTCTCGCCGTTGATGATGTCTCGGCCCGGGCCGCCGATGATGACGTCGGCACCGCCGCCGGCGCAGATGATGTCGTTGCCAGCTCCAGCGTTGATGGTGTCTGCTCCGGAGGTTCCGACGATGACGTCGTCGCCGTCGGTGCCGTCGATGACTCCCGCTTCGGTCGCCGTGATGGTCGCTTCCTGGCCTGCACACGTGGGTGCAGCGTCTTGGGCTCCGGCCGGCTGGGCCACGGCGACGATGGTCGCGAGCATGGCGAGAATAGAGAACAGGGAGCGTTTAGCGCCCTTTCTCATCGAAGATCGGGTGGACGGTCTATGCATTTCTCATCTCCTGTGTGATGGCCCGCGTGCAACTGCGCAAGCAGCCGTTGACTGATCCTTGCCCGCGCGGGTTTATCAGATCGAGCCGGGCGGTGTCGTCTAAATGAACATGTCACGCAAATTTCCTCGTCGAACAGCATTTCGGTTCGACACTCCCGTTCGGTTCGGGTTGGCGCTACCGTTCCGAAACGATGACTTCCGATCAGATCGACCCTGCCACTCGCGCCGCGATAGCCGCGCAAGAGGGTGAGCGAATCATGCGAGCGCTGTACCCAACGGTTGAACTCACCGGTTCGGTCGGCACGATCGTCTCGGGGTTCACACACTTCTCACCGCAACCCGAACATGTCGGCGCCCCTGGATGGGTGCAGGGTGGGTTGTCGGCGACGGTGCTCGACTACTTCTGCGCCCGGCTCGCGTCGGCAGCTCTGGGCATGTTGGTCGCGACAGGGACGCTCGACTTGCGTTATCGCCAGCCGGTTTTGTTGTCCGGTGGTCCGTATCGGGTCGAGGGCGAGTCCGAGTTGCCCCGATCGAAGACGGTACGGGTGCGGGGTGCGATCGTGAGCGCCGAGGGTCGGCCGCTGGTCGAAGCGACCGGTCTGTTCGTTGGAACGATGCCGCTCTAACCGCTCCCGGAACTATCGAAGGTGCTTGAGCGCTTCGCGTTTGCTGAGACCTGAAAGTGCGTCGTCGTGTTTCTCGACGAAGGCGACCACAGCGTCGGCGTCGGTGCGGGCGTATTGCCGCAGCGCCCACCCAATGGCTTTGCGCATGAAGAAGTCGGTGTGCTCCATCTGCATTTCGCAGTAGGTAAACAGCCGGTTGGTGTCGGTGCGTTCCTTGTACATGAGTTGGTGCAGAATCGCCGTGCGAGCAATCCACAGCTCCTCGGATTCGATCCAATCGTCCATCTCGTGGACGAGCTCGCGATGTTTGGTCACCATCGTGCCGACGGTGTGGACGGCGAGCGAGTCGACCGTGTCCCACCATGGGGTTTGGAGAATGAGTGCTCGCACACGTGGGAGATCTTCCGGCAGCAGGTGCTTGGCTCCGGCGCGTATCGCGTCCATTCCGACGTAGTGAAACTCTCGCTCGGGTTCGGACCACAGCGCCTCGACCTGGTCGAGGAGCGCGGTGCGGTCGAGAGTCTTTGCCGCTTGCAGGATCGGTTTCGACACGATTCGCCGGTCGCCGGCGCTTACCCCGAGATACTCGAAGTGGCCCTTCATGTACGCGGCCATCTGTGGTGCTTTGGCCGGGTCGGCTACGGCGTCAAGCTCGGCACGAAGGTCAGCGATCTCCATCGGCCGAGCGTAGACCGTGGCTAGTCGATCAGGTAATACGTCAGCTGCCCAGGGGCGGTGTCGAGGTGCACCTCGTAGCGGTCACCGCTATCGCTGTCCAAGACCGAGACGATCGTGCCATCGGCGCTGATGAGTTGAGGCAACCAGTCCGATCCGGCGTT
>CALLAA010000095.1 GCA_938002955.1 uncultured Acidimicrobiales bacterium
ACGCCGGTGTCGAATCCAGCGAGATGTAGGCCGCCGGCGAATCGGGCGTGCTCGATCTTTGTGCATCGATCCATAACAACATCGAGGCCGGCGCTCGATGCGGCTTTCGCCGCCTCGCCATTCCAGAGTCCGAGCTGCGCCCAGAACACCTTGGCTCCAACAGCGATGGCGTCGTTGGCGACCTCGGGCAGGTCGTCGCTTTTACGGAAGACGTCGACGATGTCGGGGACTTCGGGAAGGTCGGCGAGCGACGGGTACACGGGCTGGCCAAGGATCTCGGTCTCGCGCGGATTGATCAGGTACACGCGGTAGTCGGCCGAACTCGACAGCAGGTAGGTGGCGACGAAGTTCGAGGCGCGGGCCGGGTTGTTGCTCGCCCCGACGATGGCGATCGATTCGGCCGAGTCGAGGATGCGCTTTCGTTCCATCGGTGTTGGCGGGGTCCAGCCGTCGACCGGTTCGTGATCATGTTCAGCCATTGGATCCCTCCGGGTTTCCTGCGGCAGCGAGGGCACTGTCGTTGGCGGCAGCGAGGGCACTGTCGTTCGCGGCAGCGAGAGCACTGTCGAGGTCATAGATGATGTCCTCGACGTCCTCGAGTCCAACAGAGATGCGGACCATCTCGTCGCTGACACCGCCGGCGGCGAGTTGTTCATCGGTGAGTTGCTGGTGGGTCGTGGAGGCCGGGTGCAAGATGAGCGTCTTTGCGTCGCCCACGTTCGCGAGGTGGCTGATCATCTGGAGGGCGTTGATGAACCGTGAACCCGCAGCGCGGCCACCGGCAACGCCGAACGTGAAGATCGCTCCAGGCCCGAGCGGGAGGTACTTCTGCGCGTTGGCGTGATGCGGTGAGCTCGGGAGACCGCTGTATTTCACCCAGCTCACTCGAGGGTCCGCATCGAGCCATTCGGCGACGCGTTGGGCGTTCGCCACGTGTTCGTTCATTCGCTGCGGCAACGTTTCGACACCCTGCAACAGCATGAAGGCGTTGAAGGGGGACAGCGAAGCGCCGACATCTCGTAACTGCTCGCTGCGGAGCTTGGTGGCGAAGGCGTACTCGCCAAAGTTGTCCCACCAACGCAGACCGTTGTAGCTGGGTATCGGCTCGGTCATCATCGGGAAGCGACCGTTGCCCCAGTCGAACCGGCCCGAGTCGACGACGACACCGCCGATTGAGGTGCCATGGCCGCCGAGGAACTTCGTTGCTGACTGCACCACAATGTCGGCTCCATGCTCGAGCGGCCGGCACAGGTATGGAGTGGCGAACGTATTGTCGACGATCAGGGGTACCCCAAACTCGCGGGTGACCTCTGAAATTGCTTGCATGTCGGCGACTTCGCCCGACGGATTGGCGATGGTCTCGGTGTAGACCGCCTTGGTCTTGTCGTCGATGTTGGCGCGGACTTGGTCGACATCGTTGGTGTTGATGAACCGAGTCTCGATGCCGAGGCGGCTGAGTGTTACGCCGAATTGGGTGACGGTTCCGCCATAGAGCGACGCATTTGCGACGATGTTGTCGCCGGCGCCGGCAAGGGCGGTGATGGCCAGAAACTCCGCTGCCATTCCGCTGGCGCAGGCCACAGCGCCGATGCCTCCTTCGAGGCTCGCGACGCGTTCTTCGAACGCGGCGATCGTTGGATTCGAGATGCGCGTGTAGATCGTTCCGTACTTTTGCAGTGCGAAAAGGTCGGCGGCGTCCTGGGTGTCTTCGAAGACGAAGCTGGTGGACTGGTAGATGGGTACGGCGCGAGCGCCCGTGTGCGGATCCGGCTTTGCGCCAGCGTGTAGCGCCCGTGTGCGGAATCCCCATTGATGATCGGCCATGGGAAAGAAACTACTTGGGTCAACGTAAGATTCCGGCGTGATCGGAATAGGAACAGACATTGTCGAGCTCGAACGCTTTCGCGTCACGCTCGAACGAACCCCGACGATCAAGACCCGCACGTTCACGGCGAGTGAACGCGAGTACGCCGATGCCAAGAACGACCCGACCGAGCGCTACGCGGCTCGCTGGGCTGCGAAGGAAGCGGTCATGAAAGCCATGGGGGTCGGGCTCGGCGAGGTGAACATGGCCGACATCGAGGTCATCAAGGCAGAGAACGGTGCGCCGTCGATCGAGCTTCACGACACCGCGGCAGCCAAAGCAGCCGAGCTCGGCATCACCGAGTGGAAGATCACACTCACGCACACCGCGACGATCGCCCAAGCAATCGCGGTTGCCCTGTAGCTAGCGCTGTCGGTGTTCGGTGCCCATTCCGGCAGTGATGAACACGGCGGTTGCAGATTCGGCGACGTTCGCGGTGTGCCAGGTTCCCGGCGCATTGATGGCGTACTCGCCGGCGGTAACCGCGGTCGTGACCTCGGCACCATCGATCTCTTGGACGAGCTCCATCGATCCGGCCACACACAACACCACCTCGGCTCCTAGCGGGTGCATTTCCCACACGTCCCATGACTCGGTGAATGTGTGCATCGAGACCAAGCGCCCCTCGACACCGTCGGCTTCGCCATGGCGTTCCCCATAACCCTGGTACCACTCCATCTCGCCGGTGAACAACGGTTCGACCTCGGCGGTCGCTCCGAGACCGAGATGGATGGGGTGCTGGGTCAGGTTCGGTGGGGTGGTGTCCATGTTTGCGATGTTAGGCGGCTGGGGAGTCCGCGTGCACTGGTCACTAGACTGCGGCGATGCAGTTTGAGTCAGATAGCCAGGTTCCCAGCGACGCGGAAGCCTCCGACCACGTCGAGGCCGCGGAGGATGCAGAGACTGTGGCGGTAGACGAATCGGTAGCCGTCGACGAGGCGCTCGATGTTGTGGCCGAGGCTGCCGAAGAAGCAACGGCGGACGACTCGGGACCGTCGGTCGACGAACTCGAGGATCGGCTTCGCGACCTGCAAGGGGCCATGGACAAAATTCAGTCTGGAGACCTCGACGCGGCAGAGCGAGCAATCGAATCGCTTGAGCAGCGGATGGAAACTACGCGAGACTGAATCATGAGCACCGTTGAAGAGACCTCCACAGCCGTTGGCGACACCGCCACAGTGAACGAGGAGACGATCTTCCCGATGCCCCCGACCTTCGACGACGTCGCCGACGAGCGGACGTACCGAAAGCAGATGTTGGTCGATGCGCTGCATATCCTTGGCGCACTGCGGATGGCTGAAGGGGCGGCCGGACACATCACTGTTCGCGACCCCGAACACCACGATCGATTTTGGGTGAACCCCTTCGGCGTCGGCTTCAAAGCTGTCCAAGTCGATCAGTTGATCTGCGTCGACCACGAAGGAACCATCGTCGAAGGCAATCGGCCGCTCAACAACGCGGCGTTCGCCATTCACGGAGCCCTGCATGCTGCCAGGCCAGATGTGGTCGCCGCGTGTCATACCCACGCGATGTACTCCAAGACCTTCTCCGCCCTCGGCGTGCCGCTGGAGATGATCACCCAAGATCACTGCATGTTCTACAACGACATCGCCATGCATAGCGATGGTGGTGGGGCGATCGTCACCGATCTTGATTCGGGGCACAAGATGGCCGAGTCGCTCGGCGACAAGAAGGCGCTGCTGCATCAGAACCACGGTGTGATCACGACGGGACAGTCGGTCGACGCTGCGGCGTGGTGGTTCATTGCACTGGAACGTGCATGTCAGAGTCAGTTGCTCGCAATGGCTGCCGGAACGGAGATGAAGATCATTCGCGACGAGTACGCCCAGTTCAGTTACGACCAGAGCGGTCACGACTTCGGCGCCTGGTTCCAGTTCCAGACGATCAAGCAAGAGTTTGGCCTGGCGTAACCCATGATCTCGATCGGCGACAAGACCATCGCCGACGCGTTCAGCGAGGTCGCTGAACGCTGGCCGGACAACGACTTCTTCGTCGTTCCGGCGTCGCCATACCGGCACTACAACCCCGAGGGCTATCGCTCGACCTATAGCCAAATGGCTGGGTCTATTGCAGCAGCCGCGGCCGTATTGCGCGCTGCCGGTTACGGGCCTGGCCATCGGGTGGCGGTCGACCTCGAGAATCGGCCCGAACACGTCGTCACGGCCTTTGCCCTCGCCACCGTCGGGGCATCGATGGTGCCGATCAATCCCGATCTCCGGCCAGCCGAGGTCGGCTATCTGCTATCCGATTCCGCTCCGCAACTCGCGATCGTGGCGCCCAATCGCGTCGATGCCATGACCGCAGCCATCGCGGAGAGCGGCCGCCACGTTTCGCTCGTCGTTCTCGACGGTGTGTTGGACAGCGTTCCAGAACCGCAAACGGCTCGTCTGCCGGGTCCGGTCACCACCGCGACCGAAGCCAGCGTGCTGTACACGTCGGGTACCACGGGAAAGCCGAAGGGCTGCCTCCTCAATCAGGGATACCAACTCGAGATCGGCCGCTGGTACGCCAGCCTCGGAGGTCTCATCGACATCCGCGAAGGCGCCGAACGTCTCTACAATCCGCTGCCGTTGTTCCACGTGAATTCCGGCCTGTGCTCGCTGTACTCGATGATGCTCACGGGCAACTGTCAGATCCAGCCCGAACGATTTTCTGCGTCGGCATGGTGGACCGATGTCGCCGCAAACGACGCCACCATTGGCCACTACCTCGGAGTCGTCATCCCCGCGCTTCTCGCAGCACCGCCACACGAGAACGATCAAGACAACAGTCTGCGTTTCGCAGTTGGTGCTGGGGTCGAGCCCAGCCTGCATGGTGTGTTCGAAGAGCGCTTCGGCGTGCCACTCATCGAGGTGTGGGGCATGACCGAAATGTGTCGCCTGCTCGGTGACACCGACGAGCCCCGTTCGATCGACACCAGAGCGATCGGACGAGCCCGTCCCACCGTCGAAGTTCGGGTCGTGGACGACGACGATAACGACGTTGCCCCCGGTGTTCCTGGCGAGATGGTCCTGCGCCACAGTGAGGCCACGCCACGAGCCGGCTTCTTCGACGGCTACCTCAACAAGCCCGAAGCCACCGAACACGGATGGCGCAACGGTTGGTGGCACACCGGAGACACCGTCTCGATGGACGAGACCGGCATGTTGTATTTCGTCGATCGCAGCAAGAACATCATTCGTCGATCGGGCGAGAACATTAGCGCTGCCGAGGTCGAAGCCTGTTTGTACGAGGACGAACGTGTCGCCCAAGTCGCCGTTCTCGCCGTCGAAGACGACACCCGCGACGAGGAGGTCTACGCCTGTGTCGTGCTCGGCGAGCGCGTACCCCGGACCGAGACCGTTGCCACCGAGCTTTTCGAGATGTGTATGGAACGGATGGCGTACTACAAGCCACCAGGGTGGCTGCTCTTCGTTGACGATCTCCCGACCACGGGCACACAAAAGATCATGAAACATGCCCTCTTCGGCGCAGGCGTCGATCCCACGGCGCTCGACGATGTTCATGACTTTCGGTCACGGAAGCGGCGCAGTCGATAGAACGATCGCTACCGTTTTGGCGTGGCCGATCTGAATACCTCACCAACGATCGCGGTCACCTACCCGCCCGACCTGCCCATTGCGGAGCGTCGAGACGAACTCCTCGCAGCAATCCGTGACAATCAAGTTGTTGTTGTGGCTGGCGAGACCGGGTCGGGCAAGAGCACCCAGTTGCCCAAGATGTGTCTCGAGCTCGGACTCGGCGAAGCGGGCTGGATCGGCCACACCCAGCCGCGACGAATCGCTGCACGGTCTATTGCCGAGCGTGTGTCTGAGGAACTGAACGACGAACTCGGCGGCCTCGTTGGCTACAAGGTCCGCTTCAACGACCAGGTGTCGACAAAGACGGCGATCAAAGTGATGACCGATGGCATCTTGCTCGCCGAGATGCAGCACGATCGTGCCCTCCGGAAATATTCGGTGATCATCATCGATGAGGCACACGAGCGAAGTCTCAACATCGACTTTCTCTTGGGGTATCTGAAACAGCTCTTGGCGAAGCGACCCGATCTCAAGATCATCGTCACGTCCGCGACCATCGACACGGCCCGCTTCGCCCAACACTTCTCAAACTCCGCCGGCGAACCCGCCCCGGTTATTGAAGTTTCGGGCCGGACCTTTCCGGTCGAGGTTCGCTACCGCCCGCCAGAAGACCCTGAAACCGGCGAGTCGCTGACCGTGCCCGAGGCGATCGTCGAAGCCGTCTTCGAGCTGGAGAACGAAGCCGACGGCGACATCTTGGTCTTCGGCTCTGGCGAACGCGACATACGCGAAGCCGCCGACGCTCTCGGGGAGGCGAAGCTGCGCGATACCGAGATCTTGCCCCTGTACGGGCGGCTCTCGGCAGCCGAGCAACATCGGGTGTTCGAACGAAAGCGCGGGGGAGTTCGTCGACGAATCGTCATTGCCACCAACGTGGCCGAAACGTCGCTCACGGTTCCCGGAATCCGCTACGTCGTCGACCCTGGTCAGGCCCGGGTGAGTCGCTACAGCAACCGGACCAAAGTGCAGCGCCTCCCCATCGAAGATGTTTCCCAAGCGTCAGCAAATCAGCGTTCGGGCCGATGTGGTCGCGTCGCTGCCGGCATCGCGATCCGCCTGTACTCCGAACAGAACTTCGATGATCGGCCCGAGTTCACTGAGCCCGAGATCACCCGCACGAACCTGGCATCGGTGCTGTTGCAGATGGCGTCGCTCGGGTTAGGCGACATGGAACGGTTCCCGTTCGTCGAACCACCTGAGCTGCGGAACATTCGTGACGGCGTTGCCTTGCTCGAAGAGCTCGACGCAGTCGACCCCGACCGGCAGGGGACCAAGAAGTGGCTGACAGATATCGGCCGAGATCTCGCCCGCTTACCGATCGACCCGCGCTTTGGCCGAATGGTGATCGAGGGAGCCGACACCGGTTGCCTGCGTGAGGTCATGATCATTACCGCAGCACTGTCCGTCCAGGACCCCCGAGAACGGCCATCCGAAAAGCGCGAAGAGGCCGGACAGTTCCATGCTCGTTTCGCCGAGCCCGGCTCAGACTTTCTGCCGTGGATTCGACTGTGGGAGTACATCGAGACCGAGCGTCGAGCCCGGTCCAATAACCAATTCCGGAAAATGTGTAAGCGGGAGTTTCTCAACGTCAATCGCATACGGGAGTGGCAGGACATCTACCGACAGCTCGAGCGCACGGCCAAGTCGCAACGGTGGAAGATCAACACCGAGAGCGCCCACGGCGATCTCATCCATCAGGCACTGCTCACCGGCCTGCTCTCCCAGATTGGACTCAAGGACTCGGCGAGCAACGAGTTCACCGGTGGCCGCAACGCCAGATTCTTGATCGGTCGAGGCTCGTCGCTCAGCAAGAAACCACCGAACTGGGTGATGGCTGGCGAGCTCATCGAAACGAACCGCCTGTGGTGTCACAGCGCTGCTCGCATTCAGCCCGAATGGGCCGAGCGAGCTGGCGAGCACCTGATCAAGCGCACCTACGACGAACCCGAGTGGGACCGCGACAAGGGCTCGGCAATGACCATCGAGCGGGCCACGCTCTACGGCGTTCCTCTCGTGGCCGGCCGCCGGGTGCATTACCGAAGGGTCGATCCAGAGGTCGCCCGACAGCTGTTCATTCACCACGCGCTGATCGAGGGCGACTGGGAGACGCACCACGCGTTCTTCGAGCAGAACGAGTCGGTCCTCGAAGAGGTCCGGCGCATGGGGGCGCGGCAACGGCGCGATCTCTTTGTCGAATACGACGTGCTCTTCGACTTCTACGACCAGCGGGTGGCCGAAAAGGTCACGTCGGGCGCCGATTTCGACCGTTGGTGGAACAAGCGTCGCAAGCGTGATCCCCGGCTGCTCGACCTTCGGTTGGACGACATCTTCGATTCGAGCGATCACGAAGAGACCGACGACTCGTTTCCGGAGACCTGGACCGCCGGTGGGGTTGACTTCGACGTCGACTACGAATTCGACGCGTCGTCGACGAACGATGGTGTCACGGTCAACGTCCCCGTCTCGTTGCTCGGCCATATCGACGCCGACGCATTCGAGTGGAACGTGCCTGGACTTCGTGAGGAGCTCGTCACCGAGCTGCTTCGGTCGATGCCAAAGGCGGTTCGAAAGCCGTTTGTGCCAATCCCTGACACGGTGGCCGCGATCATGCCGGAGCTCGTCGACTCGGAGGGGAACGTGGTCGAAGCGGTGCGGGCCGCGCTGCGCGGTGTGCGCGACGAGCCACTGCCGGCAGATGCGCTCGTGGTCGATCGGTTACCCGACCACCTCCGGCCAATTTTTCGAGTCGTGTCCGATAGCGGCGACCTCATTGCTCAGGGCCGCAACCTCGACACGCTTCGAACGCAGCTCGCAGAGGAAGTGCGTGATGTGTTGGCCTCCAGCGAACATGCATTGACGGTCGACGGGCAAACAACCTGGACGTTCGGAGATATCCCTCGAACGATTCGCACCGACGCTGCAGGCCAGTCGGTCGACGCCTTTCCGACGCTCGTGGACGCAGGCGAAACGGTTTCGTTGCAGCTGCTGTCCGACGCGGCATCCCAGCATGAAGCGATGTGGCTCGGGACCCGACGCCTGCTGCGGCTCAACATTGGTGGTGTGGCTCGAGGCCTCAACGACCTGCTCGATCCAGCGGCGACGCTCGCAATCGCTGCGAGCCCCCACGGCTCCAAGGTCGCGTGGGTTACCGACGCCGCCGATTGCATCTTCTCCCGGTTGCTCGCCGACGCCGGGGGAGTGGTCTGGAATGAGGCCGACTGGGATGCACTCGTGGTGAACGCACGCGCTGGTCTACCCGCAGCGATCGCCGAGCTCGGACCTGCCGCTGTGGAGATTCTCGTGCGTAACGCTCGGCTTCGGGCCCGCCTTGCCGAGACCGCTGCGCCGGCGATCCTGCCAGCGCGCCGCGACATGGCCCAGCAACTCGTCCGCCTGGTCTACCCAAATCATCTTTCGGGCGTCGGCCCAGATCGGTTGGCCGATGTGGCCAGGTATCTCCGAGCGATTGAGGTTCGTCTCGACAAGCTGGCCGACCGGGTCGTTCAAGACGGTCAGCTGATGGCCAAGTGCAAAACGCTCGAAGCTGACTTCGACCACTACGCCGAACGCCTACCGCCGTCGCAAGCGCTCATCGACATCAATTGGCAGCTCGAAGAGTTCCGCGTCGCAACGTTCGCCCAGCAGGTAGGCACGGCCGAAAAGGTCAGCGAAAAGAAGATCCGCGCCGCGCTCCGCGCCCTTTGACATCAACTCCGGGGTCAGACCCTCAAGTTGATCGATCACTCCGCCGCCGTCGCGTTGCGATCAGCTCCGGGGTCAGACCCCAGAGTTGATCGAGCACCGAACTGATCGCAGTTGCGCCATGCCAGATCCCCGGTCTTTGAACAAATTCCCTGCTATCGATCAGGTTTGGGGTCAGACCCCAAAACTGATCGATGGGTCATCTGTGCTGCCGGAAGGTTGGGGGGAGGGTCTGACCCCAAAACTGATCGATGGGTCATCTGTGCTGCCGGAAGGTTAGGGGGAGGGTCTGACCCCGGAGTTGATCTAGGCGGTGAGTTTGGCGAACGTGGCGAGGTCGATGTTGCCTCCGCTAAGCGTGACACCGACACGCATGCCCGGCTCAACGAGCCCACGATGCAGCACCGCAGCCAAAGCTGTCGCGCCCGACGGTTCGATCACGAGCTTGAGATGGTCGAACAACAACCGCATCGTCGACACGATCTCCTGATCGGACACGGTCGTGAATACATCGCACCGATTGCTCGTGACCGACCATGTCAGATCGCCCGGCGCCAAGGTCTGCTGCCCATCGGCGATCGTCCGGGGAACCTCAGAGAGCGACACGATCTCGCCCGCGGCACGACTACGCACATGATCGTCGCCAGCCTCCGGTTCGACGCCAACCACGATCGTGCTCGGGCTCAACGCCTTGGCCACAGTCGAGCACCCAGACAAGAAGCCACCGCCGCCCAAACACACGAACAACATGTCGAGCTGTGGGGCCTGATCGAACAGTTCGAGAGCCGCCGTTCCCTGTCCGGCCATCACATCGCGATGGTTGAACGGCGGGATGATAACGCCGCCGCGCTCGGCCTGGACACGGGCAGCAACCGCAGGTCGGTCCTCGGTGTAGCGGTCGTACTCGACGATGTCGGCACCCCAATGCTCGGTCGCCGCGCGTTTCATCGCCGGAGCGTCGGTTGGCATCACCACTGTTGCCTTGCAACCATGAAGACCTGCCGAGCGGCTGATTGCCTGACCATGGTTGCCAGAAGAGAAGGTGACCACTCCGGCAGCGCGTGCGTCCTCGGTCAACGACGCAATCGCATTGGTCGCGCCACGGAACTTGAACGAACCTGTCCGCTGTAGCGACTCGGCTTTGCAGAAGATCTCCGCACCCACGGTCCGGTTGATGTTCGTCGACTGCAGTACCGGCGTCCGGATGGCGAACGGAGCGATCCGCTCTGCGGCACGATGGACGTCGGCGAGTTCGATCGCCGGCTGATCAGCGGGTTGCGTCGTCAAGACACTCCTTCGGAGATGGGTTCCCGAGTGTTCCAGCATGCCCAAGTGAAACCGCGTGGAGAAATCCCTCGGCCTTATCGCAGTCGGGAAAGCGACGCTCGAGCGCATAGAACGCAGGGGAGTGGTTTGCCTCGACCAGATGGGCGAGCTCGTGCACGATCACGTAGTCGATCACCCACCGAGGGAACTCGCTCATCCGGTGGGAGATGCGGATGGTCCCCGTCGACGGAGTGCACGACCCCCAACGACTGTTCTGGCGAGACGACCACGTGATCGAGGTCGGCACCGGGAGGTCGTACGTTTTCGCAAGCGTCTTCGCTCGCTCCACCAGGTCGACTCGGTTCGCTGTTCGCTTGGCCTGAAGTTTCCTCGTCAGGTCCCGGACATGGCGCTGTTGTTCAGATTTGCTGAGACCTTCCGGCATCCGAATCTCGATCGTGTCTCCCACGAAACGAGCAGACACCGTCTTCTTGCGTCGCGCCGACGTAATGATTCTTATCGGAACGGGAGATCTCTCCACGTCGTTCATCGCTAGAGGACGTCGGCGCCCTGAGCGGTGATGAGGTCACCTTCGTCGATCAGGTCGACACGCTCGCCGGCGATGATGCGCCCATCCGCGGTCTTGTCGAGCCAAATCGCGCCAACGTTCGAAATGCGACCCTGCCGGGTACCGCAACGGTCCTCGAGCAGGTAGATCAAGCCGCCATGAGCCACGACGAGCGCCTCATCGTTTGGACCCAACATGTCGAAGATCACGTTGAGGCCAACGTCGACGCGCGCCCAAAGATCGTCGTCGTTCTCGTAGTTCGGCGGGCGCTTGTCCTCATCGAGATACCCGGGCCACTCCCGAGCAATGTCGTCGCGGGTAAGGCCACTCCACTCGCCAGCGCTCCGCTCGACGAGTTCGGGAACCGGGATGATCGGGCCAATGCCGAGCTCGTTCGAAAAGATGTACGCCGTCTCCGCTGCGCGCAGCAACGGTGACGACGCAATGACATCGAACGTACCCAGGCTCTTGGTTGCGGCGTACGCCTGCTTACGGCCGAGATCGGTCAGCGGAATATCGGCCTGGCCTTGCCAGCGCCCTTCCGCGTTCCATTCGGACTGGCCATGACGGACAAAGAGGATGCGACCCATAGCTCTCAACGTACACTTCCCCTGTGCCTTCACTTCGTCTCTTCGCAACCGTTCGGGTCGCCGCCGGAACCGGCAAGGCCTCGATCGACGGCGCTACCGTCGCCGAAGTCCTCGAAAACGCATCGAACGAATACGGACCCGAGTTCGCCGAACTTCTGCCGGTCTGCCGCATCTGGGTGAACGGTCAGGCTGCAGGCGCCGATACCGAAGTCTCTGACACCGACGAAGTTGCCCTGTTACCACCGGTTTCCGGTGGCTGAACCCTCACATTTGCGGTGTCGGCTGCCGACTAGTGTTGAGTGGGCTAGGCCCCGTTCCGAACGAAGAAAACAGGACTTTTCATGACGCCAGAACTCGATGTGGTTACCGACCCGTCGTTCCTCTCCGATCTCGGTACCCGTGAGATGGAGGAGCTGCGCGCCATCCGAAGCCGTTGCCAGTCCCTCGAAAACAGCCTGTCGTACGTGCGTCGCCTCATTCAGGGCCGCGTCGACATCGTCGGCGGAGAACTCCAACGTCGTCGCGACGGCGGCGACTCAGGCAACACCAGCGAACTCATTGGACGCCTTCCCGACATCTTGTCCGAAGGAAGCCGCACCACCGGAGGGCCAGGTTCGGTCCGTCCGCCTCATTCGCTCGAACCAGACGCCGCCGTGACCGCACAACTCGAAGCCAAACTTGAGACCGTCATCGCGTCGGAGGACCTCGGCAATGTGTCGCAACTCCCCGAGGAGTCGCTCAACAGCGGACTCGTTGCACTGAACGAACTCGAAGACGAAGTTTCCGACAACCGCCGCAAGCTCCATGGCGTCATCGACACGGTTCAAGCAGAGGTAACCCGGCGGTACACAACCGGCGAAGCCACCGTCGACGGTCTGCTCTCAAGCTGAGCCTGAGCCAAGATCGAACGTTCTCGTTGCGATAGTGGCTGCCTAGACTCATTACGCACGCTTCGCCGTGTATGCCGCCTTAGCTCAGTTGGTAGAGCAACGCTCTTGTAAAGCGTAGGTCATCGGTTCGACTCCGATAGGCGGCTCTCCTTTTCCGCGTGGCCGGATCCGGCCGTAGGCCGGCCTCGACCGCCCTGCGGACGATGACCCATTTTCGTTCGAACCGGCTTCGCAGCTTCGAACTACCTGCCTCCGGGCTGGAGAGCATTACTCCCCTTCGGGGAGCGTTCAAGCGGCACGCAGCCTGGGTGCCGGAGGCTCCTTTTTGTCCACGACGGCTTCGCAGCCGTGGACTGGTTTTGCTGCCTTCGGGCCGATACGGGGACAGGCCCCATTCGTCTATGGGGACAGGCCCCACGCGTCTTTTGGTGGCAAATTTCGCCTACGGAAAGGCCGCTGCGGCGAAAATGGGGACAGGCCCTACGTCATTACGGGGCCAGGCCCCCTCGGGCGGGCCGGGCTGTACGTGGCGAAGTTCGGCGGTCTGCTTCGAATGTCCTATGGCGCTGAGGCTGTCATTGCTGCGTACTATGTTCTCCTGGTCGGCGGTGATGGGAACGAACTGAGTTGCGAAACGCCGATGCACGCGATTTCGACATAGCCGAGCTCGATGTCCTCATCGACCGGTTCGAACAAACAGGTCCGTCGGCAAGCGATGCCGGAAAAGCTCTCTGTGATGCGTTCGATGTCTGGAGTAACGAGGACGGCAAATCCCATCCCGAATTGGAATCCATTCGCGCCGATGTGCAATTCGCTCAAGGAATGCACAGCACCGCAACCGGGAACTACGAAGCCGCCATCGCGTATCTGCACGACGCTGTTGAGACCAGCCAAAAAGCCGAGAACACGCGCCGTCAGATCTACTCGTTGTGTTCACTCGCGGTGTGTCTCGAGTACGTCGGCATGCAAGAGCAGGCATCGGACCGAATCCTCGAATCACTCTCGCTTGCCGACGAGCTCGGTGAAGACCGGGTTCGAGCCGCCGCCTCACACAGTCTGACCGCCCTCTATCAAGCCCAAGGCGCATATGAGCTCATGCTCGAGTCCGCCATGCGGACCCAGGCGATTGCCGACGACATCGAGGACCGGGCTCTACAGCTACGGGCATACAGCGCGCTCAGCCTGGCCTTTGCACACCTCGGTCGGGGAGCCAGCGCAGTCGACTGGTTGATGCGGGGTATTGCGCTGATCGACGACTCCACTCAGCCGTTTGTCGAGACGCTGCTCTACCTCAACCTCGTGTTCGTTCACCGCTGCAACGGTGAACAGGACCGTGCTGCACGTCTCGCCGAGGAATACGTCGGTCGCATAAGCGAGCTCCCCGCACATCACGCTGCGGTGGCCTATGTCGACCTCGCCGAGCTCTATATCGAATGTGGTGACCTCGATCGAGCCGAAGCCATGCTTCACTCCACCTCTGGCGTCGCCGACTCGAACGCGATCAAAGCGCACCTCCCTCAGTACTTCAACGTGGCCGCCGACCTCTACGAGGCGCGCGGCGATCACGAACGCGCGTTGGCCATGCTTCGCGAGCATGTCGACGTCGAGCGTGACCTCCAAGGTCGACAAGCACGCATTCGGATGGTCGCCATCGAGCGGCATTTCGCCGCCGACCTCGCGGCTCGAACCGACGAACTTCACCATCTTCGTACCGTCGAGCTCGTCGAGAAGAACGAACAGCTCGCCCGGCTCATCTCGGAGAAGGCAGCGGTGCTCGACGTGGTCGTCAACGACCTGCGAAATCCGCTCGCTGCGGTCGTGCTCCTTACCGACCTCCTCCTCTCCAAGTCACGAGACGGGCTTGATCAACAGGCGGTCGAAGTCGTCGAGTCAATCCGTGGTGCGTCGGTCGAAATGCGTAGCGCCGTGGACCGACTGGTAACGCCCGATCACATCGAGCTTTCCGATACTGCGGCCGAACGCGACGATCTCGAAACCCGTCCAACACATCCAACGGCTGGCTGATCGCACTCGACGAACCGCAGGGGTGCTTGTAACTGGGCCGGTGAGCGGCGAGACTAGGCGGCGATGGCACTCACAGACCGAGACCGCGCAATCATCGAGTTCGAACGCACTTGGTGGTCCGAAGACGCGTCAAAAGAATCGATTATCCGCGAGCGCTTTGAGCTCTCGACCACTCGGTACTACGAGCTGCTCGGTGAACTCATCGACTCCGACGAGGCCTACGCCTTCGATCCATTGGTGATTCGTCGCCTTCGCCGTCTCCGGGATCGCCGCCGCAAGGCACGGTTCGAACGACAGATTGAGCAGCCACCAGCACGATGAGTAACGGATACCACGCAGCAGACGACGGATCGCTCGCTCGCTCCACAGGCGGCGCTGCCGCCCGGGGCGCGATGCTGATCGCGCTCGCCCTCGTCATCGGCCTTGTGCTCATGGCCTTTGCCCTCGACGATCCACAGACCGTGATTGCGTCGACCGACGACACAACCGACGTCGAGAGCACCGACGACGTCGCCGACACCAGCACCGACGATGCCACCGAAGATTCGAGCGACGCGGTCAGCGTTGGAGAACCCGACGGAAGCACCGACGAGACGGTGGCCACGATCGCACCTGACGACTCCACTCCGGACACCATTGCTGAAGCGCCGGTAACCGGCGAGGCTCGCCCCGCATCCGAGGTGAACGTTCTCGTTGCGAACGGCACCGGCGGCAAGGGCGTTGCAGGAAGTATTTCCGACAAGCTCAAAGCCGATGGCTACATCGCAAACGCGGCAAACGCGCCGAGCACCGCTGAGGCTGTCATCTACTACCGGGTCGGATACGACGCGGACGCTCGTGCGATCGCCGAAGCACTTGGCGCTCCGCCGGACATCATCACCCAGGCTCCCGGCGACGGGACCATTGCGGTCGCCGCCGAGGCAGTATCAGACGGCCGCCTGACCGCAGCCAACGTCGTCGTGATCATCGGCAACGACAACAACATTCCCGTCGGATAGCAGCGGCCCTCGATGGGGCTCGACGACGTACTCCACGCGCTCCGCGCCGACCCAGCCCGAGCCGCCGTCTTCTCCGACCTTGACGGCACCTTGTCGCTCATCGTCGACGACCCCGACACGGTGGTGCCCGTCGACGGCGCTCCCCAATGCCTGACGGCACTCGCCGAAACCATCGGCATGGTCGCAATCGTGTCCGGCCGGCCGGTTGCGTTCCTCGAACGCTTCTTCGCTCCACCTATCGAGTTGTCCGGTCTGTACGGACTTGAACATCGCACCGGCGACCGGCTCCTCGTTGACTCGACCGCTATCGAGTGGCTGCCGGTGATGTCGACGGTTGCCAATGACGCTCGGGTTGCCTTTGGGACCGAAGCGGTTGAGGACAAGCACTACTCGATCACGGTTCACTACCGCGGTGCCGACGAACCCTTCGTGGCCGACGTGTTGTCCTGGGCGGACAGAGTCGCCGCCGAGACCGGACTCGACGCACGGTCGGCCAAGATGTCGGTCGAGCTACATCCACCGTCCTCGCGTTCGAAGGGTGATGCGGTCGAGGACCTCCTCATCGGTGCGACCTCGGCGGTGTACTTCGGAGATGACACCGGGGACCTGCCTGCGTTCACGCGTCTCGCAGAATTGCATGCTGCCGGTTCGCTCGACGCCTATGCCGTGGTTCTGGTGAAGAGCCACGAGACGGATGTCGAACTCCACGAGCATGCAACCAACGTCGTCGACACGCCAGAAGAGGTCCTGCAGATTTTGCAGTCGATGCTCCATGCAGCATCAGGCGGCGAGCTCTAGCGACGGCTAGTCGGCGTCGCCCTCGTCGGTATCGGGCGCTGCGGCGAGCTGCTCTTCAAGCCACAGTCGAGGAGTGCGCGAAAGCGCAATGTCGCGTAGATCGGCGGCGACATCGGCCCGCTGGTCGAGGTCCATGTCGATGACGTCCGACAGTGCTTGGGCCGTCTGGGTGATGTCGTACGCGTGAACTTCGGTGGCGATTCCCGACATCTCGTCGAACGCACCGGCCTCCCGGCTGAGCAAGACGATGCCTTCGCGCTCGTTGACGATCGGCCCCTCGCTCGCGACCAGATTGAGCCCATCTCGAATTGGGTTGACGAGCAACGCGTCGTATCGACGAAGGACCGCGATCGCTGCGGGATAGTTGCTTTCGGCGCTGTACAGAATCGGGGTCCAGCCTTGTCGTCCCCAACGAGCGTTGATCTCGTCGACCGCAGCCTCGACCTCGCTGCGATAGCGCGCATAGTCCGAAACGTCGGTCCGTGTTGGGGAGAACGAGCCGACGAACACGACCTTCTCGTGAAGATCTGGACGCATGGCGAGTAGTTCGTCGTATGCCCAGAAACCGCGGAGCAAATTCTTCGAGAGTTCCAGACGTTCGGTGCGGCCAATGACGAACCGGTCGCCGACCGACTCGACGAGTTGTTCGAACTCCGCCTGGCATTCGGCCGACGCTGCAGTGGCGGCAAGCTCGTCGGCGTCAGGCCCGAGCGCCGACACGAACGTGTTGGTCGGGCGTACTCCCAGGGTCTCGCGCGAGCAGGCAATGAAGTTCTCGCTCCAGCGGCTGGAATGAAAGCCGAGCGATCCTGCTGCCATATACCCAAGCAGCAGCTCTGTTCGGGCGAGCTCTGGCAGGATGCGCATGGCGTCGGGCGTAGGGAACGGCGTATGGCTGAAATGAACGACCGAAACGTCCGGCCGCTCATCACGAATCTTGGGCGGCACGAGCGCCAGGTGGTAGTCCTGCAACAAGACGATCGCGTTCGGTTCGGCCTCTTCGATGATCGCCTCAGCGAACTGCTGGTTGTAGCGGCGAAACGCAGCCCAAGCGTCGTACCACTCCGAGTCGATGACCGGCTCACGGGTCCGATCGTAAAGATCGTGATACACGTACCAGAGCGTCTCGTTCGCGATGACGTTGTACGCGAGGTCGAGGTCGTCGGGGTCGATGTCGAGCGTCCGAACCTTAAACCCCTCGGCATCGATCGTGCCCGAGGCAGCAGCTTGTCGATCTCCGTCGGTCAGCCCGGCGGCCATCCATTTGGCGTCGGTGCCGTGGACCAGTGGACCAACACCTGAAACCAAACCTCCGGCGCCACGTTCGGAAACGAGCTCGCCCTCAGCGGTCAAGGTGAAAGAGACCGGACCGCGATTGGATGCGATCAAGATGGGTCGTGTCACGACCCCAGCCTAGGAGCTTGGCTGAACGAGCGCCTTCCACAAGCTGCGGTAGTTCGGCCACACCGTCACGCCGTCGAGATAGCCAGCGTCGAGCAGCGCCCGATGAAGCGTCGGCAAATTGCGAAACGGCACCCCGGAATCGACATGATGGGCTAAGTGGTAGCCAACCCCATATGGCGTGATGAACAGTCCTGGCAGCCAATGCTGCTCGACGTGATGGGTCGTCATGCGGCGGTCCGAGGATCGGGTCATACCCCCATGCTCGGCGACCGATCGGAGGCGATTCTGCACCTGGTAGTACGTGAGATACGGCAGGACCCACAACAGCGGGTACAACAATGGCTGCCCACCGAGAACAAACAGTGCGAAAACCACGACCTGTCCGGCAAAGAACCGCATGCTCAAGCTCCGGTACTCGGCCATGGTCAGACCGGTGAACCTCGGCTTCAGAAGCCGATAGGCCGACACGCCGGTGGCATCTCGGCGCAGCTTGCGTCGAAACGACGCCTTGACGATCGGATAGAACGAGTAGAGCAAGAAGTCGGGTTCGTTGGGGCCGAATTCATCGCGGTGGTGGTTGGCGTGACCGCGCCGGTAGTGATGTGTGCCGGTGCCCAGTGGGAGCCATCCCAAAATGTTGATGCCGATCACATCGTTCGCAGTCCGATTCGAGAACAGCAGGCGATGTGCAGCTTCGTGGCTGAGGATGTACATCCGTGTCTGCACCATGCCCATCGGAACGATTGCGAGGGCGACGGCCCACCACGTTCCGATCTGGGCAACGAGCCACACGATGAAGACCGACGCCACAGCGAGCGACAGGACGGTGCCTGCGTTGCGGGTGTTATCGATCTTGCGAAGTGCGGCCCGGAAGTTGGGGCGGGGTCGGCCGTCGGGTCGAAGAAGGTCGCTTCCGCCGAAGTCGGCCGGAGACGACGTGGCCATGCCGCCGGTCATCGTTGCGACGAGTTCGTCGTGGGTTGGCGCGTCCACCGAGGTCATGGTCCTACGGTACGTCGTTCATGCCTGCGCCGTCACCTCCGATCGGTCAAGATGGCGGAATGCATGTCGTCGCAGCCCCAGACAAGTTCAAGGGAACCGCATCCGCTCACGAGATCGCGGCCGCGATTGCCGCCGCTGTCGAGGCCGCCGGCTCGACCTGTACGCAGGTACCGATGGCCGACGGGGGAGACGGCACGCTCGAGGCGCTGGGCGGACCGAATCGAACCTCGCTGGTGACCGGCCCGCTCGGCAGTCCAGTCGACGCCGAGTGGCGCCTCGATCGCGGCGTTGCCGTCATCGAGATGGCTCGGGCCTCGGGCCTCGTGCTTGCCGGCGGGCCAGACGAGAACGATCCGCTTGGTGCCACTACCGCTGGCGTCGGCGAGCTCATTGGCGAGGCGATCGACGCTGGAGCGCACAAGATCATCGTTGGCGTTGGTGGGTCGGCGACAACAGACGGTGGTCTCGGCGCGCTCGAAGCGCTCGGGTCCGCGGCGCGGGTTGCGTCGATCGAAATCATCGTTGCCTGTGATGTCCGAACACGCTTCGCCGATGCTGCGTCGGTATTTGGACCCCAAAAGGGGGCGAGCACGGCGCAGGTCTCGTTGCTCACCGGCCGCCTGACGGCACTCGCTGCGAACTATCACCAGCGCTATGGCGTCGATGTTGCCACCCTCGATCGTTCGGGCGCAGCGGGTGGCCTCGCTGGTGGTCTCGCAGCGATCGGTGCGCAGCTCGTCGACGGCTTTGACATCGTTGCGACCGAGCTCGGCCTCGAGGGCGCCATCGCCAACGCCGACCTCGTCGTAACGGGCGAAGGCTTCATCGACAACGAGTCGTTCGATGGCAAGGTCGTCGGCGGTGTCGCTGAGCTTGCCGAGTCGCACTCGGTGCCGGTCCTCGCTGTGGCGGGCCAGGTGTTCGATGACGTGACCGGGCGAATCGATGCGATTTCGTTGGCGGACCAGTTCGGTCTCGACCGCGCGATCGATGAGCCAACAAGTTGCGTGACCGAGGCGGTTGCCAACCGGCTCTAAGCCCCTAGGATTAGCACTCGCACATCGAGAGTGCCAACGAAGTTTTCGAACGAGGAGCCTAGGAAAAATGGCAAAGATCATCAGCTTTGACGAAGAAGCACGCC
The DNA here is from genome assembly GCA_938002955.1 of uncultured Acidimicrobiales bacterium. GTDB lineage: Bacteria > Actinomycetota > Acidimicrobiia > Acidimicrobiales > SHLQ01 > SHLQ01. The sequence continues at coordinate 19,851 of CALLAA010000095.1, forward strand.
GCGCACTTGAGAGCGGGATGAATCAGCTCGCCGACGCCGTTCGGGCAACCATTGGCCCGAAGGGCCGCAACGTCGTTCTGGAGAAGAAGTGGGGCGCTCCCACAATCACCAACGACGGTGTATCTATCGCCAAGGAAATCGACCTCGAAGACCCCTACGAGCGCATCGGTGCCGAACTCGTCAAAGAGGTCGCCAAGAAGACCGACGATGTTGCCGGCGACGGAACCACGACCGCAACCGTTCTTGCATGGACCATGGTTCGCGAAGGCTTGCGTAACGTGGCAGCTGGTGCGAACCCGATGGCCCTCAAGAAGGGCATCGAGGCCGCGGTAGACGCAGCCGTCGGTGCCATCCATGACATGGCCGTAGAGGTCGACACGAAGAAGCAGATCGCACAGGTTGCGTCGATCTCGTCTGCCGACCCAGACATTGGCAAGACCATTTCCGAGGCCATCGACAAGGTGGGCAAGGACGGGGTCATCACCGTCGAAGAAGGAACCACGTTCGGCATGGAGATGGATCTCGTCGAGGGCATGCGCTTCGACAAGGGCTACCTCTCCCCATACTTCGTCACCGACCAGGACCGGATGGAAGCCGTTCTCGACAACCCGTACGTCCTGCTCGTCTCGGGCAAGATCTCCAACGTTCGCGAACTCGTCCCGGTCCTCGAGCTCATCATGAAGAAGAGCCGTCCGGTGTTCGTTATTGCTGAAGACGTCGAAGGCGAAGCACTCGCCACACTCGTGGTGAACCGCATCCGTGGCCTCCTTCCCGTCTGTGCGGTGAAGGCGCCATTCTTTGGTGATCGCCGTAAGGCCATGATGCAAGACATCGCCATCCTCACCGGTGGCCAGGTCATCAGCGAAGAGGTTGGCCTCAGCCTCGAAGCAGCAACCCTCGACCTGCTCGGTACGGCCCGCCGCATCGTCATCACCAAGGACGAGACCACCATCGTGTCCGGCGGCGGATCCGGAGCCGACATCGAAGCCCGTGTCAGCCAGATCAAGGCCGAGCTCGATGCGACCACCTCCGACTACGACTCCGAGAAGTTGCGCGAACGCCTCGCCAAGTTGTCCGGCGGCGTTGCAATCCTCAAGGTAGGTGCAGCGACCGAGGTCGAGCTCAAGGAAAAGAAGCACCGCATCGAAGATGCTGTCTCCACCACGAAGGCAGCGATCGAAGAGGGCGTCGTCGCCGGTGGTGGCGTAACGCTGCTCCGTGCCGAGACCGCCGTCCTGGCCGCAGCCAAGAAGCTCAAGGGCGACGAAGCAACCGGTGCCAGGGTCGTTGCTCGCTCACTCGTTGGACCGCTCAACCAAATCTCGCTCAATGCCGGATACGAAGAGGGTGTTGTCGTCGAGAACGTCCGCGCTCTCGAGGGCAACGTTGGTTTCAACGCTGCGACCGACGAGTACGAAGACCTCATGGCCGCTGGCATTATCGATGCGGCAAAGGTGACCCGCTCGGCTCTCCAGAACGCAGGCTCGATCGCAGCCTTGTTCCTCACCACCGAAGCGGTCATCACCGACGCTCCGGCCGAGGAAGACGAGCACGCAGGTCACGACCAC
>CALLAA010000096.1 GCA_938002955.1 uncultured Acidimicrobiales bacterium
ACGAAGATCGTCGTGAGTCATGCGCCCGCCGCGGTGACCGCCATGCTCGCCGAGCACTGTCCTGACGCAACCGTTGTCAGCGACGACGCCTTTGCCGATGCCGCGTCGGTTGCGGCACGTACCATCGAGCACGTTGGCGAAGATGGCTTTGATGACATCATCGTTCTCGGGCAGACGAGCGCCGATCTGATCGAAGAACTCGCAAAGGTCATCGCGTACCGCGGCATGATGACCATGGTTGGCACCGAGCCCCTCGACGGCCTTCCCCAGATCGATGTTGGTCGTCTGCACTATCACTACACAGCATTTGTTGGCACGACCTCGAACGACATTTCGGCAGCGTGGGGCGAAGACCGCAATCGCGCCGAGACCGTCCCTGGTGGCGTGGCAGTGTTCGTTGGTGCTGGCGGTCCAATGGGCCAGATGCACATGCAGCGAGCCATCGAGAAAGCCGACGGTCCAGGCACGATCATCGGGTTCGATCTCGACGATGACCGAATCGAAACCGCACGACTCATGCTGGCGGGCCTCGCCGAAAAGAACGGCCGCAAGTTCATGCTCCACAACACCACCGGTGATCCCGAGGGAGCCATGCGGATTGTTCATGAGGAAACCGATGGTCGTGGAGCCGACGATGTGATCGTTAGCGTCCCCGTCGGCGCAGTCATGGGTGACGCCGCGACGTTGATGTCGAACAACGGCATGTTGGTACTGTTCGCCGGTGTCGCCAACGGTACGCTCGCACCGCTCAACATGAGCGACGTCTATCTGCACAACGCTCAGTACACGGGGACGTCCGGGTCTTCGATCGCCGATCAAGAGTCGGTCATCGATAAGGCCAAGACCGGCGCATTGTCGCCGGAGCGCTCACTCGCAGCAGTCGGCGGCATCGAAGCTGGCCAGGACGGAGTTCGCGCTCTGCTCGAAGGTGACTTTGCCGGCAAGGTAATGATCTTCCCGCAGCTCAAGGGTCTTGAACTTATGGGACTGGCTGAGCTTGCAGAAAAGCACCCCGATATCGCAGCCGTCCTCGGCGAGAACAATACGTGGACGAAAGAGGCAGAACAGATCCTGTTCGAGACGTATCACACGTCCTAGGGTCTTCCATGATCATCACCGTCACGCCGAACCCCAGTTTCGATCGAACGGTTCATGTCGAATCGCTCGAGTTTGGCGCGGTTCACCGCGTGTCGACCGTGACGGTCGAAGCTGGTGGCAAAGGCGTCAACGTTGCTCGAGCGCTCGCGCTCGGCGGCACGGAGAGCACCTGTATCTTTCCGGCCGGAGCTGACGACGCCCCAGCGTTTACTCGTCTGCTCGGAGATATTGCCGGTATGACTCCGCGAACGGTGCACACCGCAGGGTCGATCCGCACAAACGTTGGCATTATCGAAACCGGCGGTCGCACCACCAAGCTCAATGAGTCGGGTTCGGCGCTCGATGCCGTTGCCCAAGACGAGCTGCTGGCCGCCATTGTCGATGCTGGTGCAACCGCCGACTGGGTTGCCATCTGTGGGAGTTATCCACCGGGGCTGCCCGCCGATTTCATTCAGCGGGTGCGCGACGGTTTGCCGGCACATGTTGGTTTGGGAGTCGACGCGAGCGGTGAGCCGTTGGAACATGCGGTTCGCGCTGGCTGCGATTTGATCAAGCCCAACCATCACGAGCTCGCTGCATTGCTCGGCCGGTCGATCGACACGCTTGGCGATGTTGTTGACGCGGCTCTCGAAGTCCAGCGAGACGGGGTGGCCACGGTTGTCGTCAGCCTCGGTTCGCGCGGTGCGCTCCTGGTTTCTGACGATGGGGTGACCTTTGGGTATGCGCCGGCAGAATCGGTCAAAAACACCGTCGGTGCGGGAGATGCGTTCTTCGCCGGATTTCTCGCGGCGGGAGGATCTGGTAGCAAGTCTCTATCCGAGGCATTGGCCTGGGGCCGTGCCGCTGTCTCATCTGCATCGACTGCCTTTCCACCGGCAACCGATACTGACCGGGCTGCGGTCGTGATTTCTTCGGAGATCGATCGAGCGTTGCAAATGGAGCAGTAGTGATTACACCAGTCGAATTCGGAGTACGGATCCCAGAGATCTTCAAGGTTGGGTTCGTCGGGTATTTCAAGAATCTGATCCCACTCAGCCTCGCCGGTGCGGTAACCCTTGGTGTCTACGGCATCTTTCGGTACGAGGCTCAGCAGCTCCTGAACAACGGACATGACTTTCGTGCGTTGCTCGTCGACCTGCTGGGGCTGATCGTCAGCAGCACCATGGCGTATCCGTGGTTCCACTACGCCCTGACTGCATCGCGTGGAGAGACGGTCGACGTGCGCGATCCGTTTTTCTACATGCAACGGTTTGGCTACCAGGCCGTCGCCGGCTTCTTCTTTTGGGCTGGTGTCCTCTTTGGCCTTCGTTATGGAGCGGGCATCTTCTTCTTGCCCGCCATCGCGGTAGCCGTGCTGTATGCGTTCTACGGCTACGTTGTTGCCGATACTCCGCTCAACAAAGAAGGCTTGCGCGGAGGCTCGTATGCCTTGGGCACGAGCGTGCGTCTCGGCGAGAAGCGCCGGTTCGGCTTGTTCTGTATCGGCATGCTGTTCATGCTCTTCAACTTCTTTGGAGCCATGTTTGGGCTGGCGATCCAAGACCAACCAATTCTGCAATACGCGGTCACGGTCATTGGCCTGATCATTACCGCCAGCATCACCTTGGTCGGTGGTGCGTACATCTACGACACGTTGAAGGAGAAGCTCGGTGACTGAGCAAGCAATTCCCGCTGAACATGGTGTGGGCGCATCACCCGGTATTGCCGTTGGCCCCGTTGTTGCCATTACGACCGAGGAAGTCGAGCTCGATACCATCGACGATCCACATGCCGCGATCGAAGCGTCTTCGGCCAACGTCAGTGCGCAACTCGCAGCCTTGTCGGCATCGACCCGTGAGTCGGGTCGAGAGGAAGCCGCCGATGTTCTAAACGCGCAGAGCCTGATCGCTGAAGACGAGATGATCGTCGACGCGGTGATGGAGAACGTCGAGTCTGGTCTCGACATCAATAGTGCGTTCGATGCCGCCGCCACCCAACTTGAGGCGCTCCTCGCCTCGCTGCCCGACCCATACCTGGCGGCGCGCGCCGCCGATGTTGGCGAAGTTATGCAGGCAATCAAACGCGACCTTGCTGGTGTTGCTACGGGTGAGACCGTTCTGGCCGAGCCGAGCGTGTTGATCGCACATGAGCTGACCGCCGCCGAAACCGCTGGGCTCGACCCCGAGATGGTGTTGGGCTTTGCCACCGAAACCGGTGGCGCAACAAGTCACGTTGCGATCATTGCCCGGTCGCTCGGGGTTCCTGCTGTTGTTGGTGTGCCCAACCTTCTCGCTTCAGCACCGTCGAACGCTGCGCTCGATGGGTCGACGGGTGAGTTCTTTGGCGATCCAACAGATGAGGTTGCAGCGGATTTCGCGAACCGTGCTGATGCCCAGGCTGCATTGCAGACCCGACTCGATGCGGTGCGTGGCTCGCGCGCGTCGTTCGGTGATATCGCGATCGACGTGGCGGCCAATGTTGCCGGCGCCGACGATATTCACCGTGCGGTCGCCGAGCAGTCCGATGGTGTTGGATTGTTCCGTACCGAGTTCCTTTTCCTCGATACACCGAAGCCACCGACCGAAGATGAGCAGTTCGAGGCCTACAAGCTGGCCGCATCGAGCTGGGACGTCGACACGGTTGTTGTTCGCACCTTCGATATTGGAGGGGACAAGCCCGCTGAGTATCTCGAGCTGCCGGAGGAGGAGAACCCCTTCCTCGGTCAACGTGGCGTGCGTATCTATGAGCAATTCCCTGAGCTGATCGACGGCCAAATCCGGGCGGCGCTGCGAGCGTCAGCATTCGGCAAGATCGCCCTCATGATTCCAATGGTCGCGACGCTCGAGGAATTCTCGATGGTCCGCTCCCGCGTCGATTCCGTTCGCGCTGAGCTCGACGGCGCTGGCGTCGACATGGGATCCGTCGAGCTTGGGGTTATGGTCGAGGTCCCGTCGATCGCTATGACCGCAATGAGTTTCGCTCCACACGTGGACTTCTTCTCCATCGGTACGAACGATCTGACCCAATACACGATGGCGGCAGATCGAATGATGAGCTCGCTGAGTCAACTACACGATCCGCTGCACCCAGCGGTGCTCGGCCTCTGCAAGCTCGTGGCGGACGCAGGTGGGGCCCACGGTCGCAGCGTGTCGGTCTGCGGACTTGCGGCATCTGATCCGGTGGCCGCAGTGATCTTTGCCTCGATTGGCATTACCAAGCTCTCGGTTTCGGCAAACGCCGTGAACCTGATCAAAGCAACGATCGCAGCTCAAGATCCATCCATTGCCGACCGGGTCCTCGAGGTGATCACCACGGCGACATCGGCGGCTGAGGTTCGAGAAGCTCTCGAACCCCTTGTGGTTCGTCCGTGAGCGCACCCCTCGACAGTCGTGTCGTACGGATCGTGCGATGGCTGATCACCCAAACCGAGCCGCGCAGCACGTCGGAACTCGCCGCGGACTTGGTCTTGAGCGAGCGAGCGGTTCGATACCGGCTTTCGGCCGTGCAGAACTTTCTCCGATCTCACGACGCTGAACTTGTTCGACAGCGGGGGACTGGCTTGTCGGTAATCGCCGACGATGCGACGCGCGCAACGATCCTGGAGGATCTCAACGCTCGTTCAGCAGCTCCTCGTGTGTATGCCCCCGATGAGCGAGAGCACCTGCTGCTCGACGCGTTGCTCTGGAATCATCCAGAGACGATCTCGCTCGACCGGCTCAATGAGGACCTCGAAGTGTCGAAGACCTCGGCGCGGCGCGATCTTCGACGATGCGAACCGTGGCTCGAGCGAATGGGCCTACCGATCATCCGAAAGCCGGGTAAGGGTATTGCGCTGCTCGGTTCGGAGCAGAGCGTGCGGCGCGCGTTGGTTCAGCTCTTTTTGGAGGCTGTGCCGGCCGATGTTCTCGATGAGCTCACGACGACCGCTATCGACGACGCGAACCTTATTCGCGTCCGTGTCCCCGCTGGTCTGCGCGACCGCTTGAGCGAACTACCGATCGAGGCGTGTTCCAAGGCGTTGCAAGACACACCGCTTCGAGATCGTCTCGCGAGCGGCAACAGCGACCTTGTCTACACCTTGTATCTGGCGATCACGGAGGCCCGTGTCGAGCAGGGCTGCCACATCGTGCTGGAGCCTGGGCACTTCTTATCGCTCAACGATCATCCAGCCGCAGACTCTGTGCGAGCGCTCGCTCAGACTCTCGAATCACAAGGGCGACCGTCGCTCTCGGATGAAGAGGTGGCCGGTCTCACCGAATATCTGCTCGGGTTTGATGCTCTCGCAACCGAGACCGCTACCTCGAACGATGTCGAGCGTTTGGTCAGCGACATCTTGGACATCGCGACCGAACGACTGCACGCAAGCCTGGTCGAGGACGACGCGCTCCGTCGGAGTTTGTCGATGCACTTCACTCGGCTGGCTGTCCGCCTGCGATATGGACTGCCCGTCCACAATCCGTTGGCGAGTGAAGTCGCCGAACGGTATCCCGAGGTGCAAGCGGTCGCCGAAGAACTCAGCGAGATGATCGGCGAACAAATGGGTGCGCCGATTCATACCGATGAGATCGGGTATCTGACGATGTATCTCTCGGGGGCGCTCGAGCGCGGTCACCTTCGTCCGCGCAAGCAAGCAATGGTGGTCTGTCCGAGTGGTATGGCGACGGCCTGGGTACTCGTCTCGCGCCTGCAGGCGGAGTTCCCCGAACTATCCCTGGTCGAGGTGCTGAGTGCTTCGGGTTACGAAAGTCGGGATACGTCAGAATTTGATCTGGTGATCTCGACAGTGCCGCTCGAAGAAGCCGGCGCACCGGTCGTTGTGGTGAGCCCGCTGCTGTCCTCATCGGACGTTCGGGTGCTCTCAACGCTCGTCTAGACGCGGCAACACCCTCTTTATACGGCTTTTAACTCCGACGTCAATTCGCGCGCGCCACCAAAGTGTCACTTCGCGTTAAAGCACAATTGGCAGTGGCGGCCGTCACATGGGAGCCTACATTTGTGAATTAACTCAAAGGAGGGGAAAGTAATGCAAGAACGTTTACAGCGCTTCGGTGGCTGGCTTGCAGGCATGGTGATTCCGAATATCGGAGCATTCATCGCCTGGGGCTTCATCACGGCGCTCATTATTGATACCGGTTGGTTGGTGAAACTCGGAATTTTCGATGTTGAACAAACCAGCCCGCTCGTAGATCCATTGGTCGGCAAGGTCATCGTGTACCTGTTGCCGACACTCATCGCGTACACCGGTGGCAAGATGGTTCATGGACACCGTGGTGGTGTCCTCGCAGCGATCGCCGTGTTCGGCGTTATCGGCTCACAGGGCACGATCCTGGCCGACGACGGCACCGAGCTGGCAATTCAGCCGCCGCAGTTCATGGGCGCAATGTTGATCGGTCCACTTTCTGGCTGGGTCATGAAGAAGATTGATGAGTTCCTTGAGGACCGCACACCAGCGGGCTTCGAGATGCTTTTCAACAACTTCTCGCAGGGCTTTGCTGGCATCGGCTTGGTCTTCGCTAGCTACTGGGTTGTAGGTCCGGTCATGGCTCGCATCGCGAGCGCATTCGGCAACGCAGTTGAGACCCTGGCAGATGCAAGCCTTCTGCCACTCGCTGACATCCCAATCGAGGTTGCAAAGGTGCTGTTCTTGAACAACGCCATCAACCACGGTGTGTTGACACCACTTGGAACCGAGGACGTCGCCGAAAAGGGACGTTCGATCTACTACATGCTCGAGTCGAACCCTGGCCCAGGCCTTGGTCTTCTCGGTGCGTACTGGTTCGCTGGTAAGGGCCTCGCAAAGCTCTCGGCTCCAGGAGCAATCATTGTTCACTTCTTCGGTGGCATTCACGAGGTGTACTTCCCGTACGTCCTCATGAACCCAGTCATGATCGTGGCAATGTGGGCTGGCGGCATCACCGCTGACTTCGTGTTCCTCGCAACCGATGCTGGTCTTACGGTTCCACCGAGTCCAGGCTCGATCTTTGCCTACATCGGTGGCTTGCCACCTGAAGGCGGAGCAGCGTTCGGTGTTATCGCCGGCGTAGCAGTTGGAGCGGTAGTGAGTTTCGTTGCCGGTTCGGCACTGCTCAAGATGTTCCCAGTCAAGGAGATGGCTGATACCGATATCGACGAAGTCGGAGTCGGCGACGCCATGCCAGATATTCCAGGAATGAGCGTTCCAGGAGCATCCGCTTAAGCGTTGTGCCGGGGGCTATTCGTGGCACCCCGGCACATCACTTAGCACCAACCCGCTGAAACGGTCCGATGGGCCAGGTCGATTCGGCCACGGCGGTCTTTGAGCGGATGGGGTGCAAGATCGGAATCGATCTTGCACCCCATCTGTTTCTACAGAAGTAACCCCCTAGACATGGCAAAGGAAGAAATATGAGTGACACGGTGGTGAAGAAGGCAGATGAGGTAAAGCTCATTGTCTTTGCATGCGAAGCGGGTATGGGAAGCAGCCTCATGGGTGCCAACCAGCTGAAGAAGATGGTCAAGAAGGCCAAACTAGATATCGAAGTGATTCACTCGCCTGTCGCTCAAGTTCCAGCGCACGCTGATGTGATCGTCACGCACAAGTCGCTTGCTGCTCAGGCGAAGACGAACTTCCCTCAGGCAGCCATTGTTCCGTTCATGATGTTCTTCGGAGACCCCGCAGTGAAGGGTCTGGTCGAGACACTTAAGAACGGTGCAGACGTAGAGTCGGCCCTCTGATGTCGGCTACGAAAGAAATCGTTCTCTCTCGCGAGGCAATGATCACGGGATTGCCGTCGGTCGAAAAGACTGAGGCCATCCGTTACGTCGGTTCGCTCCTCGCAGAGAACGGCCATATCGACGCAAGCTATGTCGATGCCATGTTGGAGCGTGAGGAGACGGTGTCTACCTACCTCGGCAACGGCGTCGCAATGCCTCACGGCACCTTCGAGAGCCGCGATGCTGTGCACAGCACGGGAATTGTTGTCGCCCAGTACCCAGAGGGAATCGATTGGGGAGTGGGCACTGCTCATCTCGTAATCGGTCTTGCTGCGGTCGGCGACGATCATGTCCAAGTCCTGAGTCACATCGCCGAGGCGTTGCAGGACGAAGATGTTGCCGAGCAGCTCTGGACAACAACCGACGCAGACTTCCTCTACCAGGTGCTGAGCAGCACTGGTGGCGACGATGGTCCAATCGATAGAAGTATCACTATCTCCGGTGAGGGTGGTCTTCACGCCCGCCCAGCGAGCCTCATTGTTGAGTTCGCAAAAACCTACGATGGCAAGATCACTATCACCAAGGATGAAAAGACAGCGAAGGCTACGAGCATCATGAGCGTTCTCGCTTTGGGTGCGGTTGCCAATGATGTTGTTGACGTCCACGTTGAGGGCGATGACGCCGAGGCTGCTGAAGCCGCGGCGGATGAGATTCAACGAATTCTGACTACGCCTGAAAGCGAGCTGTAAATGGCGCGAATGAACCGAGAGCAACTGTTGGCTGCGGCAACGCAGGAGTTTGACGCAACCCCGGACCCCAACGGCAAGGTCGACCTCGTTAGCGAACGAGGCTCGATCAACGTCGCTGGCGAAGCGGGTGAGATGAAGAACGCCTTCAAGACCATCAAGAAGGTCGAGGGCTATCGCTGGGTCATGATCAACCGTGAGGACCTCTTTGCGGCGAACGGCTTGTCGATTGGCTCCAAGGCCGGAATTATCACGCCGGATGGGTCGATCCTCAAGAACGCAGACATCCCGCGGAAGAAGGTCTAGCAACACAATTTTTCCGCTCCGCTTCCCGATGTATCTCCCCGATTTGTCAGTGGGAAGCGGAGCGGATGTTTCTCTTGCCGGTTCGCGCGTGGAATGCGCACAGCAGGCCGCTAATATGACTGCCGCTCAGCCTTTGGGTTGAGTTGCAGCTCGCACTAGTGTGAGAAGCACTGCACTTCGGTGCAGGTAAGGTCCCGTGGTGAAGTCAGGAGTTCACGCCGCCCTGTCAAGGCGGAGGTCGCGAGTTCAAATCTCGTCGGGACCGCAACATAATTATCTGGTCAGGTAGCTCAGTTGGCAGAGCGACCGCCTGAAAAGCGGTAGGTCCCCGGATCGACGCCGGGCCTGACCACCATCGATCACGACACTGCCACCGCAATTGCGGTGGCAGTGTCCGTTTTCTGCCGGCAGTACGATTCGTCCGTATGGAACTCAGCTCTATCGATGTTGATCCACGGGTATGGCCGGGGCTTGAGCTGATCGAGGCTGTCGAGGGTGGCCATCGCAATACGGTGTGGCGAGGGCGGCTCGCTCACGCGGACGTCGCCGTGCGTCGCAGCAGGCGCTCCGTGGCATCGCTCGATTGGGAACTGGACGTGCTTGAGGCGCTTGCGCTTCAGGGCGTGATCGTTCCTGAGGTGATCCGGACGTCCGAGGGGGACCGACATCACGAAGGCATCGTCGTGCAGCGTTGGTTGCACGGACGTCCTCCGAGCTCGGAGGATGACTGGAAGCTGGTCGCAGAGGCGCTGCAGTCGATTCATCAGAACATGGGGACCTACCCGCAGCGGCCCGGATGTTGCACCGTGCTTGAGTTGGTACACAACCGGGTGAGCGTCGACGCGGACCTTGATGCCATTCCGGTGGAGATCGTCGAACGGATGAGTGACATCTTCGCGGAGTTTGTTGATGTGCCGACGGCGCTGATCCATGGCGATCCAATGGATGGGAACATTCGGATCGATGAGGACGGCGCTGTTGGCTTCCTGGACTGGGAT
>CALLAA010000097.1 GCA_938002955.1 uncultured Acidimicrobiales bacterium
GGTGGGCGGGTGCGCACCGACGCGGTCGATGGTTACCTGCTCGATCGCGGCTTCCAGATTCTGCTGACCGCGTACCCGGTCGCTCAACGCGTCTTCGACTACGACGCCCTCGATCTGCGGCGGTTCCACGCAGGGTCGCTCGTACAACTCGACTCGGGTCGCGTGCTCGTCGGCGACCCGCTTCGTCGTCCGGTCGATCTGCTCGACACGGTGCGTGCGCCGGTCGGTTCACTCGTCGACAAGACCCGACTGTTGCAGTGGCGCCGCTCCGTGATGGCCGGAACCGTCGATGACGTGTGGAGCAAGTCGGAATGCACGACGGCGGCGCGGTTTGGCGACCTCAAGTTCTCCGACGACTTCATCGAACAGTTTTTGCGTCCGCTCTTCGCCGGCATAACCCTCGACCCAAAGCTCGAGGTCACGAGTCGCTTCACCGAGTTCGTGTTCCGCATGCTCGGAACCGGCTATGGAGCGGTGCCCGCCGCCGGCATGGGAGCGCTGGGTGAGCAGCTCGCCGGCCGCCTGCCCGACGGCGCGGTCCGGCTGTCGACACCGGTCTCGGCCGTAACGGCGACAACCGTGACGACCGACGGCGGCGAAACGATCGAGAGCGATGCGGTAATCGTGGCGACCGACATGTCGAGTTCGGCGACGCTTACCGAGACGCCAGACTTTGGATGGAACGGTGTCACGACCCGCTGGTACTCCTCCGATGCGCCTCCGTTCTCCGAACCGTTGCTGTTCCTAAACGGAACCCGTGAGGGGCCAATCAACAACGTTGCGGTGATGTCGAACGTGTCGAAGCGCTACGCACCGGCTGGCAAACACCTCACGGCGGTGTCGTATCCGGGTGTGGATAACTCCGAGAGCACCGAACGAGCCGTCCAGCAGCAGTTGCGTGGCTGGTTCGGTGGGGCAGTGGCCGATTGGGACGTATTGCGAACCGATGTCATCGCTCATGCACAGCCGCGTCACCTTCCCGGTGAGGATGTACCCGCTACGGCCCGTTTGGCTTCGGATGTCTTCGTCGCCGGCGATCACCGGCACAACCCGTCGATCAATGGCGCGTTGCAATCGGGCCGTGCTGCGGCACGCTCCGCGTTGGAGTACGTAAACAAACGCTGAATGCGTGGTTTTCCGCTCGTTCATCTCCCGTGTTGTCTATGGGGGAGTTGTTGCTCGTGTTGATTGTGTGAGACAAGTCGACCGCTGTGGGTCAACTTTTGCCGTGACGTGCGCCACATTTGTGCCCGTAACATAATCGTAATATTCACTGTCTGTGGTTATGGCGTCGTTTTAGCCAACGTTTACCCAGTCGTTGCTTGGCGCGGCTCCGAAGTCGACCCAGCACCCTCGGTGACGAACAATATTGTCATGTCGCCAGAGCTTGAACGATGTAATTACAACCTTGTAACCTCATCCAGCCACCCCGAACTTTTTCTGGGTTGGCTCATTTCTCGATAGGTCGCTGCTGGGCGACCGTAGGTGGCACAAAAAACAATGACGATGACAGATGATCGCGGATCGGCACTCCTAAGCACAGCGGGTGCGCAAGAAGACCACGAGTCTGCCATTCCGACCGGGATGCAGGTCAAGAAGCGAAACGGCGCTCTTGAGCCGGTCGATCTCAACAAGATCGTCAACGCAGTCGCCCGCTGCGCCGAGGGACTGCTCAACGTCGACGCAATGCGCGTTGCAACCCGCACCATCTCGGCACTCGCCGATGGCGCAACCACCCGTGAGCTCGACGAGCTCTCCATCCGCACCGCAGCCGGCTTCACCGTTGAAGAGCCCAACTACTCCAAGCTCGCTGCCCGTCTACTCGCCACCTACGTAGACAAAGAAGTGCGCAACCAGAACATCCCATGGTTCTCAGAGTCCATCCGTGCAGGCCACGCCGCCGGACTCATCGGTGACGACGTCGCCGCCTTCGTCGAAGAGAACGCACCAGCACTCAACGCCGCCATCAACACCGACCGCGATCGCAAGTTCGAGTTCTTCGGCCTTCGCACCGTCTATGACCGGTACCTGCTCCGTCACCCAGAGACCCGCCAAGTCACCGAGACCCCGCAGTACTTCTTCTTGCGGGTCGCATGTGGCCTCTCGCAAAACGCCGACGAAGCCATCCGGTTCTACGACCTCATGAGCAGCCTTGCGTACCTCCCGTCGAGCCCGACGCTGTTCAACTCCGGCACGCGCCACGCCCAGATGAGCTCGTGTTACTTGCTCGACTCGCCAGAGGACAGCCTCGAAGGCATCTACAAGCGCTACACCGACATTGCCCGCCTCTCAAAGTTCGCCGGCGGCATCGGTGTTGCCTGGCATCGGGTGCGTGCAAAGGGATCGCTCATCGCCGGCACCAACGGCTTGTCGAACGGCATCGTTCCCTGGCTCAAGACCCTCGACTCCTCGGTCGCTGCCGTCAACCAAGGTGGCCGCCGCAAGGGTGCTGCATGTATCTACCTCGAGAGCTGGCACGCCGATATCGAAGAGTTCCTTGACCTCAAGGAGAACACCGGCGACCACATGCGTCGGGCCCACAGCCTGAACCTCGCCAACTGGATCCCCGACCTCTTCATGGAGCGCGTCGACAAGGACTGGCAGTGGAGCCTCTTCGATCCCAAGAAGGTCCCACACCTCACCGACTTGTTCGGCGACGAGTTCCGCACCGCTTACGAAGAAGCCGAAGCAGCAGGTCTCTACGAGCGTCAGATCAACGCACGCGACCTCTACAGCCGCATGATGCGCAGCCTCGCCCAGACCGGCAACGGCTGGATGACCTTCAAAGACGCATCGAACGAGAAGTGCAACCAGACCGGCATGGCGTCCGAGGACGGCACCGCCAACGTTGTTCACCTGTCCAACCTCTGCACCGAGATCATCGAGGTCACGAACCAGGACGAGACCGCGGTGTGCAACCTTGGTTCGTTGAACCTTGGCGAGTTCGTTGACGCCGAGACCCTCGAGTTCGACTTCGACCGTCTCGCCAAGACGGTCTTGCACGTCATGCCGTTCCTCGATCGCGTGATCGACATCAACTTCTACCCAACCGACGAAGCTGGACATTCCAACAACAAGTGGCGTCCGGTCGGCCTCGGTCTTATGGGCCTCCAAGACGTGTTCTTCAAGAAGGGCCTCGTGTTCGACTCACCCGAGGCTCGTGCGTTGTCAGCACGTATCTCCGAGGAGATCTACCTCAACGCTCTCAAGGCGTCTGCAGCGCTCGCAGAGCAGTTCGGCACCCACGAGACCTACGACCGCACTCGCGCTGCTCAGGGCGACCTGCAGTTCGATCTGTGGGGCGTCGAGCCAACCCAGACCGAGCGTTGGGCTGAGGTCCGCGAGCTCGTCGCAACCCACGGTCTTCGCAACTCGCTCATGATCGCTATTGCCCCAACCGCAACGATCGCCTCGATCTCGGGTTGCTATGAGTGCATCGAGCCACAGGTTTCGAACCTGTTCAAGCGCGAGACGCTCTCTGGAGAGTTCCTGCAGATCAACCGCTACCTCGTCAAGGAACTGCAGAGCCGTGGCCTGTGGGATGCCGAGATGATCAGCGACCTCAAGCAGTCCGAAGGTTCGGTCCAGGATCTGGCTCGTATGCCAGAGGATCTCAAGGAGATCTACCGCACCGCATGGGAGATCCCAATGCGTTCGCTGATCGATATGGCTGCCGATCGCGGTGCCTACATCGACCAAAGTCAGTCGTTGAACCTGTTCATGGAATCGCCGAATATCGGCAAACTTTCAAGTATGTACATGTACGCCTGGAAATCTGGATTGAAGACGACCTACTATCTGCGGTCCCGCCCAGCTACCCGGATCAACAAGACGACAACCACGACGAACACGAACGGATCCGGTCCGGCGCCAACCAACGGCGGCGAGCCCAAGGCCTTCACCGAAGCAGAAGCTCTGGCCTGCTCACTCGAGAACCCAGAGCACTGCGAAGCCTGCGACTGATCATCTCAGCGCACCGTTAGCCCCTTCCACCACGACACTCAGAAAGACCCCTTCAAGATGGCCCTCATCGACGACGCCCTGAACCCCGACTTCTCCGAGGTTCCCGCTACCAGCGGCGCCGCACTTCCTGCTCAACGACCACAGAACATTCTCGACCCCGGGTTCGATCTGACCCTGCGTCCAATGCGCTATCCGGTCTTCTACGGGATGTATCAAGATGCCATCAAGAACACGTGGACGGTCGACGAGATCGACTTCTCCGATGACTTGGTCGACCTTGAGCGCAAGCTCATGCCAGCGGAGCGACACCTCATCGAACGCCTCGTTGCGTTCTTCGCCACCGGTGACTCGATCGTTGCGAACAACCTGGTCCTCAACCTGTACCAGCACATCAACGCTCCCGAAGCACGCATGTACCTGTCTCGCCAGCTCTACGAAGAGGCGTTGCACGTTCAGTTCTACCTGACCCTGCTCGACAACTACATCCCTGACCACGACCAGCGCGCTGAAGCGTTCGCTGCGGTGGAGAACATTCCGTCGATCCGTAAGAAGGCAGAGTTCTGCTACAAGTACATCGACTCGCTCGGTGACCTCGACCGGATCGAAACCCCGGAGCAGCGCAAGCAGTTCCTGCTCAACCTGATCTGCTTTGCTGCATGTATCGAGGGGCTCTTCTTCTTCGCAGCGTTCGCGTACGTGTACTTCCTTCGTAGCAAGGGATTGCTCAACGGTCTCGCCGCTGGCACCAACTGGGTGTTCCGCGACGAAAGCTGCCACATGAACTTCGCCCTCGAGGTCGTCAATACCGTTCGCGCCGAAGAGCCAGAACTGTTCGACGCAGACCTCGAAGCGCAGATCAAAGAAATGATGGACGAAGCCGTCGAGTGTGAATACCAGTTCGCCGCCGATGTCCTCGCCGAAGGTGTGCAGGGTATGAGCCTCGCTGACACCAAGACGTACCTCCAGTTCGTCGCCGACCAGCGTCTCCGTCAGCTCGGGATTTCGCCCGTCTACGGCGCCAAGAACCCGTTCGACTTTATGGAGCTCCAAGACGTACAGGAGCTCACCAACTTCTTCGAGCGCACCGT
>CALLAA010000098.1 GCA_938002955.1 uncultured Acidimicrobiales bacterium
AATCTCCGTAATCACACCAGCGACCGGAGACGGAACCTCAGAATCCACCTTGTCCGTCGACACCTCAAACAGCGCCTCATCCTCAGCAACCGTGTCACCCACCTGCTTAAACCAGCGGGTAATCGTTCCTTCGGTCACCGATTCTCCAAGCAGGGGGAGAGTGATGTCGCTCATTGGGTTGTCCTTCACGTGTGTGATGTCGGGGAAATATGGTGCACTCTGTCGAGCGCGGTAAACGGTTGGGTATTGACGTTAGCCGTGCAGCGCACGGCCGGTGAGCGCCATAACGGTCTCACCATAAAGTTCGCTCATCGTCGGGTGTGGCTGAATGAATGCGGCCACTTCGTCGACGGTCGCTTCCCAGTTGATGGCCATGTAGCCCTGGCCGAGTTGTTCGGTAACCCACGGGCCGACCATGTGAACCCCAAGCATCCGTCCAGCCCTGCCATCGGGGGTCTTTTCGGCAATGACTTTGACCAGACCTTCGGTCTCGCCGACGATCATGGCGCGGCCGTTGCCAGCGAACTTATGGGTCGACGTGACAACATCGAAGCCAGCCTCTTTTGCCGACTCTTCGGTGTGGCCAGCGAAGGCGACCTCGGGGTGGCAGTAGATGCACCACGGCACGTTGAGGTAGTCGACGGGCTGAGGATCCTCGCCGAGCACGCCGCGAATGGCGACCATGCCTTCGGCAAATCCAATGTGTGCAAGCTGAGCGGTCGCAATGACGTCACCGACTGCCCATACGCCTGGCACCGAGGTTCGACATGCCTCGTCGACGGGCACAAAGCCACGCTCATCGACGGGAACACCAACGGCGTCAAGGCCGAGCAGGTCGGCGAATGGACGACGGCCGATCGACAGAACGATCATGTCGACGTCGACGCTTTCACCATCTCCGAACGACACGCGCTTGGCGCCGTCGACGGTCTCGTGGCCAGAGACCATGACCCCCGTGCGGATGTTCACGCCACGCTTCTTTAGCGAACGCTCGACAATGCGGGCGGCGTCGGGATCGACACCTGGAATGATCTTGGGCATTGCTTCGAGGACGGTGACTTCAGTCCCGAGGTCAGCCATCATCGAGGCGAACTCGATACCGATTGCCCCACCGCCGATTACCGCTGCCCGCTTCGGGAGTTCCTGAACGGCGAGCAACTCGTCCGATGTCACGATGCTCGTGCCGTCGACATCAAAACCGGGGATGGTCCGTGGCACGGAGCCTGCAGCAATAATCAGGTTGTCGGCCGTGACCGCAACATCGCCGGACTCTCCCCCACTGATGGAGACACCCTTCACGTCACCCGCTGAGGTGACGACACCGACGCCGTCAAAGACGGTGACCTTGCGATGCTTCAGCAATCCGGCGAGGCCCTTGGTCAGGTTGTCGATGACCCCCTGCTTACGAACCTGGGTGACCCCAAAGTCGACGGTCGGCTCGGCGGTGTTCACGCCAAATGCCGATGCGTGCTGAACCGTGCGATACACCGCTGCGGTCTCGAGTAGTTCCTTGGCTGGGATGCAGCCAACGTGTAGGCAGGTCCCACCGAGCTTGGACTTCTCCACGAGCGCAATGTTGAGCCCGGCAGCTGCGCCGTAGAGGGCGGAGGCATAGCCCGCTGGACCGCCTCCAACTACAACAACATCGAAATGGTTGGACATGTTCACGTCTCCTGAGTGGCTGTGTCGACTCTATACAGATGGGTCATCGCGCCAGCACTACTTGGGTGGCAAAAGCGACAAGGATCACTACACCGAGGACCAAGGAAGACAAGATCAGCTTTCGGGTACTCATGTGTGGGTCTCCTGAACGAATCGCACAGTGGTCGTGCCGGGTCGGATGTATTCACACCAGCCGAACACGACGTCAAGGGTAACCAAGAAGCCCCGTATCGACGCCGATCATTCCACGGCCACGCAGCGTCGAACTTTGATCCCAGTTTCTAGACTGGTTGACGATGCCTGGAGCGTGCCACACTGATCCGACCACACCATGTGTTCACCTCGATGTGCTCACCTCGTGGCCCCGATCGTTATGACCCCGCTCTCCGAACACCCCTCCCCGAGTGCACGAGCACTCTCCGACGCTGCCATTGGCGCGGTCGTGGCGTTTATCCGCGTCGTCGAGCTCTACGATCCAGCGGTCGCCCATCGTGCGGCAATCAGGGCCCTCGTCGCCGACCTGATCCTCAGCGAGATCGACCCGGGCGCAGATCGATCAGAGCTCATCGCAAGCGCGGCGCTCGCCGACATCGACCTCGTCGTGAGCCGTCCGGCAGACCCCGAAGCCGCGCACGAACCAACCCGATCGCTGCTGAGCGCGACCATCGTTGGCCGCGTTCGGGGCCTGCGCAATGTTGCCGGTGCGATCAGCGCACGTCGGGAACGTTGGGACGGAACCGGCGAACCCGGTGCACGAGCTGGCCAAGACATCCCACTCGGCGCCCGAATCATTGCGCTCACCGATGCCCTGGTCGGCAACCCTGCCGCCGGGTTTGTTCCGTCGTGGGATCACGGACTTCGCCGGGTCCGGCGCAATCGGGGTACGTCCCTCGACCCACACCTTTGTGACGCGGTCGCCAGCTGCGACCTCGACACCATCGACACACCACCGATCCCGTCGGCTACCGTGCTCGATCTACTCGAACGGGAGACGGTTGCCGACAGCGCGACGTCGGGCACCGAAACAGCGACCACGATTCGCTCGGCGGTCGCAGCAGCCGGCCACACAAACCAGCTCATGACACTGTTCGCGGAGACCGCACAGCGCACCGTGTCGGCGGCGGAGGTCCTCATCGTCGGCCTGACGAGCACACACCTCGAACCCGAACCCGCAGCACGAGCCACAGATGGCCAGGACCCGCCGCTCCCGCTCGAACGACTCGACGATCTCCGAGAGTTCACCATGCAAGCAGAGCTACGCGCCGGGGTTACCCTCAGCCGACCGCTCGACGGCGATGCGAGCGATACCGATGACGCTCCGGTCCACGAGATGATCGTGCCGATCATGACGAACGGTGAAGCGTGGGGGATTATCGTCGCCACCCGACGTATCGACCAGCCGCCCTTCGACGAGCACGAACTCAGCATTTTGCGCCACATCGCAGGCGAGGCAGCCGTTGCTGTCTCGAGCACCAACCACTGGGCCGAGATGGAGCACATGGCGCTTCGCGATCAACTCACGGGCCTCGCCAACCGCCACGAGCTATATCGAGTACTCGACCAGATCTTTGCTCGCCCGCCGCTCGAGCGAGTCGATAGTGCCTTGATCATGTGCGACGTCGATGGCCTGAAGGTCATCAACGACACCCTTGGCCATCACGCCGGTGATCGCCTCCTGATCGATGCTGCGGCCGCGCTTCGGGGCGCTATTCGAGACCCCGAGCGCACAACGGTATGTCGCATTGGCGGCGACGAATTCTGCATGGTGATCGATGGCGGGGCCCTGCTCACCGCCCACGATGTCTCCGACATGATCGAGCGGCTGTTCGCCCGGTCGGCTGGCTCGGGTGCGCCTCGGTCGATCTCGTGCGGCATCGCGTTCGCGAACGACGAGATCGACAGTCGAAGCGCACTCCTCCGAGCGGCCGACGAAAATCAGTATCAAACCAAGCGTGCACGCAAGGCCGAACGCGACGAACTCGCCGCCGCCCTCGGCGACTCGAATGTGCAACCGCACGACCGTCGCGCGATTCGCGACTAGCGGCCCGCTGCGAACCTAGGCGGCGACGGCACTGCCGCCCGCTCGACGCGGCCGAGCGAACAAGTTCTCGAGTGTCTGCAGCGGCCCGTCTCCCCCGGCATGAGTGATTTCGTATGCTGGTAACGCATTCGCCAGACGAACCATGGCATCGAAGGCTGGTTGGCCGACACGATCGAAGTCGAACGCATTCGAGATCAGCTTCTGCATGACGTCAAATGGTTCGAGTGGACGGACTTCGGTGACACAATCGGGGCGAAACGTGGGAAAGACGATCGCTCGAATGACGCCACCGGGTGAGAGACGACCTGGCCCAACGGACCGGGGATCGACGTCCCAGGTCGCCGTCAGTCCCGCGGCCGGGGAAAGTTCGGGCACAAGGTGTTGAGACCCTTGTTCGAGACAGATCGCCTTGTGGAACGGAATCGCATGCAGCGAACGAACATCGACGGCGACCGCTTCGTCGGTCAAGTACTCGTGCCCTCGCCGAAGGAGCTGCGTGACAAGCGTTGACTTGCCGGCATTACTAACGCCCGGAAACATCACCAGGCCGTCGCCAAGATCCGCTGCGGCAGCGTGGAAAACCACGGCCGACTGAAGCACACGAAGCGGCGCCGCGTTGCACTCGCTGAGCACCGCACGAAGCGCGTTTGGACGGCTCGAGGTCCGAGACACGGAGCGCCCGTTGTTGGTCAGATTCCAGATGCTGTCTTCGCACGCCACTCCAAGCCGAATGAGACTCTCGTCCCGAGAATCGTCGTCGAGGCTGATAGCGGTATCACGAAGCGGGTCGAGGATGCGCGAGATCTCGTTGCGCAGCAGCTCGTCGTCAACATCGAGAACCAGCGGAACGCCCAATGCTCGGAACGGGCCAAGCAGAGTAGCTGTGCGAGCGATCTTCGATCGTTCGTCGTCCACGGGAATCGGCGGTGGACGGAGGCCTTCGGCCTCCGCGTCAACGCACAGCCCAGCCTCGAGGAAGCGCTCGACGAGGCCAGTGACATCACCCACGATGCGTTCGGCATCGATGCCATAGCTACACGACAGCTCGCCGACCATGTTCTCGATCGTGGTTGGTTCGTCGGCGAGCAGCCACACGTTCGCTGCTGTCGAGTTCAAGACGTGCAGACGACGGTCATCGGCCGACCACAGCAGCAGGTCATCGCCGATCGTGCCCCAACACACGCGTGGTGATCGTTGGATCATCGCCGTTTCTCCGAAGCGGGCCGACGACGGTTCCGGAGGTGTTCGGCGCCGAGTCCGAATGCGATGAACAACAAAATGAACGGCGTGACCTGGGCCCGCTGTCGGCTGAGAATTCCGAAGTTGCCAATCGCGGAGAAGACGTAGACGAACACCGCGCTAAAGGCCACCGAATACAGCAGCTGCCCGCGTTGGACGAGCTGCCCTGCGCTGTTGAACAAACCGGGCAACGCACGCAACAACAGTAGGAAGATCACCGTGCTTTCGCCGGCGCTCACCAACGACGCAGCCGAATCTGCTTCCCACGGAAACGGTCGGAAGAGCACGGTCAGCGCGGCCCATGGATAGTCGAGGGGGTTCTGAACTCGGGCGGCGACGAACTGCGCCTCGTCCTGGGATGTTCGCTGCTGTGCGAAGTCGAGTGCCGCGTTCACATCGGATACACCATCGAAACTCTCCAAACCGAACAGCGTCGCTGACGCTCCAGCGGTCACCATCGACGCCACCAAGATGAGCCCAAGAAACGTCAGGTGGGTCGCGATCCGACCACGGGTGTGGTGGCGCCTGGCCAGCAGGCCGACGAAGAGACCGATGAGCAACACCATTGCGACATGTGGCCGAACCATACCGACCGAAAAACTGCCGAGTAGCACAAACCACAAACCATGCCAGTGCCGGTCGTACAGCTTTGCGGCGCCAAAGGCTCCGAGGCCAATGCCGAGCAGCGACAGGCTCTCCTTACCCACCGACGACGGCCAATAGGCAAGGGTGGGAGACACCATCAGTCCAATTGCGAGGACACGGAACTGCTTTGGATTGAGCGCACGCTCGGTCGCCATCAGGAAGAACACCTGACCAACGAATGCGATCGATGCGAAGATCAGAAACGTCGCAATGTAGGTGGACCCGGTCGCGACGTTCACCATGCCGGTGAAATAGCGGACCGAACCAGTTCCCGGGATCGCCCGGCCGGTGTCGACACCGAAGTCGAAGTTGCGAAGCGCAACGGCAATACGCACACCCTCTCGGTAGTACACCGGGGAGTCCGCGCCACCAAGTAGCCGTGGCACCGCGCCGAGCATCCTCAGCCCGAATCCGGCGACGAGAATGGCCGCAGTGACATCGCCGAGGCGCGGACGAATCCAACGATTGATCAACAGGAACGCGATCGTGGTCAATAGTGGAGCGACAACAATTCCCGGTGTCGTATCCGCCCGACCGGTGAGTCCGAGAAACCCAAACGCAACAGCTGCAGCACCGGCGCTTACACCCGCCAGCGTGAGGAAACTCGAACGGATCGATCGATCGCGACCGTTCGGACCCGCCGGACGCGACGTCGTTGGAAGTTCCCGGCTCCTCGAACCGGAATCACGAAGGTCGACCGTGCTCGAGCGACGTCCCCGCTGGGTCGCAGCGCGTTCACTCGGACGCGGCACGATGCGCGTCGGACCGGTACTCATCTGCTACTTCTTGGCGCCGGACGACGACAGTTCGTTGTCGGAGTCGACGAGGTCGACAACATCGTCGGAAAGGTCGATATCGGCACGACGACGGAACCAGGAGAACCGACCGGTGTCGACCACCGGGCGCTCCTCGTAGTAGCCGCCGTAGTAGTAGTAATCGGCGGAATGGCGAGCATCGACGTCGGTAATAGCCACGCCGAGCACGTGGGCGCGGCGACGATCGAGAATTTCCGCAGCCCGATCAGCTGCATGCATGGTTGTCTTTCCGGCACGCATCACGAGAACAACATCGTCCACAAGGTCGAGCAGGTCCACGGCATCGTTCGTCGCGAGCAGCGGCGCAGTGTCGATCAAAATGAGGTCATAGAGCTTCATTGCCTTCTTGATCACCGATCGCTGTGCCGCGATGACTTCGGTCGGAAGCGCATCGCTGTTCTCCACGACGTTCGAGATCAGTTCGACATCGGGAATCTGTGTCTTGTTGAGATCCATTGGCTGGTACTCCGAGCCGGTCAACACGTGCAGTCGTGGACGGCGAAAGTCGCAGTTCATCAAGAGCACTCGTTCGCCTGCCTCGGCCAACATCGCGCCAAGGTTCGCGACCGTGGTGGTCTTGCCTTCCGATGGTCCAGGTGACGTGACAAGAACGACCTGTCCGGTGGTGCGACGAGCTCGGCGGGCGTAACTCAACGTCGATGCAATCGCCCGGTACTGCTCTGCGAACCTGCTGCGAGGGTTCTCGCGAGCGTGTACCTCGGCTGCACGTTTGTGAGTGCGGGCAAGCGACGGAACCTCGGCAATGACCGGCAGGTCGAGCAACGCTTCGACCTGTCGCTTCGACCGAACTCGATTGTCGAGCCGGTTGAGGACCATGGCAATGATGATTCCAGCGAGCAACCCGAGAAGCGCACCGCTACCGACCCGTGGCAACATCCCGTTGGGAAGTCGGTTGCTTACCGCAGAGAGCGCACCGGTGTCCGACCGGGTCTCGACGTCGTCGCCGAACAGCGCTTCGATGTTCTGTCCGATCGACGCGTTGTCGACCAGCTCACCGAATCGATCTTGTGAGATGACCGATGATTTTCCCGCTGCGCTCTGCAGCGACTCGATCGGAACGATCGGTACGCCGTCAGCGCGAGCCTCGAGCACTGCGGCGTTCGCGATGATGCGAGCACTGACGAATTGCTGTTCGTCCTGGACGAGAAGGTTCTCGGTTCGTTCATCTTCGGCCGCACGAGCAACCCGAAGGTTGTCGCGGGTGGCAGCGAGATTGGCTTCGGCTTCGGCGAGGCGCGACTCGGCACTCGCGATCGCATCAGCGGCATATTGTTCAGCTTCTGCGTTCAGATAGCGAAGAAGTTCGGTGGCGTAGGCGTCGGCGAGCGCTTCGGCCTGCGCCGGAGTTGTTCCGATCGCGACGAGGTCGAGCGATTCGCTGTCGGACCGAATGAGCACTCGAATCTGGGTGGCTGCCGCCGTCGGCGTGAGGCCGACCGACTCTGCGACAGCGTTGGGCACCTCACCGATGGTGATTCGCTTTGCGAGTACGTTGAGATTCCGCACCCCAAGAATTGCTTGGGTGTCGGGAACGTTGCTGTCGAGGACCAGTACGTGCTTGGCCTGGTAGTGATCGATAGCGACCGGAGCCGTATCTGCCTCGGTGGCCACGACGCCAGAGAGCCAACCGAGCAAGCCGCCCACGGCCAAGAACAGGATCAGCATGCGCCAACGACGCAGAATATTGCGAAGGGGACCGAGCGGGTCTTCGAGCACAGCCGACCCACGATCTGCATGCGTCACGGGGCCAAGGACATCCTCGGTCGCCCCATACATCTGCGCAGCGTGCGAGGATTCGTCGAGACGATCATCGCGAACAACACGGTTTTCCATGGCTTTGTGTACACCTCGATTAACCCGCTGCACGACAGGTGTGCAGAGGTTCTCCGTTCAATCGGCCAAATAGCAAGATTCGTAAGTCAAACGGCCCCCTTTCCCATGAGCCATACACCCCACACCGCACAGACAGCCCAGAACCGCCCAAATCAGCCGCCGTTGCGCGTCGCCCACCTCATCAAAGGGCTCGGACCCGGCGGAGCCGAACGGCTGATCGTCAATCAGCTCGAAACCGCCGATCCCAACATCGATTACACGGTCTTGCGACTGATTGGTCACAAGAGCCACCTGGTCAGCGCCGTCGAGGCGACCGGAGCCACGAGCATGCTGATCGGTGGTGGTCGACTCTGGCCGCTGGCTCTACGGAAGAAGCTCGCCGCGCTCGACCCCGACGTGATCCACGCACATTCCCCCGTCTTGGCCATCGCAGCGCGGCTCCTCATCAGCGTGACAAACATCGACGCTGCGATCCTGACGACAGAGCACAACCGCTGGCCGCGACATCATCGCGTCACCCGCCTCGGCAACCGACTGACGGCGGCACGTGACACCGCCCGCATCGCCGTATCCGAAGACGTTCGACAGTCGATGAGCACCTCGTTGCACGCCACCACCGAGGTGCTCGATCACGGCGTTCCGCTCGGCCCGCTCGTCGAACTCCGAGCAAAACGCCCCGAAATGCGTGCTCGCCTGCTCGGCGATGCTGCGGACTCGACGATCGTCATCGGCATCGTCGCGAACTTTCGACCCGAGAAGGCCTACGACGTGTTTCTCGACGCAGCCGAGCAACTCGCCGCCCGCCGTTCAGGTATTCGGTTTTTCGTTGTTGGGCAAGGGCCCGGCGAAGCTGCGTTTCGTCACGGGGTTCGCGAACGCGGACTCGATTCCGTGATCGAGGTGCTCGGTTATCGTGACGACGCAACCGAGGTCATGAGCGCATTCGATATTTTCACGCTCACGTCTCGCCACGAAGGCAAGCCCGTGTCCCTCATGGAAGCATTCGCTTTGGGCGTCCCCGTTGTCGCTACTCGAGCCGGCGGCATACCCGAAGCGGTGACCGACGGAGAGAACGGCATCCTCGTCGACATCGATGACACATCAGCGGTGAGCAACGCATGGGAACGTCTCGCAAACGACGACGCGCTTCGTACCCGAATGGGTCAGGCTGCGGCGGCGTCAGCGGTCGGCTTCGATGCAGCCGTTGCAACGAGGTCGATCGAATCGGTGTATCGCTCCATTGCTGGACGAGGCTGAGCAATTCCGGCGTCACGAAGCAGCGAACGATAGAGGCCTAACGTTCGGGCGATCACACGCCGCTGGTCGAACTCCGCTGCTGCACGTAAGCGCGCAGCCCGACCCATCGAGCACCGCATTGCGGGATCGTCGATCAATGTTCGAATCGCCGCGGCGAGCGCCCGCGGCGATTGCGGCTCGACGAGCACGCCGGTCGTACCATGGGCAACGACTTGGCGACATCCTCGGACGTCGGTGGACACCACCGGTACGCCCATGGCACTCGCTTCCATCGCAGACCGCGGGAATCCCTCTCGGTGCGACGGCAAGACGAAGATGTCGAACAGCGCAAGCAGTGCGTCGACGTCGGTTCGCGAACCGAGGAAGTGCACGCCGAGTGCCGACATTGCATCGATCGTTGCTTGGTCGACGGCCCCGGTCTTGCCGGGCTCGGTCGGCCCAACGACGACCACAGCAATATCGAGGCCCTCGTCGAGTAGCTGTTCAACGGCGTCGAAGAATTCTCGGTACCCCTTCTCCCACACCAATCGTCCGACCATTCCAATGACGGTCGTGCCGGGACCGATGCCGAGCTTGCGGCGATGCGCACGTGCCATTCGAGTCTTGATCGTCGACGGAGAGAACCGGTCGAGGTCGATGCCGTTGCCGAGGAGATGAACCCGCTCTGCGGGCACCCCAAGGGAGCGCAGCAGCTCGACGTCCTCGACGTTCTGCACAAGCTCACCGTGGCTGCAGGCCGCGGCGAGGCGTTCGGCTCCGTAGACCGCAGCGCGCTTCGCGACCGAATCGGTCGGCTGAGCGAACAGTCCGTGCACCGTGTTGACCACGATCGGCACCTGACATCGTCGTGCGAGCATGCGTCCGAGCACCCCCGGCTTGGGATTGTGCGTATGCACGATGTCGGGGCGAACCTGTTCGAACACTGCGCGCAGTTCCGACCACGCGTTGCGGTCCGAGCAAAGATCCATCGAGCGCGACAGGGAGGGAATGGCGATGTGTCGATGCCCGCGCTCAACGATGGCATCGACATGAGGCCCGGGCGCGGAGACGGTCGTTAGGTCATAGCCAGCAGCGGCGAACGCATCGAGTTGCGGGCCGAGCAACCAGTCGAGACTGATCGCCGTCGTCGTCAGGTGAAGCAGTCGCGGGTTTCGATAGTTCGTGTCTGGCACGACCCTCACGCTGCCTTGCCTCGGTAACGGGCAATGTTGATCACCCGGCGAATGTCATCCTCGGTTCGCATCCCGCCATTCACCTTGCGACTGAACCCTTCCCAGCCATCGGCGTTCTGAATGGGAGACCGATTCAGTCGGAACAGGTCGGTCGCTCCCGGCAGATTTGGACGCGTACCGGCGACAGCGGCGCTGCGGTAGCGAGAGCGAACGAGTGCCTCGACGTCGGGCCGCGCTGGAATTGCTTTGGGATAGGCGAAGTGGATCGGAGCCGAACCGAGTTCGTCTTCGATCCGCTCGTTGCAGCGATCGAGTTCTTCTGTGGCGACAGCGACCGAACAACGGTCGAGCAGGACATGGTTGTGCGTATGTGCCCCGACCGTCACGAGACCGGTCGACACCGCGTCACGAAGTCCGGTCCAGGAAACCGGCACGCCGTCGGCCGGGTAATTCGTTCCCGAGTCGACAAACCCGGTCGATAGATACAACGTTGCGGGGAGTTGGTACTCGACGAGAATCGGCAAGACGACATCGACGAAATCTGCGGTGCCATCGTCAAACGTCAGAGCGACCGAATTCGACGTTGCTGCACCGGACTCGAGCCCGTCGATGACCGTATCGAGTGCTTCGGGGCACATGGCAGCCCGAAGGTGACTCATTTGGCGGCGAAACTGCTCGGTCGGCAGATCGACAGGGCTGACCGTACGAGCCCCAACCCGATGGTACGCCAGTACAACAGACCCCGAAGACGACGGTCGCACGCTGTCGACGACCAATGCAAGACGCTTCGCGGCGCGCCGGCTCGTCGAGATCGGCGCAGCAGATGTGGTGGCGGTAATCCCCATGAGAGGGCTAGTCGGCGACCGGTTCCCAAAGCTGAGCCTTATGACTCACTACGATCTCGCCATGAGCTTGGACAATGTCGACATAGGCCCGGCTACGGGCGATGACATCGACGAGATCATCGATGTGTGTAGCAAGGCCCTCGGTTGGACCGATCCCGAATTCGACGAAGCACTGTTTCGCTGGAAGCACCTCGACAACGGGTTCGGCCCCTCGGCGCTCCTCGTCGCTCGTGAAGCCGGAGAGATCTTGGCGGTTCGTCCTTTTATGCGCTGGCGATTCGCGAGCGAAACCGAGACGATATCGGCCGCCCGGGCCGTCGATACAGCAACCCGTCCTGACGCACAGGGCCGTGGCCTCTTCCGAGCACTCACCGAAACCGGAGTCGGCCAACTCCGCTCCGAGGGTGTGGGGTTCATCTTCAACACGCCCAACGCCAAGAGCCTGCCCGGATACCTCACGATGGGCTGGGAACACGCGGGTTCGGTTCGGCTGGGCTACACGATGCGCTCGCCTCGAGCAGCTGGCCGAATGCTCAAGAGCCGAACCGCAGCCACCAAACCGTCGATCCCGACCCCTGGGCTCGGGCAATCGGTGCCAGAGGGCATCGCCACCCTCGAGCCGGGGCTACTCATCTCGCGCGACGAGTTCCTCCGCACCGACCACACGCTCGAGACGTTGCTGTGGCGATATAGCTCCGGTCCCGTTGAGTACCGCTTCGTGCCTGGCCCGAACACGTCCGGTGCCGTCGTCCGTGTTCGCCAGCGCGGCCCAAGCCGAGAACTCGTGGTCGCCGAACTGCTCGGGACGCCGAGCCTCGACGACGCGCGAACCATTGTTCGTGACACACTCGCAGAGACACATGCCGACTATTGCATCTGCACCGCTGGGTTACCTCGCACCATCAGCATCGAACGGCTCGGCCCCAAACTCGCGATCCGTGAGGTCACCGACGCACCAAAGCCCGACGCAATGCACTGGCAGCCAGGCGATATCGAGCTCTTCTAACCCCTGATCACCGCCATGGCTCAATAGTTCGTTCGACCCACCGATTGGAGCGGGTGACTCCCGCTCCCCTCACTCCACTACCCTCAGCCAACCCCCAGCCGCTGCGGGTCTTGTTCGTTTCGTCGACCACCGGAGGCGGGTCGGGACGTAGTCAGCGATCGCTCAACGCAGCGCTTCGAGACCGCGGCGTACACACGATGATGCTGGTCGACAACGCAACGGGAGCGACCGTCACTCGGTTCCTCCACGAACAGCTCTGGGATGCGTCCGTTCGCTTTGAGAACCGTCGCGTTCTCGGCGACTCCGCATCGTGGCTTCGTTCCTTCCCCGGTCGCACCGCTCACCGAATCCCCGGTGATGTCTTGGTGACCCCTGCGCCCGAAAACGCATTCCCCGATATTGCGGTCTCGTTCAAGCCAGACATCGTGATCGGCTCGAGCATCGCCCGGCCCACGTGGCGCCAGATCCGCAAGACGTGCCAAGAACTTGGGCTCCCAGCCGTCCTTTACCTCCGCGAAGAAACCGCGCTGACCCACCTCGAATCAGGCCACCACGCGGCAGTAATTGCGAATAGCAAGACGTTGGCGGCGGGTGCATCGACCTACGGCGTCGACGCCACATTCGTGCCGTCCATCGTGGATCTCGCCGACGCCCGCGTCGACTCGACACGAGAACGCATCGTTCTCGTGAATCCACGTCGGGAACACGGCGTTGACGTGATTGAGGACCTCGCACGGAACTTTCGGACGATCGAGTTCGTCCTGCAAGAATCCTGGAAACTTCGCCCCACCGAACGTGCACACATCGACGGCATTCTCAGCCGCCACCCAAACGTGTGCTTCCGGCCACGGGTCGATTCGCCCGCAGAGGTCTTTCGCGACGCCGCGATCGTGCTCGCCCCCCACCGCATCGACAACCGCCCACGAACGATCCTCGAAGCGCTCAGCAACGGCATCCCCGTTATTGCGAGCAACCTACCCGGATTGGTCGAATCGGTCGGTTCCGGCGGCATCATCGTCGACCATGAGAACGGCTGGGTCGACGCGATAAGCACCCTGTGGCAAGACCCGGCCGCGTACCGGCGGTACGAGCAGCAGGCCTTCCGGTTTGCCGAACGACCTGAGGTCCAAACCGACCGCGTCGTCGGCGATTTCCTCGACGTCGTCGGCACGACCATCCGGTCTCAGCTCGCGACGAACGAGGTCCTATGAGTAGCCCGCTTTCGGTCATCATCGCCGCAAAAGACGCGGAACAAACCATCGCCGACCAGCTCGACGCGCTCCTCTCGCAGCCCTGGCCAAACGGCGGAGAGATCATCGTTGCCGACAACGGATCCTGCGACAGCACCGTCGCCGAGGCCGAGCGGTTCGCTCGGTCGGACATCGCGGTTCGCGTCGTCGATGCCAGCTCGGTCTCGGGTGCCGGACACGCCCGGAACCGTGGAGTGGCAGCGAGCGCCAATGATTACGTTGCGTTCTGCGACGCCGACGACGTCGTACACGAAGCCTGGGTGCGTTCGGTGACGGCCGCCCTCAACGACACGCCAGCGATCGGCGGCAAGCTCGAATTCGACAGACTCAACCCCGACTGGGTCGTTGGTTCCCGGGGCCAACTCCATGCGGTCAACGACCTCCCGAGCTTCGATGGGGTCTTCCCCGTTCTCAGCTCCTGCAACCTGGGTATTCGGCGAGCGATCTTCGACGAAATCGGTGGATTCGACGAGTCGTATCTTCGGGGCCAAGACGCCGAACTCTCGATGCGACTCCATCACGCTGGCGTCACGATGGGTTTCGCCGAGGACGCCATCGTGCACTACCGAATGCGATCGGGGCTTCGTTCCATCTATCGACAAGCCCTCGGCTGGGGCGAGGTACAACACCGACTGCGCCGAGCACTGCCAAACGCTCCCCAGACAGACCACAAACGCATCCTGCGCTCGTGGGCCTGGCTCGGAACCCATCCGCACTTGCTCGCCACCCAAGCTGGCCGAGCGCGGCTCGCCTACGTTGCTGGCATCCGCGTCGGCGTCGCCCGCGCCCAGCTCCTCGAGCGGAAGCAACGATGACCATGGACACGACCGCCCGCCCAACCGCATCGATCGTGATGCCGTGCTACAACGTCGGCGACACCCTGAACGAACAGCTGGAACGACTCCTCCCCCAGATCGACCTCACGGGCGCTGAGCTCGTCCTCGTCGACAACAACTCGACCGACGATACGCCCGCGCTGCTCAACGCCATTCAGCATCGTGACAACGTCACCATCGGCCGCGCTAGCCACGCGCAGGGCGCTGCGTACGCACGAAACCGAGGGGTCGATCTGGCACGTGCAGACAAGCTCTTGTTCTGTGATGCCGACGACCTCGTGAGCCCGCGGTGGGTCGAAACAATGTCGCACGCGCTTTCGACCAACCCGGTCGTCACCGGCACCCTCGACATCACCGAGCTCAATAGCGAAACTCAACAAGCAGGACGCGGCACCGGGCAAGGCCCGGCCAGCTTCTATGGCCTGTTCCCGATCGCACACGCCGGGAACATGGGCGTGACTCGCCGCGCGTGGGATGCGATCGGCCCAATGGACGAATCGTTGACGACCGGCGAAGACATGGAATGGTCGCTCCGGGCAAAGACCAGCGGGCACAACATCGTGCGGGCCGATGACGGCATTGTTCACTACCGCTACAGGCAAACAACCCGGGCGTTATGGCGACAAGGATTTCTCTACGGCCAGTTCCGGCCCGAGATCGCACGCCGGGTCCACGCCTCGCTCGGTCAACGCGTCCCACGTATCGCCGGCGCACGGTCCTGGGCATGGCTCGCCCTCAACAGTCCACGGGTTGTACAACGCGACCTCCGTCCACAACTCGCCTGGGTTGCCGGAAATCGACTCGGACACATCGTGGGCAGTATTCGCGCCCGGTTCATGGTGCTCTGATGGCGAACCTCTATGGAGCGCTCTGCACGTATCGACGATCGGCCGACCTCGTCGAGATGCTCGACCGACTCGACGACCAGACGCGTCCGCTCGATCATCTCGTGATCATCGACAACGACGCTGACGATCACATCATCGACCTCGTCACCAACCACCGCATCACCGATCGCATCACGGTCGACGTCGTTGGCGCCCCAGACAACCCAGGACCCGCCGGAGCATTCGCAATCGCCCAGCAACAACTGGCTGACGTTGCCGAGCCGGACGACCTCTTCATCACCTTCGATGACGACGACCCGCCAACGACCAACACCTTGCTCGAGAACCTCAGCGCATTCGCGGAAGCTGAGCTCACCGATGAAACCGTGGCCGGCGTCGGCCTACGAGGTGGCGTGCTCAATGAGCGAACCGGCGTGATCTCACCACGCCCGCAACACCCGCAACGACACGATGGCCCATCCAGCGAGGAGGCCGACCACCTCCACGGCGGGTGGTTCCCGTGTTACCGATTCGGCGCACTGCGCGATGTATCTGGTTTCGACGAGGAGCTCTTCTGGGGCTTCGAAGAACTCGACGTTGGTCGACGCCTCAAGGCACACGGCTATTCGCTGCGGGTCGCAACGGATCTGTACCGGACGGTCGCTCCGACCAGAACTCCAAAGAGCTGGTTCGCGCCCCTCGCCGAGCCATCGTGGCGGCACTTCTACCGACACCGGAACCTGATCCGGATTCTGCGTCGCGACCATGCATGGGGAGGACTGTCGCTCACCATCGGCCTTCGACTGGTGCTCAAGCCCCTCGTCGAGGCCATTCGAACGCCGCGTCTCGCGCTATGGCACTTGCGCACGAACCTCGATGCAATCCGAGACGGCCTCCGACGTCATCCCGAACCCAAGCATCCTCGCCACCTCCCCACATAGGCCACGACGTCGACACGTTTCTGCCTCCCTATCTCGATCAAAAGCCTGAACTCATAGGTCTTTTGGCCGATAGGGCATAGCGCCCAATCCCGCCCGGGCGATGATGTAGGAGACCGAGCACCAATGCGAGTTTTGATCACCGGAGGCGCCGGCTTTATCGGCGCCAACCTCACCCGAGAGCTCCTCTCGAATGGCCACGCCGTATCGATCGTCGATGACCTCTCGACCGGCCGAATGTCGAACCTCGAAGGTCAAGATGTCGAGTTTCATCGGGGCAGCATTCTCGACGTCGACCTCCTCACCGCCCTCGCGTTCGATGCCGACGCAATCGTGCATCTCGCGGCACGTTCATCGGTGCCCCGATCACTCGACGCACCGATCGCGAGCCACCAGGCCAATGCGACCGGAACGCTCAACGTCCTCGAAGCATCGCGCGCAGCCGGCGGTCGACACGTGGTGATGGCGTCATCATCTTCGGTGTACGGAGCAAACGCCGAGCTGCCGAAGCGTGAGAACGCTGCGACTCGACCAATGAGCCCGTACGCAGCCTCGAAGCTCGCCGCCGAGGCGTACGCCCTCGCGTATCGATCGTCGTTCAACATCCCGACGCTCGCGTTTCGTTTCTTCAATGTGTTCGGACCGCTCCAACCCGCCGGACACGCGTACGCCGCCGTCATCCCTGCCTTTGTCGACGCAGCGCTGCGCGGTTCGACGATCACCGTGCACGGCGACGGGACCCAGTCCCGAGACTTCACGCACGTCTCGACGGTGTGCAACACCATCCGACAAGCACTCGAGAACGAGATCTCCTCCGCTGACCCGGTGAACCTTGCGTTCGGCTCGCGAATCACCCTGAACGAGGTCCTGGCACTCATCGCCGATCAGGTCGACCAGCCGCTCGTCGTCGAGAACGTCGCCAACCGGGTCGGTGACGTCCCCCACTCACAGGCCGACTGTTCATTGCTGCGCTCGCTCATCTCGGACATCGAGCCCGTCGACTTCGCTGTCGGTCTCACCGAGACCATCGAGTGGATGCGCACCATCGTTGGCCAGCCGGATCTCGACCTGTCGACCACCACCGAATCGTCGACCGCGCGCTCGTGAATACCGCTCGCAGCCAACGGGCACTTCGCGTCGTCGATCTCCTCCTGATCGCCATCGCCGCGCCGCTCTGGATACCCGTCTTTGCGATCATCGCCCTGGCGGTGTTGTTCTCCTCCGGCTCGCCAATCCTGTTTCACCAGGAGCGGGTCGGCCGCAACGGAGACACCTTCTCGATGCGAAAGTTCCGGTCGATGCGAAATGGCGACAATCCGCTCATCCCGGACCCTGACCGGATCACCCGCATCGGCGCGATTCTCCGCAGGACATCGCTCGACGAGCTTCCGCAGTTGTTGAACGTCATAGATGGCTCGATGAGCCTCGTCGGCCCGCGACCTATGCTGCCCGCACAGCTCTCCGCCCTATCACCCGCACAGTTCGATCGACACCTCGTCCGCCCCGGTCTCACCGGACTCGCACAAGTCAGCGGAAGAAACACCCTCACGTGGGACGAACGGTTCGTGCATGACGTCGAGTGGGCCGAGAATCCAACCGTCCGTCGATATGTGAGCATCCTCGCTCGAACCACCTCCACCGTCATCGCTGGCGATGGAGTCGACGGCCATGCGATCGATGACCGTGTCCTTGTCGAAACCGAACACGCGGTGCTCGACCTCGACGAGATCTCACTCGACGGGATCTCACGTGGAACACCCACTCCTCGAACATCTGCACGACTGAGCGGATCGGCCGATCGCCGATGAGCTCACTCCGAACCGATAGACCGAGTCGCCCAGAACCGGACGTTCCCGGAATCACCGTCATTGCGTCACGGCAGACCGTTCGCCACGTCGTCGTCCTCGGCGCCGGCGGGCACGGACGCGAGCTCGCCGACATCGTCCGTGCGGTCGCCGACGGGTCTGGAGACGTCAGTCTCCTCGGTGTCATCGATGACAACGAACCGGACCGAGCGCTCCTCGGTCGGTCGGGAATGCGATTCCTCGGCGGCCGGTCAGCGCTCGATGGGCGAGACGTCGATGTACATATCGGTGTCGGCTATCCCCACATCCGCCGCGCCATCGATGAGGCTCTGCAGCGACCAGCGCAGGCCATCGTGCACCCGACAGCGCTCGTTGGATCTACCGTCACGCTCGGGGCTGGAGCCGTTCTCGCCCAAAACGTAATCGTGACGACCAACATCACCATTGGACGCCACAGCCACATAAACATCGGCGCATCGATCTCGCACGACTGCACCATTGGCGACTACGTCACGGTATGTCCGCACGCAACCATCACCGGCTCCGCCCGCATCGGCGATGATGTCTTCATCGGCGCCGGGGCCACGCTGCTTCCCGGAGTCACGATCGGTGACAGAGCCGTGGTCGGCGCCGGCGCGGTCGTCTCGGTCGACGTCGCCCCGGACACGACGGTCGCCGGCGTGCCAGCGCGTCAGATCAACAGTTCAGACCGATCCCGCTGAACAAAGCGGCCGTGCCCAGATCGGCCCACGAACGTCCGCTCGTCGATCACAAACGAACCGCGCGAGAGAACGCTGCGAACCTGTCCCGTGACCTCAACGCCCTCCCAGGCCGAATTGTCGATCTGCATGTGATGCGATGCCTGACCAAGGGTGTGGCGGACCGTCGGATCGTAAATGACCACATCGGCATCAGACCCTGGGGCCAGTACACCCTTGCGCGGATACATCCCGAACATCCGCGCCGGCGTGGTCGAGCAGGTCTCGACCCATCGGGCCAGGCTTAGTTCGCTCGCAACAACACCTTGATGAATCAGGTCCATCCGGTGCTCTATCGATCCGAGACCGTTCGGAACACCAGCAAAGTCGTCGCCCAATAACTTTTCGTTATCGCAAAACGGGCAGTGGTCGGTCGCGACCACCGCGAGATCGTCATTGCGCAGGCCCGCCCACAAGCTCGACTGCCCCTCACGTGGACGCAACGGCGGCGAACAGATGTGGCGACGACCGGCAATACCGGGCTGGTCGAGGTGTTCCTCGATCGAGAGATATAGATACTGCGGGCATGTCTCGGCAAAAATGTTCTGACCGCTTCGACGGGCGATCGACACCTGCTCGAGGGCCTCAGCCGATGAAAGATGCACGATGTACAGCGGGGCTTGCGCTACTGAAGCAAGCGCTGCCGCTCGGTGCACGGCCTCAGCTTCGAGACGGGCCGGACGGGTTCGGCCGTGCCACACCGGATCGGTGTTTCCCGCAGCAATTGCACGAGCGCGCAAGACATCGATCGCCAAGCCATTCTCGGCGTGCATCATGACCATGGCGCCCAGGTCGGCGGCCCGATACATCGCCGAGATCAGCTGGCCGTCATCGCTGTACCACGCACCGGGATAGGCCATAAAATACTTGAAGCTCGTGATGCCCTCGTCCATGACGGTGCTCATCTCACGCAACGACTCATCATCCACCTGCCCCATGGCGAGATGGAAGGCATAGTCGATAGCGCACTGCCCGTCGGCTTCGCTGTGGCGGGCCTCGACCGCGTCGCGAACATGCATGCCGCTGAGCTGCCCAGCAAAGTCCACGACGGTCGTCGTTCCGCCCCAGGCCGCAGCAGCCGTGCCGGTTGCGAAGGTGTCAGACGACGTGGCCTCGGGGGTCATCTCGAGTTGCAGGTGGACGTGTGCGTCTACACCGCCCGGAAGTACATAACACCCCGACGCATCGACGACCCGTTCGGCCGTCTCCTGAGCACGGACCGAAACGTCGCTCCCCGGAGTTACCAGGGCGACGATCTTTTCACCCTCGATGAGCACGTCGGCGGGGGTTGCCCCCGATGACGACACGACTTGGCCACCCGTTATGACGAACATGCCCCTGATCGTGTCATAGAACGATGGGCTTCGCCGCACTCTCGCGAGCACTGAAGGGAACTCGCTGAGAAAGCTCTCGCATCGAGTTCCGCGCGTTGTCGTTCGTGCTGTTGTCGAACAGACCCAGCTGGGTTGGCCGGAACGCGGGCACCGCGACGTGGGATATCAGCGGATGTGCTCGGCGAATATCGAGCTCTCCGACGCTGATCAGATCTTCGTGCATCTTCTCGCCGGGACGCAGGCCGGTGAAGACGATGTCGATTGGTTCGCCAGCGTTGGCCACCAATCGCTTTGCGACGTCAAGGATTCGGACGGGCTGACCCATGTCGAGGACCAGCGCTTCGCCACGGTGTCCAACCGCACCGGCTTGGATAACGAGCTGGCACGCTTCCTGTGGGGTCATGAAGTACCGGGTTGCGTCGGGGTGGGTGACCGTGATTGGCCCACCGGCGTCGACCTGAGCGCGGAACGCCGGCAACATCGACCCGCGAGAGCCCAATACGTTGCCGAAACGGACGCTCACCCAATCACCCCGGCTGCGGTTCGCGTACCACGACGTGAGTTGCTCGGCGATCCGTTTGCTGTAACCCAAAACGCTCGTGGGATCGGCGGCCTTGTCGGTCGACACGTTGACGAAGTGGGTCACTCCCGTTTGAGCCGACGCCCGAAGAACGTTGTTCGTCCCGAGCACGTTCGTCTTCCAGCCCTCCTCGGCGTACATCTCGAGCAATGGCAGGTGTTTGAGTGCGGCGGCGTGAAAGACCACATGTGGACGATGCTCACCGAACACTTCTGCCACGCGGTCACCATCACGGATGTCGGCGACAACGAGGTTGCGTGTATCGAGCAAGGCCCGCCCCTCGAGACTCATCTGAACCCCGTGCAATGCGGACTCATCGCGGTCCAACATGATCAACTCGCTCGGGTCGAAACGAGCGATCTGGCGACAGAGCTCGGACCCGATAGAACCGCCTGCGCCGGTGACGAGGACCCGCTGGCCACTGAGATAGGAGGCAATTGCGTCAAGATCGGTGTCGATCGCTCGGCGTCCAAGGAGGTCGGCTTCGGTGACCTCGCGCACGTCAGACAACGTGACGACCCCGTCGACGAGCTCCTGGGTGGGCGGCAACACTCGCACATCGAGTCCACACGCTGTGGC
Organism: uncultured Acidimicrobiales bacterium; assembly: GCA_938002955.1. Classification (GTDB taxonomy): domain Bacteria; phylum Actinomycetota; class Acidimicrobiia; order Acidimicrobiales; family SHLQ01; genus SHLQ01. The sequence goes on from CALLAA010000098.1 coordinate 21,444, forward strand.
GTGATCGGCGACGGCACGAATGGTCCGTGACCCGGCACTCGGGATTGCGATAATGACGATCGAACAGTCGAGCTCTGCGGCGACGTCGATGAGTTGTCGTCTGGTGCCTCGAACGGGCACACCTTGAACTCGAAGGTGTCGCTTGCCTGGATCGTCGTCGAGCAGCGCTACCGGGAGGTACCTGCTCGACGGGTTCTGCAACATCGAGCGAACGAGTTGTGTGCCGCCGTCCCCCGCGCCAAACACGATGACCGGTTCTCGCGTCTTTGCCGCTGACTCGCGCCGAGTCGCACGTTCGTGAGCGTGACGGCGCATGCCTCGAATCCCGACCATTGCGCACATCGCCACGAATGGAGACAACACACTGATCGCAACGGTGACCCCAAGCGCTGCCGCACCCACGCGCAACATCGCGAGCAACACCGTGACGACGGTGACGGTCCCCGAAAGGGCAATGACCTCTTCGAAGCTCGCCAGACGCCAACGACCACGGTAGAGACCGGAAACAAGACCGAGGACGGCCTGGAGCATGGCGGCGATGCCACCGGCGACCACGCCGTGCACCAGCGAAGCACCAAGCGACGCCGCGCCAACGGCCATCGCCACCACCCAGAGGACAGCGTCGGCGACGAGCCGCAAACTCAGACTCGGACGGAGAAGCGTCAGATTGGACGTGGCCTCCGGGGTCCGAAGACCCCGGAGATACCAAAGCCCGCTCCGCACGCGATTTCGATCTTCCTTCATTGGTTTCCATATCGGAGCTAGCCGATTCGATATGAGGGCAACGTAGGTCTTTCCACCTAGAAAATTCGCTAGACGGCCTACGCCTCATCTCTGCTCGGACGCCGCCGATAGGGCGAACGGACTAGTTATGAGCATCGACCTACGAGACCAACTGCGCATCGACGAGGATCCCCGACAGATCCCCGAAATCCTTGACGCAACACCCCAGCACTCCCCGGCGCGTGCTCGGCGCGATCACCACCATGCCACGATCTCTCTCATCATCTCGGCGGCGATCTGTTGCATGCTGTTCTCCACGGCATCGCCTGCTGGCATCGGCCTCGCCGACGCGTTGTATCGCGGCGCATTTGGAGCACTCGTCGTCTGGGCGGCATCGCGTTCTCGCCGCTGGACTTGGGCGCTCATCGCCGGGCTCGCGGCCGTTGCCGCGGCCAGCCTGATCACGCAGCTTCTGGCGCTCGCCGGTGTCGCTGTCGCAGCGAACGCCCTACGCACGAGACGACGCCATCACCTCGCCGGCGCGTGCGTCGCGGCGTTGTCGATGCCCGCCCTGCTTACACAAGGGGCCGGACCGGTGTGGCGTCTCTCGGGAGGTGCTCTCGACGACCCGTTTGCGATGAGTGCGCTCGTTACGATGGTTGCCACCGCTCCGGTCATTCGCTCGGGGTGGAAGACTCTGTCTCGACGAAAGCGCCGACAGATACGGACGCGTACTCGGCGGCTGGTGTACGTCATCGGCGGCGTTCTCGCCGCAAGCCTCGCGGTGTGTGCAGCCGCAGTGCCCGCCATGCTCGATGGGCTCAACGAACTCCGCCGGGCGACAGAGGCGGCCCAAACGGGCGACTTCGATCAGGCTTCAACGCGGTTCGATACCGCTGCTGCCGATTGGGAACGAGCGAACACGATCGTGTCTGGCCCCTGGATGGTGCCGGCGCGCCTCGTACCGGTCCTGGGCCAGCACGTTCGTGCCGCGCAGGTGGTCAGCGGGCAGTCGAGTGCTCTGAGCTCCTCAGCGGCCGTAGCAACGCGTCGGGTCGACCCCGAAGCACTCATCCTCGACGGAGCGATCAACCTCGACGAGATCGATGAAATAACACCTGCCGTCGATGCCCTCGCCGCCACGGTCGACCGCGCCACCGAACGCATTGGCCAGGTCCCCTCTCCCTGGCTCCTCCCCCCGGTCGCAGACCGCGTCGACCGCTCACTCGAATTGCTCGTGCCAGCCTCTGGCGTCCTGAACGCTGCGGCCGAAGGCCTTCATGTAGGAGCGGAGCTCCTCGGGCACTCGCGCCCGGCGAACACCCTCGTCATGTTCTCGACGCCAGCTGAAGCTCGTGGAACCGGCGGTTTCATCGGTAACTGGGCCGTGGTCAGCGGCAACGACGGGCACATCGACATCGCTGCGCAATATCGCACGCGCGAGCTGAACCGGCTGCTCGAAGAGAACGGAGCCGAACTCCGCGCCGACGCAGACTACGAAGCTCGATATGGCCGGTTCGACGTCGAACGCCACATCCAAGACGTCACGCTCAGCCCGGACTTCCCCTCCGTTGCGCCCGTGGCGGCTGATCTCTTCACGCAGGCCACCGGTGTGGAGATCGACGCGGTGTTGTTGGTCGACCCCTTCGTGATCGAGAAACTGTTGCAATTCAGCGGACCGCTCGATCGTGGCGACGGCACCATGTTGACCGGAGCAAATGCAGCGAACGAACTGCTCGTCGAACAATACGAACGCTTCGGCGACGACGAGTCGGGCCGAGAAGCCGAGCTGCGTGAATTGACGAACCTCCTGGTCTCGACACTCCTCGACACTCCGCCAGATCCCATTGCGTTCGCCACAGAACTCGCACCACTCGCCGATCAGGATCGCGTCTCGCTGTGGTTGGCGAACGATGCCGATGGCTCGATCGCATCACGCCTCGGCCTCGACGGGGCCTTCCCAGCATCGAACGGCGACCTGCTGTCGGTGGTTCATCAAAACGCCGGGCAGAACAAGATCGACAGCTTCCTCGAACGAGACGTCTCTATCACGACCCGTTTGGACCCCGAGAGCAGCAGCGTCGAACACGACGTCACGATCACCCTCAACAACACCGCCCCCAGCAGCGGCCTGTCGCCTGCGGTTCTCGCATCCAACGATCAGGGCCTCGAGAACGGCACCAACCGGCTGGTTCTGTCCGTGTACACCGCGTTGCCGATTACGACCGCTCGAATCGACGGCATCGAATTGCCCCTCCAGGCAGAAACCGAGTTTGGTCGCGCGGTCTACTCCACGGTTATCGCCGTTCCTGCGAGCGATTTCGTCACAGTCGACCTCACGCTCGCTGGGTCCGTCGATCTGACCGACGGCTACGACATCACGCTCGGGGCACAACCGACCGTGATCGCCGACGACGTGTCATGGCACCTCCTGGCCACGACGGGCGACAAGATCATCGCACCCGCCGACTGGGCCAGCAGCAACGATGGCGTCCGATGGTCTGCGGTCCTCGACCGGGACAAGACCATCCACTTCGGCATCGACGACTAATAGTGGGCACGTCGCCCGCTTCGTCTCAAAAATTGACAGGTACTGCCGAAGGACACGGGTGGAACCGATCACACGCGCCGCTCGACGCCTAAGCAGCATCACCCTTGTGTTGCTGCTCATGCTGTCGTCCATGGGCAGCCCAGCGGGCGCTCAATACGGCGGTGTCTCCGGACTGTTCGTCACATCCTCACCGACACGCCCCGGAGTTGCTGACTTCTCGGGTCTTGGGTGCCAGGGCGGCGAAGAGGTCGTCCTGTACTTTCCCGGACTACAACCAACGAACACCGATCCGGCCGCCACCCAAAGCGTCCCGGGCCGCATCCTCGCAGTTACAACGGCGGTCTCGAGCCCTGATGCGCTCCTCAATGGCACATTCTCGTTCTCGAACGTCGTCCTTCCGACCGATGTCGAGCCTGGGGTGTACGAGATCCACGCACGTTGCGGCACCCTCGATCTTCGTGTCCTTATCCAGATCAACGGTGACGGTGAAATCACGATCGATACCGATCCCGACGCGCCGATCATTAACGCGACCGAGGAAGAGGGCATTCCAGGAGCGCTGCCCTTCACCGGCAGCGACTCGAATCGCGTCGTGTCGATGGGCGCTGGCCTGATCGCGGCCGGCATCGCCTTTTTGGCCTTGTCCCGTCGTCGTAGCTCCCACGCCTGACGCAGCAGGATTGATACGTTTCCGAACGTCAATGTAGGCCTTTTGACTTATCTCGTTGGGACGCATGCCGATAGGTAAACATGCGTGATGTTGAACAAACCACGGTCGCTGTATTCGGCCAAGGGTACGTAGGCCTGCCCGTTGCAATTCGGGCTGCCGGCGTTGGATTCCGAGTCATCGGCTTCGATGTCGACGAGCACAAAATCAATGGCCTACGGCGCGGCATCTCCCACGTCGAGGACATCGCAAGTTCGGTTGTCGCCGCCTCGATCGAGAACGGTTCCTACTTCCCGACCTCCTCCACCGACGACCTCGCTGGATTCGACATCGCCGTGATCTCGGTACCCACGCCGCTCACCAACGACGCACCCGACCTACGCTTCATCGAATCGGCCGTTGACATGCTGTGTCCGCACTTGCGCCCTGGCGCAACGGTCATCCTCGAGTCGACCACATACCCCGGCACCACCGACGAACTCGTGGCTCCCCGAATCGAACGCGCCACCGGCCTGGCCGCCGAGCGCGACTACTTCCTTGGCTACTCCCCCGAACGAATCGATCCTGGCAACCCGATCTGGAATCTCGTCAATACGCCCAAGGTCGTCTCGGGTGTCGGGCCCGCTTCGCTCGACGCCGTCCAGTGGTTCTTCGACCAATGCATCGACAAGACCATTCCGGTTCGGACGACCCGCGAAGCCGAAATGACCAAGCTGCTCGAGAACACGTTCCGTCATGTGAACATCGCCCTCATCAACGAACTCGCAATGTTCGCCCATGACCTCGATGTCGACATCTGGGAAGTCGTCGACGCTGCGGCGACCAAGCCGTTCGGGTTTATGCGCTTTACGCCCGGACCCGGCGTCGGCGGACATTGCCTGCCCGTCGACCCGTCGTACCTCTCGTGGGCTGTCGAGAACCGTCTTGGAAAGACCTTTCGTTTCGTCGAACTTGCGAACGACATCAACCGGCACATGCCCGACTATGTCGTGCGTCGGCTCGAGGCAGGCCTCGCCGAACGCAAATCGCTCCGTGGGGCAGAGGTGGTTCTCGTCGGCATGTCGTACAAGGCAAACACGAGCGACGCACGCGAGTCACCATCGGTACACGTCGCCAACCGTCTCATCGACCTCGGCGCATCGGTTCGGATTGTCGATTCACACATCGATGAACGAAACATGCCTACCGGCGCAACGGAGATCGACCTGACCGTCGAGACCCTGGAGTCGGCAGAGGCGGTCATCGTCCTCGTCGACCACGATGATGTCGACATCGACTTGATCGAAGAACATGCGCAATACGTGCTCGATTGTCGCGATGTCGTGAACGGCGCCGACAAGCTGTAGCCGTGCCCTAGTAGAACTGTTCGTTCGGCTCCACTCAGGCCGTAGCCGGCCACCTGCGACAGCTACGCTCTGGCTATGAAGGTTGCTATTACCGGTTCATCAGGTCTCATTGGCTCAGCGCTCATCACCGCTCTCGCGGCTCGGGGCGACGAGGTCGTCCGCGTCGTGCGAAGCAATGCCGGCCCGACGGACTGCGCGTGGGATATCTACGCCGGAACCATCGATGCAGACGCGCTTGCTGGGGTCGACGCAGTCGTTCACCTCGCTGGCGAGGGCATCGGCGAGAAGAAGTGGTCCGACGACCAGAAGAAGAAGGTTCTGGAGAGTCGAACGATGGGCACTGCGCTCATCGCCGAGACGATCGCGTCGCTCGACCCCAAGCCGACGGTCTTCGTCAGCGGCTCCGCGATTGGGTTCTATGGCAATCGCGGCGACACCAAGGTAACCGAACGAGACGAACGAGGAAGTGGATTCCTGAGCGACGTCACGACCGCATGGGAGCAGGCGGCGCAACCAGCGATCGATGCCGGTATCCGGACCGCGATGATTCGCACTGGAGTTGTCCTCAGCACCGCTGGAGGTGCCCTCAAAGAACAGCTCCCGTTCTTCAAGATGGGTATCGGCGGCAAGATCGGAAACGGAAAGCAGTATTGGAGCTGGATTTCGATCACCGATCAGATCAACGCGATGCTGCACATTCTCGACAACGACATCTCCGGTCCGGTCAACCTCACGGCCCCTAATCCGTCGACGAACGCAGAGTTCACCAAGGCGCTCGGCAAGGCGCTCGGACGACCGACCTTCCTTCCGACGCCTAAGCCAGCAGTGCAGCTGCGGCTTGGCAAGGAGGCTGCGGAAGAGATGCTCTACTTCAGCACGCGCGTCATTCCTGAGGTGCTCCTCGACTCGGGATTCTCGTTCGCTCATCCGACCATCGACGACGCATTCGCTGCGGTTCTCTGAGGTAGAGCAATGACGACAACCGGCCTGATCGACATGGCAGCGAAACGTGCTACGGCATCCAAGCGAATCAACGCGTCACCCGAGGCAATCTTCGACCTGTTGGCCGATCCTGCAAAGCATGGCCTCTTCGACGGTTCCGACATGGTGCAAGGAACCGCCTCGACCTCCCAACGCCTCGCGATGGGTTCGAAGTTCGCGATGAGCATGAAGTTCAAGTTCTTTCCGTACCGAATTGGCAACACGGTGGTCGAATTCGAAGAGAACCGGCTCATTGCCTGGCAGCACTTCGGCAAGCACCGATGGCGCTACGAGCTCGAACCCATCGACGAAGACACGACGCTCGTCACCGAGACGTTTGATTGGTCGACGGCCCGTTCGGCAAAGGCCATCGAGACCGCCGGATATCCAAAGATCAACCTCGCCAGCATCGAGCGGACGCTTGAACGTCTCGCCGAGCTGGTCGAGGGCGACGCACTACAGGCCGCGACGGAATAGAACACCTACAGATTGGTTTACCAACGCATGGCTACTGCAACCTTCAATGGCAAGATCATCGCTCAGAGCACCGACACCACCGTTGTCGAGGGCAACCATTATTTTCCGTTGGAGTCGCTCGACTCAAGCGTCGTAACCGAGACCGATCTGCACACGGGCTGCCCGTGGAAGGGAACAGCGTCGTACTTCTCGATCGAGGTGGATGGCCAGGTCGCGGAGAACGCCGCGTGGTACTACCCCGAGCCAAAGGCTGGCGCCGAAGATGTCGCTGGGCGCGTGGCGTTCTACTCAAGCAAAGTCACGGTCGAGGCTTAGCTCGTTCGCACTTCGCCGTCGGCACCATTTCCTGCGGCTGCTTCGACGGCGAGTTGGTCGGCGATCTCATTCCATTCGTCGCCGCTGTGACCCTTCACCCAGCGGAATGTCACGTCTGACACTTTGTATGCGGCGATCAGCGGTTTCCAGAGGTCTTGGTTTGCGACCTCTTTCTTCTGGCTATTCTTCCAGCCGCGCCGTTCCCAGCCCTTCCACCATTGGTCTTTGAAGCAGTTGACGACATAGGTGCTGTCGCTCACGATCTCGAGCGGTCCATCGAGGTTGGTGACTGCGTGGAGGACCGCTTGAAGTTCCATCCGTTGGTTGGTGGAGGGGTTCTCCGCACCCGAGGACCACAATTCGCCCGGCATAACCCATCCCCAGCCGCCGGGACCGGGGTTCCCCTGGCAGGCACCGTCGGTGTACACGAGCCGTCGGGGCTGATTACTTGGAGTGGGGTCTGGCTGTTCGTCGGGGGTGTCGTCGAAGGGGTCGGTATCAAAGAGCGTCATTGCGATGTATCTTGCCGCAGTTTCAACGAACCACCGCGGAACCAACCCAAGCGACCACGTCGAACGCACCAGGAGGACGACCACGACCGCACGCCCGCGATGACGACGTTTCGAGCCCCCAAGGCGAGAAACTCGGGAAGAGAGCGAGCCCCCAGGCGAGCGAACGACGCGAAGCGACTACGACCCGCATATCACGGATCTTGGGCGGAAGTCCCAAGAAAAACACAGAAACTTCCGCAAAAGTTACCGCTTATCCAACTTGCTTGAGAGAATACAAACATATGCACGAGAACTTCTCCCAGCAGCTTCCCGATATCGATCCTGAAGAAACGAGGGAATGGCTGGAATCGCTCGATGCGGTTGCCGCCGGCTCGGGCAAACAGCGAGCTCGGTTCATCATGTCGAAGCTGCTCGCTCGATCTCAGGAGACACAGATCGGCACGCCGCCGAGTGTGTGGACCCCGTACGTCAATACCATTCCGACCGAGCACCAGCCGTTCTTCCCTGGCGATGAGCACATCGAACGCCGGATTCGTGCGTTCATTCGCTGGAATGCTGCGGCGATGGTTGTCCGTGCCAACAAGAAGGCTGATGGCATCGGCGGCCACCTCTCGTCGTTTGCTTCGTCGGCGTCGCTCTACGACGTTGGCTTTAACCACTTCTGGCGGGGCAAGGACGACGGGCTTGCCGGCGACCATATCTACATGCAGGGCCACGCTGCGCCAGGCATCTACGCACGCGCGTTCCTCGAGGGCCGTTTGACCGAGGAGAACCTCGACAACTTCCGCATGGAGATCGGCGGCAAGGGTCTTTCGTCATACCCGCATCCGCGTCTGATGCCAGAGTTCTGGGAGTTCCCGACCGTGTCGATGGGCCTCGGCCCGATCAACTCGATCTATCACGCACGTTTTGCTCGATACATGACCCAGCGTCACATCGACGATGCGTCGCAGGGCAAGATCTGGGCGTTCCTCGGCGATGGCGAGACCGATGAGCCCGAGACCCTCGGTGCTATCTCGCTCGCTGGCCGGTCGGGCCTGGGCAACCTCATCTGGGTGATCAACTGCAACCTGCAGCGCCTCGACGGTCCGGTTCGTGGCAACTCGAAGATCATCCAGGAACTTGAGGGCAACTTCCGCGGCGCGGGTTGGAACGTCATCAAGGTTGTTTGGGGATCGAAGTGGGACGAGCTTCTCGCCCGCGACGTCGATGGCGTGCTGCTGAACAAGATGAGCACGACGGTCGACGGCGAGTTTCAGCGCTACGCAGTCGAAGATGGCGCCTACATTCGCGAGCACTTCTTTGGGCCCGATCCGCGGTTGCGCAAGCTCGTCGAACACCTCTCCGATGAGGACCTTCGAAACCTGCCTCGCGGTGGACACGATTACTTGAAGTTGCATGCTGCGTACCAGGCCGCGGTCGACGAGACCGACCGTCCAACGGTGATCTTGGCCAAGACCATCAAGGGCTGGACGCTCGGTCAGGGCTTTGAGGCTCGCAACAGCACCCACCAGCTCAAGAAGATGAACAAGGACCAGATGCTCGAGATGCGCGGTCGTTTGCATCTCGAAGAGGAGATCCCCGAGTCTGAACTCGAGGACGAACTGCCGCCGTATTACAAACCAGCGCCTGACTCCGAGGAGATGCAGTACCTGCTGCAGCGTCGTTCACAGCTCGGCGGTCACCTCCCCGAGCGGGTCGTGCGGACCCGTCGCCCACTTTCGCTACCCGACGAGTCGGTCTTCGATGATCTGGCGAAGGGGTCGGGCGGACGTGAGGTCTCGACCACGATGGCGTTCACGGCCACTCTTCGCTCCCTCATGCGTGATGAGGCCTTTGGCCAGCGGGTCGTGCCGATCATTCCCGACGAAGCCCGTACGTTCGGCATGGACTCGATGTTCCGCGAGTTCGAGATTTACGCCCCGCACGGGCAAAAGTATGAGCCGGTCGATCATGAGCTGCTCTTGTCCTACTCCGAGGACACCGACGGGCAGATCCTCGAGGAGGGCATCACCGAAGCTGGTGCGATGGCGAGCTGGATCGCTGCGGCGACGAGCTATGCAAACTACGGCGTGCCAATGGTGCCGTTCTTCACGTTCTACTCGATGTTTGGTTTCCAACGTGTCGGAGACCTGATCTGGTCTGCCGCCGACTCGAGGGCTCGTGGCTTCCTGATGGGAGCGACCGCAGGTCGCACCACCCTCATGGGCGAGGGTCTCCAGCACCAAGATGGCCACAGCTTGGTCCTGGCTTCGACGGTTCCGGCATGTGAGGCCTACGACCCTGCGTATGCCTATGAGCTGGGCACGATCATCAAAGAGGGACTTCGCCGCATGTACGGCGATGGCGCTGAGGGCGGCGAAGACGTCTTCTACTACCTGACGATCTACAACGAGAATTACGACATGCCGGTCCGCCCGGATCATGTTTCCGACGAGGACATCTTGTCCGGCCTCTACTACTGGGGCGACGCTCCAGAGAAGACCCATAAGGCCGCGATTCTGTTCTCCGGCTCAACGCAGGGTGCTGCTCGCGACGCACAGGCCGAGCTGGCCGAGCACTACGACGTTGGCGCTGAGCTGTGGTCGGCAACGTCCTATAAGAAGCTCCGGGAAAATGCGCTCGGCATCGAACGGGCGAACCGACTTCGTGTCGAGGGCACTGCTCTCGCTCCCGATGTCACGGTGAAACTCGCCAACGTCGGCGGCCCGATCATTGCCGTCACGGACTTCATGAAGTCCGTACCGGACCAGATCTCTCGTTGGGTTCCAGGCAAGTTCGTACCGCTCGGTACCGACGGTTTCGGCCGCTCCGATACCCGCGAGGCGCTTCGTGCGTTCTTTGAGATCGATACAGCGAACATCGTCGTGGCGACCTTGTCCGCGCTCGCCGACGAAGGTCGCATCGACCGAAGCGTGGTCGTCGATGCAATTCACCGCTACGGACTCGATCCAAACGCCGCCGACCCTGCGCTGTTGCACTAGCTGCGGCGACGATTTCAGCCAGCACTGCTTTCTAATCTGACCGATCGGCACCGAGCCGCTATCGTCGGTCGATTCATATGACCCATCGATTGGATGACCCGGCGGACATACGCTCGACAACTGTGACCACACTCGCGCCCGCAGAGGGCAACAGCGCTGAACGCAGCTTCAATCGAGGAACGCTTGCATGGGCCGCGCCGATCGTCCCGTGGTTGTGGTTCGTTGTTCGAGGTGTCCATTCGCTGATGGACTGGATCGCGATTGGGCTGCCGGTCTTGACGATCGGTGCCGGAATCGTTGCCTTGTACGGCACGGTGACGCGAGCGTCGCTCCGTTGGCTGTTGGTCTTTGTTTCACTCGTGCTGTTCTTTGTTGTCGCCGTCGTTGGGCCGTGGCGCCCGACCAATGGCAGCGCCCCAACGTCATCGATCCGGGTCGCAACCGTGAACACCGGGCTGTACTGGTTTAGCGACAACGACGTGGGCTTTCTGGTCAATCAGGAACAGCCGAATATCGTTATTGGGGTCGAGCTCACCGAGGCCCACGACACCGAACTTCGGTCGAGATTCCCGAACGCCGAGGCGGAGATCTTGCCCCTCGAACGCCAACAACAGAACGAGATCGCCATGCAGCCCGACGGCGAGAGCTACCGGCGCAACGGGCTCCCGAGCATCGGTGTCTATGCCAACGTGGAGATAGAGCGTCTCGACGACCCGCTCGACGGTGTCATCGACGGAGGCTTGCCCGGCTTTCGGCTCCAGATCGAGACGGATTCGGGCCCAATGATCGTGTACGCGTTGCACATTCCTCGACCAATCGGCGGTGATGGACCGTACGAGGTCTCGGTGTCCGAGCACGTTGCGATGGTCGAGGCCATTGCCGATGCCGTCGATGCCGAAACACTTCCCACGTTGGTCGCCGGCGACCTCAACGCGGTCGACCGAGGTCAGAGTTACCGACGCCTCACCGAAAATTTGGTGGATGGCATGCGTCACGACGGCTGGGCGGTTCCTACCGCCGACCGACCACTACCCTTTTCTTTGCTTTTCGCTCGCATCGATCACCTTTTGATGTCGCCGAGTCTTTGCACGGATAACACCGCTTCGATCAACACTCGCTACGCAGACCATCGGCCACTCGTGGCCGATATCGGACCCTGCTAGTGCGTCGAGAGCGAGCACAACTACCATGGTTATGAACCACGAGGAGCACACCAGCTCATGATGTATGAACCCGGATCTCAGGCGAAGGAAACGCCAGGACTTGAGGACTACCTGTCCGCAATTCGCCAACGCAAATGGTTAATCCTTGCGTGCGCGATTCTCGGACTCGCTGCAGGCATTGCCTACGGCGCTATCCGAGAAAAGACGTGGGAAGCCTCCGCAAAGGTGTTGGTCAACCCGACAAACGTCGGTAGCACCGACGGCCGACTCGAGCGACCAGTCCTCGAGCGCGAGCGGGAGGTCGTCGACTCAAACGCTGTCGCACGCCTTGTCGCCGAAGACTTGGGCATTACGACCTCACCGCTGTTGCTCTTGCGCGACCTCGAGGTCGTGTTCGTCGACGACAGCGACACCCTCGAATTGTTGTACGTACACCCCGAAGCAGATCAGTCCCAGGACATCGTGAACTCCTTCGCTACCCAGTACGTCGCCAAACGCAATCAAGAGGCGACCGATCTCGACGATGCGACGATCCTCGAGTATCAGACCGCCGTCGATGAGTTGACTGCCCAGATCGACGACCTCGAAGCCGAAATGACCGAGCTCGAGCGTTTGCGTCGGGCTGCGGCAGGAACCCCCGACGCGACCGAGTTCAACGCACAGCTTGGCGAGGTTCGGGTCGCACGAAACGCGCTAATCAACGACCTTCGGTCCCCACGAAGCGATCTGAGCGATGCCACCACCGCAAAGAACACCCGAACGCTTCCCGCAGAGGTGCTCCAGCTCGCCGACCTTCCGACGACCCCGACCGGATTCTCCGACAACATTCTTCGGGCACTCGGCTTGTTCCTCGGCACCGGACTGGGAGCTGGGCTCGCATTCGTCTTGCATCGCCTTGACCGCACGGCTCGTGAGACCGGCGACGTCGAGCTCGCTCTCGGAACGTCCGTGTTGGCGTCGATCCCATCGTTCGGCATGGCCTATCGCAGCGGTTCTGCGGCGATCGTCATGTTGTCCGGCGGTCGATCAGCACGAGTCCAGCGAGCACGAGAGGCGTTCCGTCGTCTTCGTTCCTCGGTCCAGTTCCTTGGAACGACCCGTGAGGCCGAGTCCTTCCTCATCACCAGCGCCCGTCCGGCCGAAGGCAAGTCAACAACGGCGGCGAACCTCGCAATCGCCTTGGCCCAAGGCGAGACCAAGGTGTGCTTGGTCAACGCCGACTTGCGTCGTCCGACGATCGAGAAGGTCCTCGGAATCCCATCGAGCCAGCAGGGTCTCGGTGATTGGCTCGGCGACCAAAGCGTCACCAACATCATGGTTTCGGTTCCTGGCACGCCCGGCCTCGTGGTGGTCCCAGCGGGTCCACCGCCATCCAACCCCGGCGAGCTGCTCGCAACGAACCGCTTTGCCAGCCTGATGGACGAGCTTTCCGAACAGTTCGACATCGTCTTGGTCGATGCTCCCCCAGTACTGTCCGCAGCCGATGCATCGAGCATCGCAAACGCAGTAGACGGAACCATCATCGTTGTTGACAGCAACCGGACCGATACCGACACGCTCCTTCGTGTGCGTGCCGAGATCGATCGAGCCGGTGGAACCGTGGTCGGCGCGATCCTCAACCGTGACAATTCCGATGGCGGTGGTGGCGGCGTGCTCCGCAAGGACCGCTACGCCTACGAGAAGGTGACGGCCTCCCGGGCCAGCCAGTAGTCCCAAATGGCATCGCCCGCAATTACCGTCGACACCATTACGAGTGCATCGGCCTTCGAGCCGTTCGTACGAGGCCCCGGCTTCGTCGAACGGATCGTCGCGTCGGCGATGATCTTCGTGTTCGCATTCTCGCTGCCAAACGAGTGGTTCGTTCGGGTCGGCAATTCCTCTGCAGGAGCGGTTCAGGGCGGAAGCCCGCTCGCCACGCTTGCCTTCTTGGCGTTCTTCGGCATCGTGATCATCAGCATGAACGGCAACTGGCACATTCTGCTCGCTGCGAGTGCTCGGGAGCCGTTGTTGCCCGCACTCATCGCCCTAGCGCTGGCGTCGACAATGTGGTCGGTCAACATCGTCGAGACGTTCACCGCAGGTGTCGTGCTCGTGATCACGTTGGCAGTGGGCCTGTACTTCGCAATTCGTTACCGGCTCGAAGAGACGCTGTGGCTCGCTGCGATGGCGCTCGCCGCTGGCGTCGTGATCAACTACATCTTCATCTATGTGTTTCAGCAGTTCGGCCTCGACACGATCAACGTCGGTACCGACGGGGGTAGCAAGTGGAGTGGCGTCTTTGTCACCAAGAACGAACTCGGCCGAATCGCCGTCCTGAGTGCGATGATCTTCGCGTTCGTCGCCCGAATCCGTCGCAGCTTCTTCGTGTGGCCGCTGTGGACGTTCCTCGCAGTCATCCAGGTCGTAGCAAGCGATTCGGCGACCTCGCTCGGCTCTATGTTCGGGTTGGTGGCGCTGGCTGGAGTGTTCTTTGGATTTCGTGGCCGCAAGACGTTGTACGGGGCGACAGCACTCGCAATGGCGACCGTGTTCTCGACGCTCTTCCTCCTCGCAGCAACGAACCTCGCTGCCGCTACCGGCCTCTTGGGTAAGAGCAGCAACTTCACCGGCCGACTTCCGCTCTGGATCGATTCATTCCGGTACGGGATTAGTGAACGTCCGTGGTTCGGGTTCGGTTGGCTTGCGTACTGGCCAGAGGATCAGTCCTTCGACGTACGAATTCGTGCAAACTTCGAGGTCCCTCACGCACACAACGCGTTTATCGATGCGTGGCTCTACGTCGGCCCGATCGGCGCGCTGATCCTCATCGCGATCTACGCCCGCGGCTTGGTGTGGGGAGCTCGCAACATCCGAGCCGTGCCATCGATCCTTGGTCTGGTTCCGATCATGATCATTTCCTACGGCCTCATCTTCTCCCTCACCGAAGCCGGGGTTGTTCGCCGCGATATTTCGTTCGTACTCTTCGTCGTCGCCATCGTGACCGCAGCGCGGAACAAGGGTGCAAAAACCCCATTTATCCCGCAACGAAGCAGCACACCAGCTAAATAGTTCGGTAAGTACGGCCTTTTGGCCCTCAAGAGATCATCGAATCCGTCGATCATTTCGTCATCAAACCGAAACATTTCATTCTGTTGGCCGTCGTGGTCTTTTCGTGCCTCGGCGTCGCTGTTGCACTGTTAACCCGCGCGTCCTCTGACTCCCCTCGAAATGTCTCGGGGGGTTACGACCTGGCGACCGAGGGTATTACTGGCCGACTCGTCGGCGAACCGGCTCCTGGCCGTGCCGTTGGCTCTCCTGACGTTCCCCGTGCCCTCGCCTTCGCATCGGCGAACGTTTCCGAACTCACGGCGTCGATCAACCGGTCGGAAGCCTTCGATGCCGCAGAGCTGGTCACAATCGCCTCGCTCCGCCAGGCCGTCGAGACGAGCCGCGAAGTCTGTGCCGGCGTGCCACGGCCAACAACGGCTGAAGACATCCTCGACACGCAGGCATTTCGCATCAGCCAAGACGGGGCGGTCGCCGACGTACGCATCACCGAATTCGAGGACGATGAAACCGTCGACCGCGTGCTGCAGGCGAGCCGATCAGCATGGGAGTCGTGCGACGGCATGCCAGACGAATTTGGCAGTACGGTCAATCGGAGTGTGTTGTCCTTTTCCAGCCTCTCTGGAACACCCGGCGTGAACCTGCGATCAGATCTGATCGACGCATCTGGCGCGGTCGCGTCGTCGAGTCAGACCCTCGCAGTACCCGCCGGCGATGTACTCATCGAGGTCCGTCTGATCGTCGATGGAACCTTGCGCGGCCAAATCGACCCGGTGGTCTTGCTCGCCGAGGTGGAGGCACTTCTATGACCACCCGACTCCGAGCGACACTCTTCGCCCTCATCGCATCGATCAGCATTCTCGCCGCGTGTAGCGGCGACGACCAGGCCGCACCCGTCGTACCCGACGTCAACGTCGACCAGCCGGAAATCGGCCCTGCCGTCAGCGATGACTCAAGCGGTACCACAACGATCGACCCGGGCTCGGCGGGGACTAGTGAAGCCGTCGAACCGACAGTGCTTCGCGAAACCAAGCTCGGAAGAGTCTTTGTTGCACCCAATGGAAACGACGGCCGCAGCGGCGAAGGCGCCGGACAGGCCGTGGCCTCGCTCGACC
This sequence comes from uncultured Acidimicrobiales bacterium, assembly GCA_938002955.1. Taxonomy (GTDB): domain Bacteria; phylum Actinomycetota; class Acidimicrobiia; order Acidimicrobiales; family SHLQ01; genus SHLQ01. The sequence continues at coordinate 37,323 of CALLAA010000098.1, forward strand.
GAGCGTTGTCGATCTTGGCTCCGGGTGGAACCGTCGTGTTCCAGCCGGGCACGTACGGACCGCTCAAGATCGACGGAGTGAACGGCTCGGCGGGTTCACCGATTCGCCTGGAAGCAGCTGGCGCGGTCGAGTTTCGTGATGATGACTACCGGTCTGGTGCCGGCATTCTGATTCGCAACTCGCAGCACATCGAAGTGGTTGGCATGACGGTCCGCCGAGCGTTGTGGGGTTTCTACATCGAGAATGCTCACCACATCACCGTTCGAGCCAACAACGTTGGCGACATTGGCCAAGAGGGCATCCGCATCAAGGGCGGATCGTCCAACATTCGTATCGACGGCAACACGGTTGCCGATACCGGCCGCCGAACCGACAAGGGCGAGGCCAACGGCGAAGGCATTTACATCGGCACCGGCACACCAGCGGGTGTTGACCACGTCAAGAACATCGTTGTTATCAACAACCGCATCATGCGCACCACCGACGAGGCCGTCGACGTAAAGCGACCGGCGACCAACATCGACATCATCGGAAATTCCATCTCCGACGTCGTGACCCAGACCTCGGGTGCGATTGTCGTGCACCTCAACGGCGACCAGGGCGGCGACCCGAAGATCAATGTGGAACGCAATGTCATTCGCAACGTGACACGCTCATCGCCGTACCGCGACGGCAACTGCATCGTTGCACAGGTGACCGTGCGCATCGTCAACAACGTCTTACAGAACTGCCAACACCGAGGCATCTTCTTGCGTGGCAGTGGTGGCACGGCGACCGTCATGCACAACACATTGTTCAATACGGGCAGCCTCGGAACCGTCGTCAACGAGGGCCGCGGCATGCGCGTGGTGAGCGAGAACAATCTCGGCGCAGATGGAGACGCAAACCGGTCGGCGAGTGCTGATGTCTTCGTCGATGCCAACGGCGGCAACTTCCGGCTTCGAGACAACGCGCCCGCAGACCTCCGTTCAGCTCCGAATAAGGGAGTATCGAACGATGTCACTGGAGCTCGCCGCCCCGGATCAGGGGCGGTCACCTTCGGCGCCTATGAGTCTTCTCAAGGGGCGGCTCCCTCGGTGACCACGACGACCGCTCCCCCACCAACGACGGCTGCGGCACAGAAGGCTCCGGTGGAGTCAGCGTCAGCATCCACAAAGACGACCACCGCTCCGACCTCGAAACAGCCGGTCGGCAGCAACGCAGCTGCAGCGAACATCGTGCCGACGCAACCGACCGGAGCGTCGCCGCAGCGCCCATCGACGACACCGAGCACGACGTCATCACGCAATGCAGCGGACCCATCGTCGAGTCCGTTCGTGCCCGGAAGGGACGATGACACCGGAACCGTGGACGATAACCGCGCGTCATGCTTCGACTCGCTCGTATGCGGTTGGGCACCTTTTCTCTAATCCCGATAACGTTTGGGCGCGGGACGAATCCTCCAGGTCGGCAGAAATAATGCCAAACAGATTTGGAGCAACTACGCAGCCGCGAGGAAACTCAGCGTGTAAGCCGTGGAGAGATGTAGGGAAGTTCCGTGCCAAACAACATGACGGGCGCCACCGAGCCGGTGGTGACCATCTTGTTCAAGAACTGTCATCAGTACCGCGTGCCATTCTTCCGGCAACTGCGGCGCAATCTTGAGCAAAAGGGAATCGAACTTCGTCTCGTGGTCGGCGGCGGCCTACCAGAGGATCTGGCCAAGGGCGATACCGCGGCCGAGAGCCTGCCGTGGGCCGAGGAGCGACCGTTTCGGTCGGTGACCCTGCTCGGTCACACGATGCTGTGGCAGCCAGGGTTCGACCTCGCCCGCTCGTCCGACCTGATCATTACCGAACAAGCATCAAAGCAGCTATTCAACATCGTGTTGGCATACGGCCAACGGCTCTTCGGTACCCGCCACGCATTCTGGGGACATGGCAAGAACTTCCAAGCATCGCTCGAAGGCGGCGCTGGGGAGGGCCTGAAGCGGCGCCTCACGAAGCGAGCGCATTGGTTCTTTGCATACAACACCCTTTCCGCTGACGCCGCGGTGGAATTCGGCATGGATCCCGACAACGTCACGAGCGTGATGAACTCGACGGACACCGAGCACATGCGTGATGTTCGGATGTCACTGCCCGCTTACACCGCGCAGTCCGTCCGCGACGAACTCGGCATGGACGATGGACCCGTCGCCCTGTACCTCGGCGGGGTGTACTTGCACAAGCGTCCCGACTTTCTCGTCGAGGCCGCCGAGCACATTCGCGAGCTCATACCGAACTTCGAGATGGTCGTTATCGGCAGCGGCAGCGCTGTTGGTGTCATCGAAGAAGCCGCGATTCGACACGAGTGGTTCCACCACCTCGGAGCGCGGTACGGCGATGAGCGCATACGACTCGCATCGGTTGCGGACATTCAGCTCATGCCCGGCCTCGTTGGATTGAATATCGTCGACGGCTTTGCACTGGGCCTGCCGACGATTACGACCAACATCGACTACCACAGCCCAGAGATCGAGTACCTCCTTGAGGGCGTGAACGGAATTGTGACCCCGGAGCATGCCACTCCCGAAGAGTTTGCATCGGTGGCCGCCGACGTTCTTGGATCGCCCGAGCGGCTCGCCTCGTTGCGCGAGGGGGCCGAGCTTGCGGGTAAGGAACTCTCGATAGCCGACATGGCGCAACGTTTCGCCGACGGTATTGTTCAGGCGCTTCGCGAGAACGCATAACGAAGACAGCCACCGTGGTTGCCGGCACCGACCGACTCCACAAGCGGAGCGATCTGCCGATTGGAACCGTTGACAGGACCGACCTGTCGCAGACCCAACTGCGAGTGAGGTGAACACGATGACAGCGCACGAGAATTGGACGCTCGAACAGCCACCGACTCCCAGCGATCTCACGATCGCCATCTGCACGATCGGTCGCGATGGCTACTTGCAGACGGCCCTGCAATCCCTGATCGATACAACTCCAGCTGGGGTCTCGCTCCACGTTGTTCTTAACGCCCCTGAGGATGCTTCCCTCACAACCTCGATCGATGCCATTACGTCGCAGTGGGATGGCCCGTACACGCTGACCCAACTCGATGAGCGCTTGAGCATCGCCGGTTCACACAACACCGCACTCGACCTTGCGACCACCCCGTTCATCACGTTCATGGGCGACGACGACATCGTCCTCGAACCTCGTGTGCATCGAATCCTCGACCTGTTCGCAAACACCTCACCCACACCAGCGGTCGTTGGCAGTTTCTGCCGACGGGTCAGCGGCTCGTACGACCGTCCACGCTTCTCCACCAACAAGGATTACGGGCCCACAACGGTTGCGGCCTGGGAAGCCGAACGAGACTCCGGCGAACTCATCGAGATCGTCTTTCCATCCGCGATCTATCGCACCGACCTCCTCCGATCGATCAACGGTTTCGAGGAACGCTTTGGGTCGGCGATGGATCTTGCGACCTTCACCACGCTCGGCATGCACCATCCGGTCATCGCCGATCCGCGACGAAGCTTCGCACACCGAATCCATGATGGTTCGGTGACGTCGAGCAGCGCTGGCGAACATGCGACACGGCTCCGCTATACCGAAGAATGCATGGCTGCGATTCGGGCGGGCGAGGAACAGCCGTCGTGGGAGTCCTTCCTCGAGGCGACCGAGGCATCATCGCCCATTCGCCGTCTGTCCGATCAGCGCCGGGTGCTTAGCGCGACGCTCTTTCGACAGGGCGGCGCCGCTGTGGCCTCGGGCAGCAGTCCTGCCGGCCTCGCCAAAGTAGCAGCGTCGGCGATCTTGTCTCCCGGGACGTTTCTTGGTCGATCCAAATCGCAGGTCGCCCGCGAGGAGACCGGCGAACGTGTTGTTGCCGTGCTGCTGAAGAATCTCAACCAATACCGCGTGCCGTTCTACGAGGTCGTCCGCGAAGACCTCCGAGCGCACAACATCGAGCTGCGTTTGATCGTCGCCGACGGAATGACCGAGGACCACGCAAAGGGCGATCGAGCAACGCTCCCCTGGGCGGAGCATCGGCCTTTTCGCGAGTTTTCGCTCGCGGGCAAGACACTTCTCTGGCAGCCGGGATTCGATACGGCTTCGGGAGCGGACTTGATCATTACCGAACAGGCGTCGAAGCAGCTCTTCAATATCGTCTTGGCGTACGGCCAGCGAGGACTCCATACTCGACTCGCATTCTGGGGTCACGGGAAGAACTTCCAGACGTCGATCGAAGGGTCTTCGGGCGAAGGTCTCAAGCGTCGACTCACCCAGAAGTCGCACTGGTTCTTTGCCTATAACGCGCTCTCTGCCGAGGCGGCGGTCGAGGCCGGTATGCCCGCAGATCGCATCACTTCGGTGATGAACGCCACCGATACGGAGAACATTCGATCGGTTCTCGCCTCACTTCCCGAATCGACCAACGCCGATGTGCGTGCACAGCTCGGCATGGGGGACGGTCCGGTGGTGCTCTGTATGGGCGGCATGTATCCGCCAAAGCGGCCAGCATTCCTTCTCGAAGCTGCGTACGCCTTGCGCGAACGTGTTCCCGACGTTGAGCTCTTGGTCATCGGAGGCGGCAGCGAGCAGCACTTGGTCGCCGAAGCGGCCGAGCAACACCCGTGGATTCACGCAACTGGGCCGATCTACGGCGATGAGCGTCTCCGTCTCGCCTCGGTCGCAGCGTTGCAGGTAATGCCAGGGCTCGTTGGGCTGAACGTCGTCGACGCATTCGGCCTCGGCTTGCCGACGGTCACGACCGACATCGACTATCACAGCCCCGAGATCGACTACCTCGTCGACGGGGTGAACGGCGTCGTTGTCACGGGCGACCCCTCACCTGCCGAGTTCGCCGCCGGCACGGCTGCGGTACTCGTCGATAGCGAGCGACTCCAAGCCCTTCGGTCAGCCGCCGATGAGACCGGCCGCGAACTCACAATCGAGAACATGGCTCGGAACTTTACCGAGGGTGTTATCGACGCACTCAACGCGCCGGCCCGCTGATGGCGGTCGATCGCAGCGAGAAGGGTCTCGCGCAGAACGCGGCGTTCGTCCTCGTCGCCGAGCTCATCGTGCAAGCAACTCGGGCCGCCACGATCTTCGTTCTGGCAGACGTCTTTACGGTTCCCGTGTTCGGCGACTACGTCTCGATGTTGGCCCTGACAACCCTGCTCGCACCCGTAAGCCAATGGGGCATGAACCACGTCGGTGTGCGGGCGGTTGCCCGAAACGTTCCCTTTGCTGAAACGTGGGCGAAGGTGATCTCGGCAGTGTCGGTCGGTGGCCTGCTCGGAACCTGCGTTGCGACGCTCGTCGGTTTCGCACTGCTCGATATCCGCCCGATCGTGGCCTTTGCCTTCGGTATCGCCCAGCTCATTGGTTTCAACGCAGCGCAGGCATCAACGATGATGACCGAGGCCCACCACCGTTCAGACGTCGGCCTCCGGATCAATCTGACTGGTGGTGCGGTTCGGCTCGTCTTGCTCTTGTCGTTCGTCCTGCTCGGCTTCGACAGTCTGTTGCAGTGGTCGGTGTTCCTGTTCGTCGGAATGGTCTCGTGGGGAGTGCTCAGCTCGTTGCAGGTCGCCCGAGCATTCGGAGGAACCCATCGCCTTCTCGCCCCGAACCGCGAGGATCTTCGTCACGGGTTCGGGTTCGTCTTCGTACAAACATCGTCGAGTGGTCAGACCGATATCGACAAATTCGTGCTCGGCGCAAACGACCTCAAGGCCGACGCGGCGATCTACTCACCGGCGTACCGGATCGTCGAGATGTCGACCATTCCGCTGATCGCCGTTGTCCGGGCAACGTACGCAGAGTTCTTTCGCAAGGGCGCATCGACAGTCTCTGAAGCAATGGCGTTCGCAAAGCGGTTGACGGCGATTGCAGCCGGCTACGGCCTCGCCGCGGGCGTTGCCCTGTTCCTGGGAGCGCCGTTGATTTTGTTGATCCTCGACGAAGCCAAGTACGGCGATTCGGTCGAGGCCGTCAAATGGCTGGCGTTCATTCCGCTAGTCAAGGGCCTGCAGTACTTCCCAGGAAACGCCTTGACCGGGGCTGATCATCACAACGTTCGCTCGTGGATCATCTTTGCCACAGCGTTGGCGAACCTTGTGGGCAACCTCGCGTTCATTCCTCGATACGGCTGGCAGGCAGCAGCGGTCACGACGCTGATCGCCGAAGTACTCTTTGCGGCCCTGCTGTGGACGGCGGTGTCGATACTCGCTCGTCGCGAGGGTTCAGCTTCCGCTGTTGTTTGAGGTATTGACCGTGGCCTTGGAGCCGGACTGCCAAATGCCAGCACGTCCAACGTTCGAGAACTTGTTGTCTCGAATGTTTACGGTGATTCGGTTGCCTTGTGAACCCTCGTCCTCAACACGAATTGCATAGTGCTGGGTGTTTCGGATGTTGTTGCCAATGACATCGGCCGACGAGCCAACGACGATGCCGACACCGTCCCGGAATCCCGAGTTCGTCGAGATGTTCGTGATGGTGTTGTAGGCGATCCGGATGTTCGGGCTCGAGGCGGAGTAGTCCTTCTCGATGTGTACGACGACGGCGCCACTGGTTCCGGTACGGATGTCGTGAATGTTGTTGTTGGAGATCTCGACGTTGTGCACTGGCTGCTTGACGTCGATCGCCTCGGTCATGGTGTTTGAGATGTCGTTGTTCTTGATCGTGATGTGGTGGACTTCGTCGCTTGAGTCCTTGCCGGTTCCGAGATAGATGCCCTCTCCAAAGAGCGAGTACGGCTGACCATCTGGTGCTGTGCCGGTACGTCGGCCGGTCTTGGAGATCGTGGAGTTGGTGATCGTTACATATGACGACCGCTGCATGACACGGATGCCTTCTTGGCCAATGTCGTCGATGCGGACGTTGTCGATGAGAATGCCCGATGAACCTTCGAGACGGATTCCCCACATCGACTTGCGGATGTTGATGTTCGACACGGTGATGTTGGAGGATCCGGAAAGTTCGATACCAGCGCGACCCGTGTAGCTGTTGTCGGTGAAGGTTGGCCGGTTTCCACTGTCGGCTGCGGTGAGCACGATGGGGTTACCCTGCGCTCCCTTTGCACCAGAAACCTTGATCGTGCCGTGGTTTCCGCCGGAGAATTCGAAGCGGGTACCGGGCTTGGCCCGTGCAATCGCATCGTTGATTGGGGTGTTGGAGTATCCGCCACCGTTCGCGACGCCGTTCGACACCCGAACCGTGCCGGGTGCTTGTGTGGTCGTCGGCGCTGCGGTCGTCGTTGGCGCTGCCGTCGTTGTTGTTGGGCGTGCGGTCGTCGTCGGTGCTGCGGTCGTTGTTGTTGGGCGTGCGGTCGTCGTCGGTGCAGCCGTCGCCGTTGGAGCAGCCGTCGTCGGCGTCGCCGTTGTTGTTGGCGCTGCGGTCGTCGTGGTGACCGGAGCGGTGTCAGGCACGTTCTCTGCCACATTTCCACGGGCTTCGAGATCGATCGCGATCGTCGTAGTCGTCGTGGCCTTCGGAACGACCGTCGTGTCGAAGATCTTTGGAGCGACAGACGATTCCGGCGAGGGTGGCGCGGTGACCGTTGCTCCAGCGACCTGGCTGGACGCAGCTGGTGTTGCCGGCGCAGCAGGTGCAGGTGCGAGCGGATTGACATCGACGGCCGGTTGCGCGTTCTCGATGGTGACCGGCTCGGCCACGCTTGCATCAGCGACGACGAGCTCGACTGCGGCCCCGGTCGCCGGGTCGATTTCGACATCGACCACAGAACGGGCAACAGATGGCGTTCCAAGATCGCGGCCAGTGACGGTGACCACTGTGCGTCCCATTTCACCGAGCGCGCCACGAAGGCCACCAGCAGTGGTGATTGCCACAACTAGGACCACAAGAAGTGATACCCCTACCCGCCGAACGGGACTCCACGAACGCACAGTGAATGTATATCACAGCTTGTAACGAAAACGACATATCGGGCGAAGTTTGTTTTGTCACGCGCCGCTGCCAGATTCACGTCCCGCGACCACTCGTAATGTTACGGAAATATTACGGCACGATTCGAGCGAAAGATCGTCCAAAAGCCGAGCGCGCTGATGGACCCAGATGAATAGAGTGTCGTGATGGCAATACCCCGTGTCTTTTGGTCCGTTACGCCGCAACAGACACAAAGTCCATATATCCGCGACATTGCGGGAGCGATCGAGGCCCTGGGTTGTCGAGTGGAGTCGCTCACCCTCCGTGCAATTGCGCAGAGCTCTCAAGAGATCGTGCACATCCAATGGCCCGAGCACGTGTCGCGAGGCCCGTCGACGCCCGCTACCTTCGCCAAACATGGGCGGGCAGTCGCGCTCCTGGCTGCACTTCGCCTGCGCAAGCACGCAATTGTTCTGACGGCACACAATCGTGCCCCACACGGAGAATCGGACCCGTTCGACGCATGGTTCCGCCGGACGGTCCAAAAACATGCTGCCGCAATGGTGCTTCTCGTACCCGGCCACCATGCGACGCTCGAACAGGACAATGCCATTGGCGACAACACCATCGTGCGCACGATCGCCCATCCAACACATCCGCCAGCGAACCCACTGACACTGCGCCCCGATAGCGAACGCACGCAACTGGTCGTCCTGGGCCAGATCCACCCATACCACCGGATCGAAGAGTTCATCGACGCCCTCACGGCTCAGAACAACACTCGACCGGTGCTGATCATCGGTGGTGTCGGCGACGAGGCCCTACTGGCACGGCTCCGCCAAAAGGCCCACGCGTTGTCGTGGCTTACGGTGCAGCCCGGGTTTGCCGACGACGCAACCCTCGAGCCAATTCTCGAAAACAGCGCAGCCATCGTCTCGCTGCAACGCAATACGTTCAACTCGGGCGGACCGTTCTATGCGCTCCCCCGTGGCCTACCCATCATCATGAGCAGCGGCGCCCAGGCGTCCAATATCGACGAACTCGCAGGTGATGACTGGGTGTTTGCGGTCCCCGACGACGTTGGGTCGCTCGATCTCGCTAGCCTTAACGCCTGGCTAGACCGCAAACGGACAAAACCTGTGCTCGAGCCCTTTGCAATCGATCGCATCGCGGCCGCACATATTGAGTTGTACGAATTATTGCAGTCCTAGCAGTCAGCACTACAGTTTTCTATTGCTGCAACTGAGGAGCTCTTAAATTCATGTCAGTGATTCTTGTTACTGGTTCCGGCGGGCTAATTGGGTCACAGGCGGTGACACACTTCGCCCCGGAAGCCGACACCATCGTCGGCATCGACAACAACATGCGTCAGGAGTTCTTTGGACCTGAGGCATCGACCGATTGGGTCGTCAATGACCTGACGACGCGATACGACAACTATCGCCACGTCGCTGCCGACATCCGCGACACCGACGCCATGAACTCCTTGTTCGCGGAGTACGGCACGGACATCTCACTTATCGTGCACACGGCCGCTCAGCCGTCGCACGATTGGGCTGCTCGCGACCCACACACCGACTTCAGCGTCAACGCAAATGGCACGCTCAACCTTCTTGAGGCCACCCGCCAGCACTGCCCAGAAGCCGTGTTTATCTTTACGTCGACCAACAAGGTCTACGGCGATACGCCAAACTTCTTGCCGCTCATCGAACTTGAGTCTCGCTGGGAACTCGACCCCGAGCACCCGTGGGCAGAACACGGAATCCCAGAAGAGATGTCGGTCGACCAATCGACCCACAGCCTCTTCGGCGCATCCAAGCTCGCCGCCGACGCACTCGTCCAGGAATACGGTCGTTACTTCGACATGAAGACCGCTGCGTTCCGCGGCGGATGCCTCACCGGGCCGGACCACTCCGGAGCCGAGCTCCACGGCTTCCTTGCGTACCTCGTCAAGTGCACCGTCATTGGCCGCCCGTACACAATCTTTGGGTATAAGGCGAAGCAGGTCCGCGACAACATCCACGCATCGGACCTCATCTCGGCCTTTGACCACTTCTACCGTGCCCCTCGCGTTGCCGAGGTGTACAACATCGGTGGCGGTCGTGCGATCAACTGCTCGATGCTCGAAGCCATCGATCTCGCTGAGGAACTTTCGGGCAACAAGCTCGATTGGACCTACTCCGACGAGAATCGCATCGGCGACCATATGTGGTACGTAAGCGACGTCCGCCGCTTCCAGAACCACTACCCGGACTGGAAGTTCACCTACGACCTTCGCGCCATCATGGGCGAGATCCACGACAAGATGGCCGAGCGCTGGCTCGCTGAAGGCGACGACGCGTAATGCTCACTGCGAACGCCGAACAGGTCGACATCTTCGGTGTCGACCTTTCCATCACCGACTACGAAGATGCCACCAAGCGCATCGTCGAAGCTGGCCGCCAAAAGCAATCGTTCGCGATGAGTGCACTTGCGACCCACGGCCTGATGGAAGCTGTTCATGACTACAGCTTTCGCGAGGTCGTTAATGGCCTCGATCTCGTAACTCCCGATGGCCAGCCAGTGCGGTGGGCCATGAACCTGCTACACGACGCCGACCTCGATGAACGCGTCTATGGGCCCGACCTCACCTGGAAGGTCTGTGGCGCGGCCGCAGACGCAGGCGTGGGTATCTACCTCTTCGGCTCAACTCCTGAGACCTGCGATGCGTTCGTGGCTGCGATTCTGAAGGAATGGCCACATGCCATCATTTCCGATGTTCAGCCTGACCGGTTCCGCGATGCAACTCCCGAAGAGGACGCAGCCGACATCGAGCGGATCAACAACTCCGGTGCCGGTGTCGTTCTCGTCGGACGTGGGTGTCCCCGCCAAGAGAAGTGGGTGGCAGCGCACAAAGGCAAGGTCAACGCCGCAATGATGGCTGTTGGCGCTGCCTTTGACTATCACGCAGGGCAGCTACGCAAACCGCCGGCCATGATGCAGAAGTACGGCCTCGAATGGCTGTGGCGTCTCGGCTTGGAGCCAAAGAGGCTCTTTAAGCGCTATGCGGTGACCAATAGCCAGTACGTTGTGGAACTCGGGAAAGCCCTCGCAAAGAAGCGGCGTTCTTAATCATGCGTGCGCTGACAGGAGACCTGCTCAATGGCTGATTCCGTAGCTGAGCTACAGCTGACCGACTATCTCGACATCGTCGGGCGTCGCAAGTGGATCATCGTTGCGTTGGTTGCTGTGCTCCTCGCAGCAGCGATTGCTATGTCTGCATTGCAGACGCCGCAGTACCGCGCCGAAGCTCGCGTGCGAGTCGATCTCGGGTCGTCCAATCCGCTCGACGACACCACCAACGTGTCGAGTTCGGTCCGTTCCCGCAACCTCCAGAACGAGGTCGAGTTCGCAAACAGTGACCGGGTAGCGACGCGGGCAGCCATCGACTTTGGAGATGCGATCGGCGCATCTGTGGCTGCATCAACGAACTCGGACACCCTGAGCTTTACCGCTGTCGATGCCGACCCTCAACGCGCCGCCGATGTCGCGAATACCTTCGCGAACGCCTACGTCGCGGAGAGTTCTCTCGCTTCGGGTGAGCGCTTTATTGCTGCGGTCAGCGTGATCAACAACCGACTGGCAGAGATCAGCACCGAGCGCCTGGCGCTCGAACGCGAGTTGCTGAGCACGACCGATACGTCGAGTCTGCAGATCCAGATCGATTCGCTCGATGCCGAGGAAACTCGTCTTCGCGCTCAGCTCAACCAAATCGACGTCTCTAGCCAGCTTAACAACAGCGCGTCGGTGTCGATCCTCAACGAGGCCGGTGCCCCTGGTAGTCCGTTCGCTCCGTCGTGGGTTCGTAATATCGGTCTTGCCCTCGTCGCTGGAGCGATACTCGGAGCCGGTGTCGCCTTGCTCCTCGAGACCCTCGACGACACGATTCTCGACAAGCGAGATCTCGAGCGTGCGACCGACGGGGTTCCCGTCATTGGCGTTATCCCGCCGCCGCTCAAGTCCCGGTTCGCAAAGCGCGAGCGTCGCCTCATCACGAGTCGAACAGGAGCGTTCACCGAGGCTTTCCGATCGTTGCGATCTGCGATCGAACTGGGCCAGGCGGCCGGCACCGAGATCCGCTCGATTCTGGTCACGAGCGCAAACCCGTCAGAGGGCAAGTCGACGGTGGCCGCCCATCTCGCAGTTGCGTTCGCTCGGTCCGGAGCAAACGTTTTGGTGATCGATACCGACATGCACAATCCAACCCAGCACGAGCTGTTTGGAATTGGTAACGACAACGGTCTCGCCGAACATCTGTCCAGCGTTGGCAACGCGGAGATCATCACCGAGCAAGCTTCTGGTGAAGGTCTGGTCTCGGTCATTCCCGCTGGTTCGAGCGGATCCCCACCAGCGGAGCTTCTTCGTTCGGTCCCAGCTCAGGAGTTCATTGAGAAGCTGTCGTACGCGTACGACCTGTTGATCATCGACTCCCCGCCGCTGCGACCGGTGGCCGATACGTTGCCATTGGTGCGGATCGCCGATGCCACCCTTCTCGTCTCGATGCGAGGACAGACAAACGCCGCCGAACTCGATCAGGCTATGGAGCTGCTCGCTCGAGCGCAGTCGAGGCCTCTCGGAGCGGTGCTCAACGGCGCCGACGAGAGTACGAGCGGCTACGGATACGGCTACGGCAACAACAAGTAGCTGAGCGCCTCAGGTCGCTCCTGCGGTCGCTGGCCGTCCGCGACGGTCGAGGAAGCCAATCGCTGTGGCCATGGCTCGTGGGTCGTGGCGGAGGTGGTGACGTGCTCCGTCGATGATTCGTAGTTCGACCGTTGGATGTGCGTCGGCTATCGCGCGTGCGTCGAGTTGGGGAACCCCATCGTCGTTGCTGCCGTGCAGCACCATCAGTCGACCGCCCGAAGCTGCGTACTTTTCAGCGCTCTTGACGGTCGAGACGCCGACGAGTTCTTTCGCCCACGCGCCGAAGTCTGGCGGGAAGTCGTTGTCGCTGATCGCACCACATCGTCTGGCGTGGGACAGGAGTTCGCGAGGGCGCGACGCCCAGTCCTGGAAGTCGGCCGGCGCTGCTGCCGACACAACACCGGCAATGTCGCCGTCTTCTGCAGCGGCGTCGACTGCAAGCGCTCCTCCGGTACCAAACCCCATGATCCATATCGACGAGTCAACACCGTCGACGCTTCGGATGTGTTTGATCGCTCTTCGTAGATCTTGACGCCATCCGTTGAGCGAGAAATGTCCACCGCTTGCGCCGATTCCGCGGTACGCAAGTGCGAGCGTGATCATGCGCGCGTGGTCGGCGATACGGTCGGCGAGGTCGGGGAAGGTTCGAAACGAATTCGCTCCACCACCGGTGTCGGTGGGAAAGCCAGGTACGAGAACGAGGCCTGGCCGGCCGTTCTCGGGAACACGCTCGGGCTTGGCGAGCCAGCAATCGAGCGGTCCGGCGGCGCCGTCGAGCGTGACGTTCATCGAAGGAGTTACGCGGTGCGGAGGCGATAGCCGCGGTTGCGGGCCTCGGGCAAGGTGTCGGGGCCGAAGGTGGCAACTTGCTCGCTCTCGACGAGTTCGGCAATGACATCGCCATCGTTGTCGGCATTGTCGAGGTCGTAGACGACCTGACTTCGCTTATCGCCGATGTAGCGGAACTCGTGATACTGCTTGGGACGATCCATGGGGAGATTCTAGTTTCGGCAAAACAGAAAAGAGGAGGTCCGGGAGGACCCCCTCTTTCCGTAACACAATTCGCTGGATAAACCGATCTACCTGTTTACGGCTCTGGAACGCTGACGTGCCGTTCGAGACGGGACGTGAGCGAAGAGTCGTGCCGGGTGGAACAACGTCCGACGGTTAGTTCGGCGGTGTCTGACACTGTCTGCAGGGCGGACAGCGAGTCAACATTCTCGCCTGTGATCCAGCGGGCCCGACCTAACGGTCAGACACCTCCAAGGTTCCAAAATCAGTATTAATCTGGACCACCCCCTTTCTCTCGGTATCTCTACCGTACCTCATCTCCGACCGCTCCGATATCGCGGAGGTAAGAAACGAGGGCATCGACGATGACCGTGACGTGAATTGCGTCGAGTCCAGAGTCGGTTTCAACGCTGCGCGCAACGGCATAATCGACGGCTCCGATCTCATCGGCAACGGCTCGCTCGCCGTCGACCCAATCTCCACCGAGCTCTTCGCCGTAGGTGCTGGACATACCCAGTTCTTCGAAGAATTCGAGCACCCAGCCAACGACGGTTTGTACATCGTCGTGACTGACGACTGCCGAAACCTCGTACGGGAGCGCTTCGGCGACGACTTCGACCGCGTCATCGACCTCGAGCAGTGCAGGAGCGATAGTTCCTTCGAGTTCGACGGAGACCCGAGCGACAGCGACCACCGCAATGCCGACGATCAGAAGAAGTCCAAGGACTGCAATAAGCCAAACCACAGCCCAAGACTACCGGCCAGCAGCCGAGCATCGAGAGCCGCCAGGCTCGGATTGCGACCGCTGGAGGAAACAGCTCCGTGCAACGGCCCCCGGAGGGAGTAATAGATCT
>CALLAA010000099.1 GCA_938002955.1 uncultured Acidimicrobiales bacterium
GAGGTGCCGGTCGGATCGGGCGTTGGTCCACAGTTCGGTGCTGGGGCTGTCTCGGCGGAAACCACAGATCTCGAAGTGCTCGTAGACGTGTTTGCTCGGGCCGCGCGAAATCACCAGCCGCCACGACGGCCGTGGCTCGACGCGTTGCCAGCTGTCCTGGCCAGTGCTGACATCGCCTTGCTCGGCGAGTATCCAACGATCGATGACGCCGATGTCACTCTGGCGGTCGCTGATGATCCAGCCGCTCAGCGGCGTGTTCGCGTTGGGTGGAGTACCGCCAATGGTCACCTCAGCGTGGTCGGTGTCTTGGGCTCGGGGGTAACGACAACGATCCGCAGTGCGATCGCCAGGCTCGCCGACGCTGAAGATCGTCCCGTCTGGGTTTTCCCTGTCGACCATGGAGCCGGTGGACTTGCGGGCATCGATCGCCTTGCTCACGTGGCTGCGGTAATCGAGGCCAACGACGAGGCTCGACAACAACGACTCTTGCAGTTCGTGGGACAGGAGATGGACCGTCGGCGCGACGTCGGAGTCCGCGCCGCCGATGCTCCGCTGGTCGTCATCGCCATCGATGGGATTGCGGCCTTCGCTGAGATGAACGAGCTCGTGAGCGGCACGCCGAACGGCGAACTGTGGTCGCGCATTGGACGTGATGGTCCAGCCGTGGGCATCGTCTGCCTGTTGGGAGCGACCCGCTACGGCGATATCCCGCGGTCGATTCGAGGGACGATTTCCCAGCATGTCGTCCTCGAGCAGTCGGGAGCGAACGGCTATGCGGACTTTGGTATTCGGATGAAGTCCCTACCCAAGTTCGGCCCTGGGCGCGCCTTGTGGGGGAGCGGTGGACTCGTTGCTCAGGTGATTGCCTGGGACGAGTTGATCGTGGACAATGAGCGTTCGGTCGATCCGCCGTTGCCGGTGATCGAGGCGCTGCCATCGTTCGTTCCGGCATCGGTTGTCGCTGAGGTTGAGACGCTTCTCGAGCCTGGACTGTCGATCCCGATCGGTATCGATGGAACGACCCGCATGGTCACACGGCTGACGATTCGACCCGGTGAGCACGCGACGGTTAGCGGTCCGAGTCAAAGCGGGCGAACGAGCGCGTTGCGTACGATTGCACGCCAACTTCGCGCTGCCGATCCGTCGTTGATCCTCGTGGGACTATCGCCAACGCCAGGAGCGTCGCTCTTTGACGCAGGCGTATTCGATGCCGGCGGCACCACCGACGATCTCGAACCATGTTCTCTCGATGGCCGTTGACGACGAACGTCGCTGGGTGGTCGTTGTCGACGATGCGGATCGGATCGATGTCGACTCCGGGCCGCTGCTCGACCTTGCGAAGAACGCTCCGGCATTGGTGACGCTGATCGTTGCTGTGCGGTCCTCGGCGGTGCGCCAGGCCTATGGCCACTGGACACGCTTCGTCCGAGCGTCGGGAACCGGGATCTTGCTGCTCCCGGATAATGCGGTCGACGGGGACATCCTGGGTGTTCGCCTGCCGCGCTCCGAGCGCCTCGATCCAGTGCCCGGACGTGGGTACCTCGTCTCCAACGGCGAAGCCCACGCAATCCACGTGGCTGTCTAGAACCGGCGACCCGGCCATGCGCACGGTTCGGACGTGCCCGGTCAATCAGAGTGTCGGTGTGAACGGGACTGCCGGGGTCTACGGACGTGCTGCTCAACGCACCTCTGAATGCTTTTCATGATGTTTCATTGCTTCGAGTTGGCATTCGATCCACCTTCATGCAACGATGAATACCGAAACAACATGAAACGCCACGAAAGTGGCAAGAAGGGGTGAATGTAATGAGCGGACACGCATTTATTGGCGGCAACCTGCAGTCGATCGAGGACAGCGCGAAGCGACTTAACGAATCCGGAGCGATGGCGGTGACCACCGGCGAATCAACGTCGCAGGCCGCCCAGCAGCTCGAGGAGGCGATCTCCTCGGCAATGGAATCGCTGCTTACCAGGTTCGAAGAAGTTGCTGGCACGTTGACCGATGACATAAACGCATCGCACAGCCAACTCGTTGGCTCCGACTGGCAAGGCGCATCGCGCGACAACGCCATCGCCATAAAGGAACATCTGCAAGGCCAAGTGACCTCGGTTCTCGGTGCAGCCACGTCGAACCTCGGTGCGGAGAAGACAGCGTTTCTTACTCGAGCCGGCGCCTTGGTCGAAAGCGTAAACGTTGAGTTCAAACGAGTCATGACCGAAGTCGACGCCGAATACGCGCAGTTGGCCGATGCCTCCCGCAAGACCATGGAGAACCTGATCGCTGCAGACGCGACGATCGGCATGGGCTGACGCCGCCGAGCAAGCGGTCGGTGGCAGTGCTCGCCGGTGCCCACCGCCGGTGATCTGGTCACCCCGTCGACAGCGGTTTAGCTGACCGTTGGCGACCCAAAACAACGCATGGCCTCGGCCATGCGTTGTACTGGTTTTCGGCTGCTCGGCGTTGTTGAGTGCATTGTGAAGTGCATTGTGAAGTGCGTTGGCCGTGGCTCAGCGGCCGAAGTCAGCCACGACCGGCGCGTGATCCGAGGGCGAACGTTCAGGCTCGCGCCACTCGCGAAGCGCTCGGCACGCGGTGGCGGCCTCGGCTGCCTCCGTAGATGCGAGCACAAGGTCGAGCCGGTACCCGCGATTGGCTGCGAACTGTCCGGCCGAGAACGCAAACCAGCTAAACCCCGGCTCTTCGGGATGGAGCTTGCGGGCGAGGTCGACGAACCCGAGGTCGACGATTCGGGCCACGGCTCCTCGTTCCGGCTCGCTCACGAGGTTTCGGTTTCGCTTCTTGACCGGGTCATAGACATCG
Organism: uncultured Acidimicrobiales bacterium; assembly: GCA_938002955.1. GTDB lineage: Bacteria > Actinomycetota > Acidimicrobiia > Acidimicrobiales > SHLQ01 > SHLQ01. The sequence goes on from CALLAA010000099.1 coordinate 2,822, forward strand.
GCAGGGGAGGGGCACACGTTGAAGTCCCCGGCGACGACAAGGCGGGGCGACTCCGCGAGTTCGAGTTCCAATTCGGTACGCAACAGCTCGAACCACGCGAGTTTCGCGTGCCAATGAGGCGACTTCATTCTCCGGCCATTGGGTGCATACAACGTCATGATGCGCGTGTCATCAACCGTTACGGCGAGCAGCCGTGGCTCGTTGAACGGTGGGCCGTGCTCGCCGCCAAATCCAAGCGATACATCGTCCAGCCCAACCCGACTCGCGATCGCCACGCCGCCGTATCCGCCGGTGCCATGCACTGCCACGTCGTAGCCGAGGTCGGCGAACGCCTGGCGGGGAAACTGCGAATCAGCGCATTTGGTTTCCTGCAAGCAGAGCACGTCTGGTTGCTCGGCTCTCATGAACTCGGTGACGAGGTCGACCCGTCGGCGGATCGAGTTCACATTCCACGTTGCGATGCGCATGCGTCTACTATCAACGCAATGGAGTTGGGGGAGAAAATCGACGGATCCGCGGTCGCTGGCGTTTTGCAGGTGATCAGTGACCTTGCCGAACCGCTCGAGCGGTCTGCGGTGCTCGAGCGCGTCGGCCGGGCCGCAGCACAATCGATCGACTCGGACCTCGGGTTTGTTGGTCTGCTCGACGGCCCAGACCACCTCCGTCTGACCGCGGTGCACGGAGCGAACACCGGCGCACTCGAGACCATTCGTGTCGAACGCGGTCGAGGCCTCGGCGGCAAGGTGCTCGCCAACGGCGGGCCGGCGTCGGTGCGCGAGTACGTCTCTGCCGAATCGATCACCCACGAGTACGACACGCAGATCTCCGAAGAGGGTTTGCGGGGCGTGTTGTGCTTGCCGTTGACCGTCGGGACCGAGCTCGCCGGTGTTGCGTACGTCTCTGACCGAACGCCCAAGGTCTACACCGACGTCATGGTCGATCGTGTCTTGACCGCAGTCGAGTCGGCCAAGCTTGCGCTATCTCTGGCCGACCGCTCCCGTGCCCTTACCGAAGCGGCTGTCGAGGCAGAGCGGCAGCGGACCGCTCAGGTTCTCGACGCCTCCGTTGGTGAGAACCTCGGTCATATCGCCGCCATTGCCAAGACGATCGCCGAAGACCCAACCAGTCCGCCTGCACTTATTGCTCAGGCCACCTCGCTGCTCGAAAACGCTGGGCAAGCGACATCGGCGCTCTCGGGTGTCCTATCCGGGCCGCATCCGTTACGTGCTGCAGACATCGATGTGCCGTCACGCCGGCAGGCCGGCGCCGAGTCGCCGTTGTCGTCCCGAGAGCTCGAAGTCGTTCAGCTCGCAGCGCAGGGCATGTCGAACCCCGAGATCGCCGAGCAGCTCTTCTTGGCCCGGGGAACGGTCAAGGCGTACATGGAGAGCGTGCTTCGCAAGCTCGAGGCACGCAATCGCGTCGAGGCCGTCATGGTCGCGGCCCGATCCGGCTGGCTCGACGATATCTAGCAACGAATTTGCCGCTTTACCGGCGGCGATTCGTCATCACTGCCACCCGGCAGTTCTTCGGGATACGCCCGTATTGAGTTGTCACGGACGTCACACCTTCTGATACGTTGCGCCTATTCGGTCGGGCGTTTGTGTCCGTGTATGGGGGAGAGCTGCATGGCAGTAGTCGAAGATCGTGTATCACCATCGTCTTCGAGCGTCGGGGCAAAGA
>CALLAA010000100.1 GCA_938002955.1 uncultured Acidimicrobiales bacterium
AGGCGCGCCGTTCCGGCGTCGGAGTATGCAGCGGCGTGTCGACGTCGGAAGTCCTCGCCGCTCTCGACGTAGATGTATTGGGGATCGAAGCGCATGGGACTGTCGGGTCGATCGCTGACCAGGATGAGCCGTTCCGAGGGAAGCGATCGGATCGTCTGGTTGTGCTGGACCGCAACTTCATATGTGAGCGCAATGTCGATGAGGCCGCCTCGGAGAAGGCGCTCGATCTCGGCCTGATCACCGGGGAGCACGGTCAGTGCAGCATTGGGGTGTTCGGTCCGGATCGCATCGAACAAGGTCCGTCCGGGGCCAGACCACAGGTCGGTGTGGCAGCCGATGCTGGCGACGACATCGATCGAGTCCGGGAGCGCCACGTCTTGGGTGGCCTGGCCCCACAGCTCGAGCATCACTTCGGCGTGATGGCGAAACCGTCGGCCTGCTTCGGTAAGTTCGACGCCAGATTTGTGCCGGGTCACGAGCTGAGCCCCGACATCGCGCTCGAGGGTTTGGAGGCGAGTCGTGACCGTCGATTGGCTCACGTGGAGTTTCTCGGCAGCACGCACGAGGTTGCCGCTATCGACGATTGCGAGGTAGGTCTCCAGTGCTGTCAAGTTCACTGTGTGCTCCCCTCGACCGTCGCGACGGTCGACTTCCGTCGAACCTCGATATTGGAATGATCCTGCTATCGGAATATTCGAATCATAGATGCAGATGATTTCGCTGTTCAAATATCAGCGGGTGCGCGAGACTCAATAGCCATGAGGGGAACGGCGCCTGATGGAACGGTCTATGAGGTCGGTGGGCGAGACGATGCGCCCGCGGTCGTCCTCATCCATGGGCTTGGCATGACCCGCTCGACCTGGGATCAACACGTCCCGGTGCTCAGTGAGCACTTCCGAGTCATTCGCTACGACCTCACCGGCCACGGCGAAACGCCGCCGTCCACGGACACCCCAGATCTCACGATGTTCGCCGAGCAGTGCATCTCGCTCATCGATGAGCTGGGGGTCGAGTCAGCGGCACTGGTCGGGTTCTCACTCGGCGGCATGATCAACCGGCGAATTGCGATCGATCATCCCGGTCGCGTGTCGGCTCTTGCGATTCTGAATTCTCCCCACGAGCGCGGCGCCGAAGCCCAACGGCTCGTCGAAGAACGTGCCGAGGCAAGTGCCGCGGGAGGGCCGGCAGCGACGATCGACGCAACACTCGAACGCTGGTTCACCGCCGGGTTCCGAGCGACCGAACCTGCCTACGTCAACACGATTCGTTCATGGGTGCTCGCCAACGATACGGACGTCTACGCACAAAATCGGTGGGTACTGGCTAATGGTGTTATCGAGCTCATAAACCCTGAGCCTCCGATCACCGCACCAACGTTGGTGATGACCTGTGAAAACGACTCGGGGAGCACTCCGGAGATGAGCCACAGTATCGCCAGCGAAATTCCAAACGCCGAGGTCGTCATCGTCCCAGGCCGCCAACACCTGGGTCTTCTCGAAGATCCCCACGCGTTCACCCAACCCCTTCTCTCGTTCCTCAAGAAGCACCACCAAACCGAACGTCCGTAACCAACCCCCATAACACAGGGTCAGAGCCTCTGTTATGGGGGTTGGTCGGCTGAAAGCAGTGAAATGACCGAAATGACTGGCGGTCGAGCCGCCGTCGAGGCGCTCAGCGCCGAACGTGTAGGCCACGTCTTTGGCCTGATTGGCTCGGCGACCATGGAGCTGTTCGACGCGCTCTACGACGCTGACGACATTTCGTTCATCGGCGTGCGTGACGAACGGACCGGCACGCATATGGCCGATGGTTACGCCCGAGTCTCCGGCGGTCCTGGGGTGGTCCTCGCCGGACAAAACGGTCCCGGCACGACGAATCTCGTCACCGGGTTGGCCCAGGCAAAAGCGGCGTACTCGCCCGTGGTGGCAATCGCCGGTCATCTGGCAAGCGGGCACCGTTACCGCGACGCATTTCAGGAGGTCGACCAAGAGGCGCTCTTCACGCCGATCACCAAGAAGACGTGGACCGTGCCGAGCACGGACCGAGTCGGCGAGCTCATGCGAGAAGCCTTCCGAGTGGCGATGACCCCTCGACGGGGGCCGGTCCAGATCAACCTGCCGCGCGACGTTCTCGCCGGGTCCGCAGATTTCGAACCAACGCAGCGTCCCGCGCACTATCGGCCCGACACCACGCCTGCCGCCTCAGCTGACGCGATCGACAACGCTGCGAGGCTGCTTCGGGGCGCGAGTCGTCCGGTCATCGTGGCTGGCGGCGGCATCAAGAACAGCGTTGGGCATCAGGCCGCTCTCGAACTCGCCGAGACCATTGGTTGTCCGATCGCCACCTCGCCGGGACATGGCGACGCCATTCCGTTTGGCCACCGGCTTAACGCAGGTCAGATGGGACCCCGAGGAAACCCGGTGGCAAGTCGCTTGGTAAAGGAAGCCGATGTCATCGTTGCCCTCGGTACCAGGCTCGGCTTCAACTCGACCTTCTACAGCTACGACAACATCAACCCCGATGCGGAAATCATCCAGATCGAGATCGAGCCGACGGCGATCGGCCGGTTCTTTCCGGTGTCGGTCGGAATCTGGGCAGATGCACAACAGGCAGCTCGCCAGCTCACCAAAGCGCTCGGCGTGCTCGAACAGCAAGCGGAAGTCGAATCGTGGGCGTCGGCGTTTGCGACCGAACGCACTGCCTACCTGGCGCAGCGAGATCTCGACGCAGTAGAGACCAATCCAATTCAGCCGAGCGGACTCTTCAAGGAGTTTCGCAAGGTGCTTCCGCCTGAAGCTGCGATCACACTCGACGCCGGAACGATGTGTTTGCAGGTCACCGATGCGCTCGACTACCACTCACCGCTGAGTCTGTTCAGTCCGCTCGACTTCGGTCTCGTCGGCTTTAGCTTCGCGGCAGGCCTCGGGATCAAGTGCGCCCAACCCGACCGTCCGGTCGTATCGCTCATGGGTGACGGTGGGTTTGGGATGACCATCAGCGAACTCAGTACAGCGGTTGCCTACGGGCTCAACACCACAACCATCGTGATGAACAACCGCTGCTGGGGAGCCGAGAAGGCGTATCAGCGCGACTTCTTCGGTGAGCGCTACATCGGCGCCGACATCGACAGTCCACCATTCGACAAGGTCGCCGAGCTCTATGGCGCAGTTGGCTTCCGTGCCGACACACTCGGCGATGTTGGGGGAGCGATCGAAGCTGCCCTCGAAACGGACAAGCCGTCCGTTGTGGAGATCGCCGTCGACCCCGACTCGCTCTACAGCTTCCGCAGGGACTCGTTCGCTCACCGCACGAATGCCGCCGAATCCAATCCGTCTACGACTGGGGAAACCTCATGACCGTGAATTACCAAATGCTCATCGACGGCGCGTTCGTCGATGCCTCCGATGGAGGACGATTCGACAGCATCAATCCAGCGACGGGTGAGGTGTGGAGCACGGTCCCCGAGGCGACCGAAGCCGACGTCGACAAGGCGGTCCGGGCTGCGGATCGTGCGTTCAACGAGGGACCTTGGTCGACGATGACTCCGAGTGAACGGGGCAGATGCCTCAGGAATCTGGCCGAGCTGTTGGCCGACAAGTCTGAGGAGCTTGGCGAGATCGAGGCTCGAGATACCGGAAAGCTCTTTGCCGAGACCCGCTGGCAGGCGAAGTACATCGCCGAGTACTTCCACTTCTATGCCGGTGCTGCCGACAAGATCGCCGGCGAAACCTTGCCGATCGACAAACCCGACCTGTTCGTCTTCACCCAGCGCGAGCCGCTCGGTGTCGTTGCCGCGGTCGTGCCATGGAACAGTCAGCTCTTTTTGACGGCGGTCAAGATGGGCCCGGCGCTAGCCGCGGGTTGCACGGTTGTGCTGAAAGCTTCCGAGCACGCTTCTGGGGCGATGCTCGAGTTCGGCAAGCTGATCGCCGAAGCCGGAATCCCCGACGGGGTCGTCAATATCGTCACTGGCCACGGCGAACCATGTGGCCGGGCGCTCACGTCCCATCCGCTCGTTGCTCGTGTGTCCTTCACCGGTGGTCCGGTTTCGGCTCAGCATGTGATCCGAAACTCGGCGGAGAACTTTGCTGAGGTCAGCCTCGAACTCGGCGGCAAGTCGCCGTTCATCGTGTTCGATGATGCCGATATCGACAGCGCGGTGAACGGCTCGGTCGGCGGTATCTTCGCTGCGAGCGGACAAAGCTGTGTTGCTGGCTCTCGGGTGTATCTCCACGAGGACATCGCCGATGAGTTCATCGAGAAGATGAAGGCGATCGCTGAATCGATCCAGATCGGGGATCCACTCGATGATGCATCGCAGATGGGTCCGCTGTGCACGGTTGGGCAGCTCGAGAACTGCGAGCGTGAGGTCGCACACGCACTCACCGAGGGGGCGACGTTGCACACTGGAGGTGAGCGGCCTGCTGGTCTCGATGGGTTGTTCTACAAGCCGACGATGATCGAGTGCCCACGCCAAGATCTGCGCATCGTCGACACCGAGCTCTTCGGTCCCGTCGCGGCAATCATTCGCTTCACTGACGAGGACGACGTCATCGCGATGGCCAACGACACCAAACATGGCTTGGCGGCTGGAATATTCACCTCCGACAGCGCACGTTCGCTGCGGGTCGCCAAGAAGATCAAGGCCGGCATTGTGTGGGTCAACACCTACCGGGTGATCTCGCCGGTCGCGGAGTTCGGTGGCATGAAGGGCTCTGGGTACGGCCGAGAGTCGGGCTTCCAAGCAATGTACGACTACACCCGTCCAAAGACCGTGTGGATGAACACCTCGAACGATCCACTCGGCAGCAGCCTGTCCGCTCCCCGCTAACCAACAAATTTGAACCGAGAAGTACGCCAGGCGTACCTAGCGGTTCAAATTTGTGAAAGGAATTCGTGAAGTTTCAACTGGCAATAAACCTCGAACGGCTCGACCTTGGAATCGACATCGAAAAGGTGGAGGCGCACACGCTCGATCTGGTGCAAATGGCAGACCAGGGTGGATTTGAAACCGTATGGGCCGCCGAGCATCACGCGCTCGAGATGACGATCGCGCCCAACCCGTTCCAGATTCTTACGTGGTGGGCTGCCCATACCGAACAGATCCGCCTCGGAACCGCCGTAGCGGTGGCGGCGTACTGGCATCCAATCAACCTCGCCGGAGAGGCAGCGTTCACCGACCTCATCAGCGGAGGACGCCTCGAGTTCGGAATTGGCAGTGGCGCCTACCAACGCGAGTTCGACCGGATGCGACCGGGCCTCAAGCAGTCCGACGCGTACAAGTACATGGCTGAAATGCTCCCCGTCCTGAAGGAATTGTGGGCTGGCGACTACGCCCACGATGGTGAGTTCTGGCAGTTCCCAACGGCGACCTCATGCCCAAAGCCGTTGCAACAGCCGCATCCGCCGATCTGGGTCGCGGCGCGCTCGCCGATCACGTTCGACTGGGCGGTTCAGAACAACTGCAACATCATGTCGTGGCCGATCGCGCGCCCGCACGAGGAAATGGTCAAGTACCGAGCGCAGCTCGATGATTCCATCGCGAAGTTCCCCGAAGCAAAGACCCCAACGTGGGCAATGATGAGACACGCTGCCGTCTACGACGACGCTGCTGATTGGGACGTGCCGGTCAAAGCCGCCCAACGCCAGCTCGGCATGTTCGGCACACTGTTCGCCGGAGACGGACAGGTGACCGAGGGCGTACCGGCATTGGGAAGCCAAGCTGAGCTCGACGCACACCCCGAGTACAACCTCGACTCATTGCACCAGAACCTGCTCGTCGGCACGCCCGACCAGGTGATCGACAAGCTCAAAACGTATGAAGCGCTCGGCGTCGATTCGTTCATCTACTACGCAAGCATGGGGCTCGGCCTGGAAGAACAACGACGCTCCATGGAGCTCTTCATCTCCGACGTCATGCCGGCATTCGCCGAATAGCCAGCGAACCGCCGAACGCTTTTTCTCGTCCAGAGGCGAACGGAGCGCTACAGTCTCGTCACGTCGATATGAGTAGCAACTGGGGGAAGAGACATGGCTGCAAAGCGCGGAGCGTCAACTGCGGACCGACTGGCACGAGTGCCACTGTTTGCGAAGGTCTCGAAAAAGCACCTGAAGGCGCTCGACCAGCTCGGGCGTGAGATCAACGTTGCTGAAGGCAAGACCTTGGTCGAGCAGGGCTCGAGTGCTCGTGCGTTCTATCTGATTCTCGAAGGTGGCGTAGAGGTCACCCGCGATGGTTCTCCAGTCGCTCGGCTGCATCAGAACGACTTCTTTGGCGAGTCGGCCATGCTCTCCGGTGGGGTGCGCAACGCCTCTGTCACCGCAACATCAGATTCGCGGTTCTACGTGCTCAGCCGCACGGCTTTCGCAGGGGCAGTAAAGGCAAACCCCGAGCTGTCACTACAGCTGATGGCAGCGATGGTGAGCCGCCAACCCTCCAACCTGCCCGCATAGCAGGCCGCTAATCGCCGAGCGGCACGTTGGCGAGCCAACGTTGCCCATCGGGCGTTGTTGTTGCAAGCAGAACCTCGTTGGTGTTGAACGCCACAATCTCGTCGATGTCGGCCGATGACCCAAGGGCGATTTCGGTTGGTTGCGTCGACTCGCCGAACCACGCCAACAGGACCGCGCCGTCGATGCTGGTACCGATACTGACGAGAACATCGCCGTTCGACGCCGACAGCTGTGGATCGAGCGAGAAGTCGAACGGATTCGTCGGAGCAAGGTCGAAACGCAGCAGTGATGTTGTTTCGTTGGGTTCAACGACGACGAGGGTGGTTCCAAGGGCGACCAGCCGGGCCGTCCTGAACCACTCGGCATCGAACTGGCCAATAGATACATCGCCGTTGTCCAGGAGGTGCATCAGATAGGTCATGCCGTCCGCACCGATCCCGCGAGCGGCGACCGTGCCGTCGGAGAACGTCGTACCGCCATCGAGGTACGCAAGCTCGGGAAACCCCGGGTATGGGTCGAGCGCGTGAACGTCGAGATCGCCGTCGAGCCCGATGATGAACGCGGGTCCATCGGCCCCCGAAGGGTCGACGGCCGGTCCGTCGATCGAGACGTACGCAATCGTGCTGCCGACGACGAAGTCGCGGATCGACGCGGTCGCCGGAGCCTCGATGGTAACCGGGGGTAGCCAGGCGCCATTGTCGGTACTTCTCGTCACGAGGAAGCCGCTCGGTGACCGGAAGATCGCAACCGAGTGTCTCCAGTCAGGACTCACGTCGATGGCGGCCAGCGGGTCCTCATAGTCGATTCCGTTCATCGGGACGGCCAGGTTGCTGTCCCACCAGAGTCCGTTCGGTGAGATCAACGCGGTTCGCTGCCCGCCCTCGGTCCCGATCTTCACAAAGCCGGTCTCAGAAGATACGACCGGCCATTCGGGAACCGCTTCTCGGAGAACGCGTGCGCCCAGGATCTCTGGTCGCGGGGACTGTCCGATACTGATCGATGCTTCCGGTACAGGTACATCCTCGGCGATCACGGGAGCGGTCGTCGTGCTCGGTAGCGGTGGGTCCACGTCCGAGGACGGGCCGAGGGACTCGCCCACGGCCTCGTTCGTTGGAGCGAGCGCGCCAAGCCCCCACCACAGGAGCGCCCCGACAAGCACGATGGCGACGACAACGATCGTCAGGCCCTCGCCCGCGCTTCGGCATCGACCGTAGGAGCAGTATCCAGGTGCTCCGATTCGACCTCGGGAATTCCGACAGACCTCACCCCGCTAGTGTCTCACGCGTCGAAAAGGCGGCGGACCGAGGAGCGGCGCGTCTCGAAAAGACCGCGCGTTCCCGCGAATGGCGACGTAGGCCATATGCCTCACTGATCACGTTGTTATGCCGATAGGTCTCGGTGAGTCCATCCCCGACTTTTCGCTCCTCATCACGCCAGCAGGGATCGTTGCTTTCGATCCTGCACCGGCTGTTTTCGTCGCAGTACCGACGGTTAGCTCTCGTGATCTCGAGCGCACTTCTCAGCGGAATCCTCCAGGCCGCCGTGCTCACGTTGATCGTGGTCATCGGCGCCTCCTTGACCGGTGATTCGTCGGTTCTGGAAGCGCCCGCCCTGTTGCCGGACGCGTTGCTCTCATCGATCCCCAGCGCCATCGGCCTTGGTATGGGCCTGTTGTTGTGCGTCGTGCTGCTCGACGTAGTGGCGAGCGTGGTCGCTGCTCGTATGTCGGCCGAGGTACTGACTCGCGAGCGGACGCACGCCTATGAGTCCTACGCCCGTGCTACCTGGTCAAGCCAAGCCAACGAGCGTGACGGCCACCTCCAGGAGCTGGTCTCGCAGAACGCCGGATGGGCAGGAACTGCGATGAATAGCGCGTCCCATGCGGCCATCACGACGTGTTCGCTCATCGCCCTCGGCGTATCGGCGGTCGTTGCGTCGCCCGCGATTGCCGTTGGACTCCTCGTGAGCTTCGGTCTTCTCCTCGCAGCCTCCCGACCGGTCGCGACAAGCGTTCGCCGGCGCACGACCACGCTGTCGGAACTCAACGTCGACTTCGTGGGCCTGATCTCACGCAACGTTGGACTCGCCCACGACGTCCGAACCTATGACGTCGAAGACCAGGTCGGCGCAGACGTTGTCGAGGCGGTCCAGACGGTGTCTGGACAGTGGAAGACGATCAAGTTACTCAACCGGGTTACGCCACTGATCTTTCGTAGCGCCGCGTTGTTGATGATGCTGGGCGTCCTGCTGTTTATCGAGATGACCAATGTCGCCAGCCTTACCGCTATGGGTACGGTCGTGATTCTCGGAATTCGATCGCTCGCATATGCGGGGGCTGCACAGCGCAGCTACCAAGAACTTCAGAACGCGGCGCCATGGCTCGAACAACTCTGGGCCAGAACGAGCGAACTCGACAACGACCCGACCCATCGAGGGTCCATCCCCCTCGAACGAATCGACGAGCTGCAGTTCGCAAACGCTGGGTTCCACTATCGCACCCAGGTGACCGAAGCGCCCGACGACGCCCTCGAAGTCGAGGTGCTGAGCTGCCTCGATTTCAGCGTGAGGCGCGGCCAGTCGGTCGGTATCGTCGGTCCGTCCGGAGCTGGTAAGTCGACGCTCGTGAAGTTGTTGTTGCGACTTCACGATCCCGAATCGGGAGATCTGCTTGCGAACGGAGTTTCTGCCCGTGAATTCTCGATGAGCGACTGGTACCAGCGCGTTGGCTACGTGCCTCAGCACGTGGCGACGTTCAACGGCACGGTAGCTGAGAACATCGCGTTCTTCCGGTCTGGCTTTACTCGGGCCGATATTGAAACCGCTGCCCGTAGCGCACATCTACACGACGAGATCATGGCGTTACCCGATGGCTATGACACACCGGTTGGTGAGCGACTTGGACGGCTCTCCGGTGGTCAGCGTCAGCGCCTCGCGCTCGCACGTGCACTCCTTGGCTCCCCGGACATCTTGGTGTTGGACGAACCAACGAGCGCACTCGACCCCCGCTCGGAACAGCTCGTGCAACAGACGATCGAGGAGCTCGGTGGCTCCGTCACGCTGTTCATCATCGCCCATCGGATGTCGACACTTCGTGCGTGCGAGACGATCATCGTGTTGGAGAATGGAACCGTGAGCGCCATCGGTGCGCCAGACGAGGTCTGTGCAAGTAACGAGTTCTTCCGAGAGGCGAATCGGCTCGCCAAGTTGTGAGCTCGGTGCGGGAGCACCGGTCCTTACTCGGTGAGTGACTTTGCGAGCTTGATATTCGCCACCCGTGGCGGGTCGGCGAGCCCCAACATCGCAATATCGAAGTCGGGTAGGGAGTACACCGAACCGTCGTCGTTGATCATGACGAATCGGTCCAGGCTTTCGAGGAATGTTCGGTCGTGGCTGACGGCAACGACCGTGCCTTCGAAACCATCGAGGGCCTTCTCCAACGCTTCGGATGACTCGATATCAAGGTTGTCGGTGGGCTCATCGAGCAACAAGACGTTGTGGCCCTCGAGTTCGAGACACAGAATTTCGAGTCGCGCTTTTTGGCCGCCGGACAAGGTCTCAAACTCTTGTCGCGCGTGATTCGCAAGACCATAACGAGCAAGAGCCTTCATCGACCCTTCTTCGTCATGCACCCGCTCTTTGACAATCTCGACCGCTTCCTGGCCGAGAAAGTCAGGTCGGTCGTTGACCTGGGTGAACGTGCCGACCGAGGTGCGCGGACCAAGGCTGATCGAGCCCACATCGGGTTCGATCTCACGTGCGAGTGCTCGAAGCAAGTGGGTCTTTCCCGTGCCGTTGGGGCCGATCAGCCCTAGCCGCTCGCCGAAGTGGACCTCGTCGGAGAACGGGAAGAACAAGTCGCCGATCGAGACGTCAGCGATGTTGAGCACGCGCCGTGCCGAGTCGGCGCCGCGGAGCTTCACATGGATGTTCTCGTCGCGAACTGGCGGTGGGGGAGGGCCGGCTTTGACGAACTTCTCCCAGCGGGTTTCAGCCGCGTTCGCCTTGGTCGCATTCTTGAAGTTCTGGGCAGCGCGCGTCTTCATGATCTTCATGTGTGCATGGAGGCGTCGCTCCTCCTGTTCCCACCGCTTCAGCGCATCGCCGAGTTGGGCTTGCCGCTTCTCTCGTGCCTCGGGGAAGGTGGCGTAGGAACCACCATGAACCCAACAGCCAGACCCCTCGAGTACGACAATCTTGGTCGCGACCCGCTCGAGTAGCGACCTGTCGTGGCTCACCATGAGGATCGTGCTCGGGCAGGCGAGGATCTGATCTTCGAGCCATACCCGGGTTGGGATGTCGAGGTAGTTATCTGGCTCGTCGAGTAGGAGAACGTCGACGCCTGAGTTCAGGAGCAGGTCGAGAACGAGCCGTTTGCGTTCGCCGCCGGAAAGTTCGCCGACCTTTCGGGTCGTGAAGTCGTCGACCGGTGTCTTGACGCTGCGCTCGGCTGCTGCCGCCCACTGCGCTTCGAGCTCGTAGCCACCAAGGTCGCCCCAAGCAGTAATCGCTTCGGCGTAGCCCATGCCGTCGTCGCTGCCGTCGGCCAATGCAGCTTCGGCGGCGACGAGTGCGCGACCAGCCGTACGAAGTTCGGGCAATGCCACCTCGATCAACATGTCGCGCAGCGAGTCGTCGGGACGCCCCATGCCGACATCCTGGGTCATGGTGAGAAAGCTGCCGCCGATAGCGAACTCTCCACCGTCGGCGTCGATCTCGCCGGTGAGAATCCGAAGAATGGTGCTCTTGCCAACGCCGTTCGCTCCAACGATCGCCGCATGGTCGCCCGGCGCAATGCCGAAGGAGATATCGAAGAACAACGAATCGGCTCCCGGAGGGGCGTAGTCGAGGTCGGAGATGACGATGCTGCTCACCAGATAAGCCTGCCGCGGGTTTTGAGGAAACCCTGCTATCGACAAGCATTGGCGGATGCGTAGGACGAACGGTAGGCCGACCCCCACGCGGCGGCAATGAGTCCACGTCTGCTGCTCGCAACGGTCGTGCTCATCGCCGCGTTGATCGGTGGCAACTTCTCGAACTTGAAGTTCGCCCTAGACCACACCACGCCGTTTCTTCTGGCGAGTATGCGAACGGTCATCGGCGGCAGCTTTCTGCTCGCCTTTGCATTCGTCCGCGGTGAACGACTGCCGCGCAAACTCGCCGACTATCGCAACATCTTCATGGTCAGTTTCAGCATTACGACGGTGTCGAGTGCGCTGCTGATCTACGGCGTGAACCGGGTGCCAGCGGGCTTGGCCTCGCTGGTGTCGGCGACGTTCCCACTGTTCACCGCGGTGCTGTCACTCCTGCTGCTCGGAACCAGGACGAGCCGAACCGCAACGATCGGACTTGCGACCGGATTCGTCGGTGCTGCCGTTCTTGCGAGTCCATCATTGGGCGGCAGCTCGACGGCGATCGGTGTGATTACGCTCGTCGTAAGTGCGATTGCTTGGGCGTTCGGCACGGTGTACATGAAGTGGAAGGATTTCAGCCACATCTCGCCGATCATGTTGGTCGGTGTCCAGCTGATCATGTCGGCGCTCGTGCTGGTCCCCTTTGCGTTGCTCACCGAAGGCACCGCCGAGACCGATTGGTCGATCGGTCTACTCGTGCCGCTGCTCTATGCCGCGATTCCGTCGAACGCGATCACGTTTTCGCTTATGGCGACGGTGGTGAAGCAGGCAACACCGACGGTGGCGTCCTCCACCGCCTACCTGATTCCGTTGTTCGGCGTGTTCTTTGGCTGGCTCATTCGAGATGAGGTCTTGGGCGTGGTCGAGGCCATCGGCGGAGCGCTCGTGGTGGTTGGCGTCTACATCGTGGTGACGGGTAACGCACGAGCGGCCGAAGCTGCCGCTGACTAGGGTCGGCGACGTCGTCGCCCTAGCGAACCATCGTTCCGTAACACATGACCTCTGCGAATGGTTTCATTCCGCCCACGTCGGAGGTCTCGAACCGGACGTTGATGATGGCGGTCGCTCCCTGCTGCTGGGCGGCCTCGATCATGCGTAGCTGCGCTTCTCGCCGTGCACGACTGAGTACACGCTGATACCCCCTGACCTCACCGCCCACCAACTGACGAAAGCCGGCGAGGAACTGTTTGAGATAGCCGGTGCCCATCACGACGTTGCCAGAAATCAGTTGACCTGCAGTGCCCGAAACTCCCGGTGGAAGAGTCTTGGTGTCGAACAGCGGAAAGTTTCCAATAGCGGCTTCTCGACGGTCGAGGTCCTTCTCGTGTCGCTGTTCGCTCACGACACCAATGACGCTCAAGGTGAGGTACACGATGCCCATCACGATGATGGGCAGAAGCCCGATGAGTACTTCGGTCACTGGTTGGGCTGAACGACAACCGCCGTTCCGTAGGCGTACAACTCGGCGGCGCCCCCGGCGATCGCTGAGGTTGTGAACCGTACGTTCACGATTGCGTTTGCTTGTAGCGACATGGCGGTGTTGATCATGCGCTGCGTGGCCTCATTGCGGGACTCGTTGAGCAACTCGGTGTACCCGGTGAGCTCGCCGCCGACGAGGTTCTTGAGCCCCGCGCCGATGTCTCGCCCGAGGTGTTTTGCTCGGATCGTGTTTCCGCTCACGAGACCCTTGGCCTCGACGACGGTGTATCCCGGAATCGTCTCAGTGTTAACCAGCAGCATGAGCAGACCGTAGTGCACCTCCGACCACAAATTGCTTGACCCGGAGTGCACTCCAGGTTGTTAGCTGGCGATATGAGCATTTCACCAACAACGATCGATCCGTACGTCCGAGTCGGAAATAGTGGCCTCGTGGTCTACCGAGTCGGGCTTGGTTCTATGCAGTTCGGCTGGTCAGCCGATGAGCAAGCCTCATTTGATGTGATGGATACGTACCTCGCCGCTGGAGGCAATTTCATTGACTCCGCGGATTGTTACAGCGCATGGGCAGGGTCGGCGGGTGGCCCAGTGAATCCCGGCGGTGTTTCCGAGGAGATCGTCGGCAAGTGGTTGGCCGCGCGCGGAGTTCGCGACGACATTGTTGTTGCGACGAAGGTGCGAGCACCGATGGGGGTGCAGTTCGCGGACAACCGGTCAACGATCGCACAGCGCGAAGGGCTGTCGCGTCGATGGATCATGCGGGCGTGCGAAGACAGTTTGCGTCGCCTTGGCGTGGACCACATCGACCTGTACCAGGCGCACTGGATCGACCCGCTGGTACCGATCGAGGAGACGCTGTCGGCGTTCACCGACCTGGTTCGTCAGGGCAAGGTGCGCTATCTGGGTGTATCGAACTTCAGTGCCTGGAGACTGATGCAGGCGCTCTGGGCGATCGATACGAACGGGTTCGCGCCGATCGTCAGTATTCAGCCGCACTACAACATGTTGTCGACCGTGCGGGCGAACTTCGAGCGTGAACTCGCACCGGTGTGCTCGACGTACGGGATCGGTGCTCTTCCGTATAGTCCACTCGCCGGCGGCGTTCTCACGGGAAAGTACCGGCGAGGTCAGGAACTTCCTGACAGCGTCCGTGCGGGCGAAAACGCCGATCGTCTGTCCGAGCAGAACTTCGACACGATCGAGACCCTGATCGCTGTCGGAGAACGTACCGGCCTGAGCCCGGCTCAGGTAGCGATTGCCTGGACCCGTGCGCAACGGAGCGTAAGCGCTCCGATTGTTGGAGCGAACCTGCCGGACCAGTTGCAGTCGGTTCTCGATGGTCTCGACCACACGTTGGCGCCCGAGGACTTGGCTGAGCTAAACGAGGTAAGTGATTGGGAACGGTCCCGCACGGACAATGAAGCGTGAGGAGAGGTCGAGATGACGAACGAATTTCTCACCCCCGCAGCGATGGCGGCCGCGTGCGACGTGAGCGTCGACACGTTGCGCTACTACGAGCGGGAGGGTTTGCTGGAGGACATTTCGCGAACCGGTAGCGGCCAACGGCAGTACTCGAGTAGCGACGTGGCGTGGGTCCAGGTGCTCCGATGTTTGCGCGCTACGGCGATGCCGATTCGAGAGATGCGAGCGTTCGCCGTGCTCGTCCGCGAAGGTGAGACCGCCATGGCCGACCGTCTCGAGTTACTCGCCAATCATCGGAAGCGAATCGTGGATCAGGTCGCTGTCTTGCACGAAGCGCTCGAACTTGTCGACCACAAGATTGAGGCATATACCGCTGTTCTTGCCGAGACGCCCAAGGTCGACAAGACGGGCCCTGCGCACAACCCAACACTCGATGGCAAGGGGATTCGAGCGAGCTAGGCGTGCCACGACCAGCCATTGGCGTAGGGTCGTCGGTATGAAGCTCACGTGGGACTTGCCGCTCGATGCCGATGGCATCGCGGGGGAGCTCGACGACGGAACGCCATTTGTGGTTCGTCCGATTCGTGCCACCGACGGCCCTGCACTGGCCACAGCCTTTGAGCGCATGTCCGCGCGCTCGCGCTACCTCCGCTTCTTTTCGGTACGAGCTCGCTTGGGCGCAGAGCTGACCGAGCGCCTCACCGACATCGACCACGATGGCCATCGTGCGTGGGTCGTCGCTGACCCAACGGTGCCGTCGGAGGTTGGGAGTAACGAAGGTCTTGGCATAGCGGTCGCCCGTCTGATCGATGTGGACGGCGAGCCTGGCGTAGCCGAAGCAGCGCTTGTCGTTACCGATGAATATCAAGGTCGAGGCTTCGGGCGCCTCTTGCTCGAACTGTTGGTGGGTACTGCTCGTGATGTCGGTATCGAGTTCATACGGTTCGAGATTCTGTTTGAGAACCGGGGCATGCGCGGTCTGCTCTCGGGCATGAACGCAGAGAAGAATGAGGCGCTCAGCGACCGTGAAGTGCTCGTCTACGACCTGCCCGTCGAACGCGATGATGCGAGCGATGGCGTCGCGCTCGGAGCGCTGTATGAGATCTTGCGTTTCATTGCGAAGTCGGAGACGAGCCTCACCGAAGAGGAGTGAAGCGGCACTCTTCGTCGGCGGTGAGCGTTCACAGATAACTCATCGAACGCTCACAGAGTATCCACAGTCGCCGTCTGCATAGTCGGGGGTATGAACAGTCGAAACCCCCGCCAATCCATCCGACTCGCCGTCGTCGCCTGCACGATGTTGGTCGCTTCAGCATGTGGGTCGTCATCTTCCGAGGCCGCCGGTGACACGGGCGACACGGCTGCTGCGGCCGACGCCACCACAACGTCGTCGATTGCCGCTAGCACCGACGAGTCATCGTCCACTACCGGCGCCGACGATGACACCAGCTCCAACACCACCGATTCGAGCACTACCGACGCAAGCACCACTGATTCGGGCGCGACGAGTAGCTCGACGACGGCAGCCGAAACCGCGACATCAGGGGACTGTGATGAGGTTGCGGCGCTGTTCGTCACACGCGGCTCGGCAAATGACGATCTCGACGATCCCGAGGTTGCTGCAGCGTGCGATGGAACCAACATTGTCATCACCAGCAATGGAATCCCAGACTTCACGTACATCGGGACGAGCCCTGGCGCTCCGGGAGCTCGCGATCATGTATTTACGATTCCTGCCACGCCAACCCTCGCCGACGACGTGTCGGCGGTCCCGTACATCGGCGTCGCCGCGGTAACGCTGAGTGGCATTCCGATCTTCGGGCCGACCGAGGGAACCGGCGGTGATGTGGATTCCTTGCCCGGCATCGTCTCGGCGTGCGGCAGCCACAACGGACCGAGTGGTTTTCACACGCACAAAATTCTTGCGAGCGAGGAGACCGACTGCTTCTTCACTCCCGAAGAGGTCGCCGAGGCACCACAGCTCGCTGGTTATGCGCTCGATGGCTTCCCGATCTACACCGGAATCGACCAGTACACCTCCTCGTGGCAGCTCACCGATGAGTCGCTGTTTGCGACCGACACGTGGGCAGCGCATACCTACGTAGAAGGCTCCGGCGACCTCGACGAGTGCAACGGGCTCACCGATGCCGACGGCAACTACGCGTACTACACAACCGCGGAGTTCCCATACGTTCTCGGGTGCTTCGCCGGCGTCGTGGACCTCGGATCCGCCGGTGGAGGAGGAGGCGGTGGAGGAGGTGGCGGTGCTGGTGGTGGCGATGATGCCGAGCGTCCGGAGCCGCCTGAGGGCGAAGCAGGTGCAGAGCGTCCGGAGCCGCCTGAAGGTGAAGCAGGTGCAGAGCGTCCGGAGCCGCCTGAAGGTGAAGCAGGCGCAGAGCGCCCGGAACGTCCGGAGCCGCCTGAAGGTGAAGCTGGCGCAGAACGCCCGGAGCGTCCGGAGCCGCCGACGGACGGAGCGCAAGCCGAGCAGCCCGAGGACGAGGGTTCATGACCAGAGGAGCGATCTCGCGACGGAGCGTTCTGCTTGGGGCCGGCGCTGGAGCTGTTGGTCTCGCCGGCGGGTATTCACTCGCTGGCCCGGAAGCTATCGCCGGCGCCGAACCGACCGCAGCGGACATTGGGTTCTGCAAGGACATGAGTAGCCATCACGTCCAGGCGGTTGCCATGTGCCAGCGTGTTCTCGGCGGCGCCACCGGAGACCCGGTGCAAGCAGCGGCAACAGAGGTCTTGCAGACACAGGCGATCGAGATCGGAATGATGCGGGCCTGGCTCGCCGATTGGGGCGAGTCGACCACCAGCCCCGAACTGGTGATGGGTTGGATGGGTATGAACGAGGGCATTGGCATGCCGCTTGCCATGATGCCCGGACTCGCAAGCGACGAGGAGATGCGGCAACTCGCTCTCGCCGAGGGGATGGCCGCGGGCCGATTGTGGATCGAGCTCATGCGAGCGCACCATGTCGGCGGTGTCGCTATGGCCAACGCAGCGGT
>CALLAA010000101.1 GCA_938002955.1 uncultured Acidimicrobiales bacterium
GGCTCACCAGGGTCGTCAAATCCGATCGGCTCAAACGGAACGAGGCACACGTCGCCGAGACGCGCCCGTGCTGCTGGCGTGACCGTTGGACCGAACCAGCCCTCGTCGATGACCTGTTCTTGCGTGCGGATCCATGCGACATCGCCATGCTCCTCCACAGCAGCTGCGTACAGGTCCTGCGTTGCACCAGAACGCGCATGGAGCCACCGGAATCGAGGCTCGCCTGATCGTCCCGTACACAGAGAAACACAGCTCTTGGCGACCCGAACAATCTCGGGGGCGTCGATCTGACCGTGATCGGCGGTCACCACGAGTGCCGTTCCGGCCGGCAAGGCGTCGAGCATCGCTCCGACGAGCCAGTCGCAAAACTGCAATTCGAGGTCGAAGTACGATCCACTGAAGCCGTGAACGTGCGCGGTGTGATCGAGCCCGTCGTAGTACGTGTAGACGTGGGTCTCACCCGCATCGAGCAGCTCGCGGGTTGCGGCGACGAGCGACGATGGATGCCATATGCCGTGGTACGGCGCATCGCCGAGATACGCCTGGGAGAAGCCAGAGCCGATGAACTGGCGGTCGCTCACCACGTTCCACGAGCCGCCGCCAAGCGTTGGGACGGGTTGGGTGTCGCTCGGCGACACGATCTGGCGATGGTCGCCTGCGCTCGTTGTCCAGCGGAGAGCGTTCATCACTGCTCCCCCAGCCGGGAACCGGTAGCCGACGATGCCGTGCTCCCCCGGAGCGACTCCGGTAGAGATCGACGTCAGGGCGGCTGCCGTCGTCGATGGAGCACACGTCGTTGCTGGGCCTCCATCGAGCGCGCACAGGTTTGGCGCAAGATGCGTTCGTTCTTGCAACTGCATCCACCCGAGCGAGTCAATGACGAGCACGACGACCCGTTCGGCTCGAGCAACGGCGTCGGGAATCGTCGAAGTGGGAACGCCCCACGTCAACGCTGGCATGATCGCAATCGTCGATGCACCGCCAAAATCTGGCAGATGCGGCTCGTTGGCGGTCACGAGACAACCTCGCCACTCGACGGTGGCCCGAGCGTCGTGAGCACCGCTGCCATATCGTCGGGCGTTGGTGCGGAGAACTCGAGCCATTCGCCCGTCGTTGGGTGGCTAAATCCCAGTTCGGCGGCATGCAGGGCAGGACGTTCCATGCCGAGCGACTCCCGTCCGCCCCCGTACCGAGCATCGCCGAGAACGGGGTGATGAATTGCTTCGAGATGGACGCGGATCTGATGGGTACGGCCGGTATCGAGCACACAGGAAAACAACGTCAGCTTGGGCTCGTCCCACGTCGCCAAGACCGAGTAGCTCGTCCTCGCCTTTTTGCCGTCGTCGCGCACGACCATGCGCGTCGGGTCTCGAACGGCTCGCCCAATCGGCGCTTCGACGACACCACGCGGCGTCTTTGGATGGCCCCAACCAATCGTGATGTACCGACGCGACACCGTGCGGTCGCGAAGCTGCTCGACGAGCGACTCATAGGCCTCATCGGTCCGGGCGACCATAAAGACCCCTGAGGTGCCCTTGTCGAGACGGTGCACGATCCCGGGCCGGGCCGGGTCGCCAACGGTGCGAACTTCAGGAAAACGGGCCAGCACGCCTTGGGCGATCGTGCCCATACTGTGGCCGGAACCGGGATGCACGATTTGTCCGGGATTTTTGCGAACAACGAGCACGTGCTCGTCTTCGTAGGCCAGGTCGAGCTCAACGGATGGATCGGCGGCGATCTCCGGCTCGGGTTCGAGCACGGAGTCATCCACACGGAGTTCCTGATCGGTCGCCACCTTGTGGGAGACCTTGCTGACCGTTGTTCCGTCGAGGAGGACGAGGCCGTCCGACACCGCCGTCGCCGCCGCTGAGCGCGAGATTCCAAGAATCATCGAAATGACCCTGTCGACGCGCTCGCCGTCGAGGGGTTCGGGGATGATCTCAATCACGGCTGCTCAGCAATGCCACCAAAATGCCGCCAACGACAATGCCGATGTCGGCGACGTTGAACACGGGCCACCAGTCGCCAACCTCCAAGAAGTCGGTGACTCCACCGCCGAGAAAGCCATCGCCATCTCGGACGGCTCTATCGATCACGTTTCCGATCGCACCGCCCTGGACGAGTCCGAGCCCGAAGACGACCGAGCGCGGTTCGATCTGTTTCACGATCCAGTACATGGCCACAGAGATTGCGATTGCGAGCAGGCCAAAGACCGGCCCGAAGCCCTCTCCGAGCGAGAATGCAGCAGCGTAGTTATCGACGAGGCGCAGGCTGGACCCGAACGGACCTTCGATGCTCCCGTCGGCGAGTGTTTGTCTCGCCCATTCTTTTGTGGCCTGATCGATGCCGATGACGACTAACGAGACAGTGAAGAGTTGCCAACGACGTGCGGTCACCTGTTGAGGTGACAGCTCGACCGTCGGCGGTGAGTCGGTGGTCGACTCAGCGACGTCCAAGCCCGCCGACCTTCACTTCAACGCGGACCGAAGCCCACGGGATTGCCTCGAGGCGCTCCTTGGGAATCGGAATATCGGACTCGATGCAGATGCCGTACACGCCGTTCGCCATCCGTTCGAGAGCCGCATCGATCTCTTCGACCGCCTGTTGCGCCTGGGCACTCAGTGCAAGGTCGCGCTCGCGCTCGACCGCGAGCGTGTCGCCCTCGCCGGATTCTTCGTCGAACTGCACATCGCCAGGTTCGCGATCCAACACGAGCGAGTCGGCTTCTTCGCGGTACGTGACCGCAGATTTCGTGTACTTTTCGCGCTCTTTGAGGAGTTCGGCTTCTTGCTTCTTCAGGAACGCCGCGGTGAATGCTTTCTTGGCAGCCTTCTGGTTCTCTTTGAGACGAGCGGCAGCGGCTGCTTTGCCTTCGTCAACCTTTTCAACTTCAGACATGGGTTCAGCAGAAGCGGCCTTAGCAGCCGTCTTCTTTGGGGGTGCTTTCTTTGCTGGGGCCTTCTTGGCCGGTGACTTCGCAGCAGCCTTCTTGGCCGCCGTCTTCTTCGGTGCTGCCTTCTTGGCGGCAGCCTTGTTGGTTGCAGGGGCCTTTTTCGCTGGCGATTTCTTCGCCGGCGCCTTCTTGGTGGCCTTCGCCTTCGCCGGCGCCTTCTTGGCCGCTGGCTTCGTTGATGCCGTCTTTTTGGCTGCTTTCTTCGCCACTGCAACACCTTTCTGTCGCAAAGTGCCCTATGCAGCACTCTGCAGAATTCAAGCGAATACGATCCGCTTGCGCCTTGAGGCGAGCAGTCTAGACCGGGCGTGGCCTATTGCCACTGACCCTGTAGATGAACAGGATCGCCGGCTGGCGGCTCGCAGATTTGTTAGCCCTTGCCTGAAATCGGCAGTTCATCGAGTGCCGCGGCGAAACGGGTAACGAAGTTTGCTGTTTCGACCTCGGGCTCTTCGGCGATTTCTACGACCTGTGGTGCAACCGGTTCGGTTGTTCCCTGGTCATCGATGGCGGTCACGTCGGCGTCGGCACCAAGATCTGTTTCGAACAGTGCGGATGGTTCGTCATCGAGAACGACGACTTCGGCGCTTCCGGCCTCCTCATCGGAAGAAAGAAGTGCAACGACCGGGATTGGTTGTGTCTTGGGTCCGCCGTCATCATCATCGTCCACCGCTGGCTCGATGACCGTTTCCTCGATGACCGTTTCTTCGATGGCGATCTCCGTGACGACTTCACCCGCTGCGTCCGCTGCGTCGGTCAGAGGCTCATCGAGCTCGACAGTGGCCTCGTCGACAGTGACTTCCTCGACAGTGACTTCCTCGACCACTACCGCTTCCTCGGCGACGACCGGTTCAGTGTCAGCGTCAACTGCTTCTTCGACAACTGATTCTTCGACAGCGGTCCCGTCGACGATGGCGTGGTCGGCGACCACGTCGGCCTCCGCATCGGCTGAATCGTCGACCGACGGAGCCACCACACTGGCAATCGCCGCGTCTTCGACGTCATCGACGGTGGGTGGTGCTGGCGCTGCAGCTTCGACACGGTCGACGATTTCGATATCTGGGGCTTGCCCCACGGAGTCCGCCGTTGCGCCGCTATGCGCTGGCGCCGGCTGGGTGGCGAGCAGCTCGTCGTCTTCGGCGACACGCTCGAGATCTTCGATCGACCCGGACATGCCAACGCGAAGCGCCTCGACGGCGGTCCGTACACGTACACGTTGTTGTTCGAGGTGGGTTTCGAGAGCACTGATGTCGCCGAGCAGCTGACTGCGTACACCCTCCAGCTCGCCGATTTCTTCACGAACAGGGTTGCGCATCTTGGCTGCTTCTTCTTGTGCGGTC
Organism: uncultured Acidimicrobiales bacterium; assembly: GCA_938002955.1. Lineage (GTDB taxonomy): Bacteria > Actinomycetota > Acidimicrobiia > Acidimicrobiales > SHLQ01 > SHLQ01. The sequence goes on from CALLAA010000101.1 coordinate 4,294, forward strand.
TGTTCGATGACCGCAACACGTTCGACGCTGCGCTTTTCTGCCTCGGCGAGGATGGCCTCGGCTTGCTGGCGAGCTTCGATTCGACCCTTTGCGGCGTCTTCGTTCGTTGCTTCTCGGGTCTTCTCCGCCTCGTCGCGGGCTGCGGCGAGCTCGGCTTCGGCGGCCTGGCGCATCGACTCAGATTCGGTCGTTGCAGCGGTACGAAGTGACTCGGCTTCGGCCGTGGCGCTATCGATTAGATCGGCGGCGGCCTTTTTCGATTCCGCTTCTGTCTCGTCGGCGAGCCGTTGGGCCAAGACGAGGGTTCGACGGAGCGTGCCTTCGGTTTCGCTGCTTCCGCCACCGTCTTGCACCATGCCTTCGAGCTCTGCGATTCGCGCCTGAGCGTCGTCATGTTCGCGTTGAACGGCAGACACGTCGCCACGAAGTTTCGCCAAGAACGCATCGACCGCTTCGCAGTCGTAGCCACGAAGGCTCAGCTCGAAGCGGACCTCTTTCAGTTCACGTACCAGATCCATACCGCGATACTAGTTTCGCTCTGCGCGCGAAACGGGGTATACCCACCGCCGTTAGGTCGATCAGAGGGCCTTGCGGAACCAGTGGTGAGCGTACGGGTTGTCGTTGTACCGCTCGATTGCTTCGTATCCTGCGCTCTCGTAGAGCGAGATCGCCTGAGCGAGAACGGCGTTGGTATCGAGAACAACGGCTGCATAGCCGAGTTCGCGGGTGGTTTCTTCGAGGTGGCTCAGGAGGCGTCGACCGAGACCGCGACCGCGCATGTCCGAATGCACCCACATCCGCTTGATCTCGCCGGTCTCGTCGTCGTGTCGCTGCACTCCCCCACAGCCGACGATCCTGTCGGCTTCGAGAACGACCACGAACGACCCGGTTGGTGGGTCGAAGATTCCGGCGTCATCGTCGAAGGCTCCGTCGGCATCGAAGCCGCCGTCGAAGCGCGTGTCGAGCTCAGCGAAGTAGGAGCGCATCGCCGTGCGAGCTGATTCCGACTCGGCGGCAACAACAACAAACGCCAGAGGATCCACAACTGGATCCTAAACCATCAGTGTTTTCCGAGCGAAGCAAGGAAGAGCCGCCCGGCCAGAAACGAGGAACGACGAAGCGTTTTCCGAGCGAAGCAAGAAAAAGCGGCCCGGCCAGAAACGAGGAACAACGAAGCGTTTTCCGAGCGAAGCAAGGAAAAGGCGGGAAGAGACGAAGTCCGTCAGGACTGAGGAACGGCTCCGTCAGGACTGAGGAACGACGAAGCGTTTTCCGAGCGAAGCAAGGAAAAGGCGGGAAGAGACGAAGTCCGTCAGGACTGAGGAACGACGCGGTGCTCGTCTGCGACCTCGACATCGTCGGGGGTCAGCAGGTAGACGTCTTTCGCGACCTTTTCCATCTGTCCGCCGAGTCCGTAACACAGCCCGGAGCTGAAATCGATGAGGCGGCGTGCGAGGTCGCGTTCCGCGCTCTGCATGTTGACGATTACCGGCTTTTTGTCGCGGAACATGTCGGCGACGTCTTGCGCGTCGTTGAAGGACTTCGGAACCACGAGCTGCGGTTTGACGGTCTTGGCCATGGGCACGGCCCGAACGGTTCCGCCGCGAAGGTCAGCGGCTGGAGTGCGCGATGCGCTCGATGGGTTGATGTCGGGGGTTGGTTCTTCGTCCATAGGGATTGCACGTACCGTTCCTTCGCCTGCGGAGCGGGCGCCATAGCGATTTGGGGACTCGACGGTGCGAGACACTGCGGGCTTTGGGCCGGCGTCGGGTGCGGCGGCTTCGCGAGTCGCCACCGTTCGGCCTTCTGGCTTGGGGCCGACCGTGCGCTGCACCGGGGCTCCCTCTGGCGCAGATGGCCGTGGGCTTGGTGTCGGTGCGGCGTCGGTTGGTGACGCACTGCTGACCGCTGGCTCATTGTCCATGCCGAACTCGTCGTTCGGGTATTCCTCGTTAAGTCCGAGCCAGACGACTGCCTTTTTATAAAAGCCTGACATCAGGATCTCCTGTTCTGTGGGGCTGCGGGTGCGCACGCCCTTGGTTCGAGAAACCAATCAGTTTCATCGCTGGAATAGTTCGTTTTGGTGACGTTCGCGATCTCGCACCGAATACGTAATGGTAGCTCGCATCCTTGTCGGCTCCGAATCGCCTCATGAACGGTCATCTCGGTGGCCGTTCGCCGAAGAGGGTGGAGCCGAGCCGCAGCATCGTCGCTCCTGCATCGAGCGCGTCGCGATAGTCGCCGCTCATGCCCATCGACCGCTCGACAAGGTCGTAGTCCGAACACAGTTGATCGAGCTCGATGAACGCTGCCTTGGTGGCGGCGGCATCACCGAGCACCCCAATGGTCATCAGCCCAGCGACGCGAACATCGAGTTCGGCCGCTGTCGACAGCATGGTGTCAAGCTCGGCTGGGCCGACTCCATCTTTGGTGTCGTCGTCGTGGGGCCTGACCTGTATGAGCACTCGGGCGCCGGGTGTTCGCTTTGCGATCTCGGTGAGGATCTCGGGCCGAGCAACGCTGTGCCAAAGATCGACGTGCTCGGCGATTTTGCGCACTTTGTTGCGTTGCACCCGTCCCATGAAGTGGACGCGGGTGCCGTCTTGCACCGCGTCAACCTTTTCGAGGAGTTCTTGTGCGTAGTTCTCCCCCACATCGCCGAGGCCGAGACGCTGCGCACAGTCCATGGCCGAACGGTCGAAGCCTTTGGTGACCGCAACGACGGTTACGTCTTGTCGACCGGTAGCGGAGATGGCCTGTCGGACAACGTCGAGCCGTGCGGCGACCTCGCTGTCAGATGTCGTCATTGTGCGTGGGTCGGTCATGGGGAAGCCTCGAGCGACCCGGCACGAATCCGTGCGGCGAGGGCGTGACGTTGTGGTTCTTGTCGAGCACGATGCGAGAAACCGGACGTGTCGCACGCCGTGCAGGCGCCGACGAACTGGACGTCGTCAACACCGACCGACGCAAACGACGACGTGATCGCCGCTCGCATATCGAGAGCCGGGTTGCCAGCAGATGTCGTTCCGCGAACGTCGTCGCCGAGCAAGGAGGCAACATGATCGAGATCATCCGCGCCGAACTCGTAACACTCTGGCCCGATCATGGGCCCGACGATGGCCCGCTCAACGGTCGTTCCCCGTGCGCCTAGTTCGTTGGTCACCGCGTCGATGACCCCGGCGGCGAGACCACGCCACCCGGCGTGTGCGACCGCGATAGGGCCATGATTCGTGATGAACGCGATCGGGGCGCAGTCCGCGCCCTGAACAGCGATCGGCACGCCGACGTCGTTGGTCACCACCGCATCGGCCTCCGGTGCCTCTGCGGGATCGCTAGAGACCTCGTCTGCAGAGGCGACGACGGCACCATGGACCTGTCGAACGACGGTCCACGGCTGTGGCCCAAGCACTGCGCGCCGCCGCTCAGCGAGCGCGGCAGGTGGCGCGTCGATGTGGAAGTCGCCGTCGTCACGGTCGGTTATCGCGACGTCGATAATCGAGCCATCGGCTCGAATGAAATGATGCTGTTCGCTCACGAGGAGCGGTTCCTCAGCGAAGAAAGTCAGGGACGTCGAATTCGTCGTCCGGACCGTCTTCGTCGTCTTCGGGATCGGTGTCGGCGAAGACGTCTGCGATTTCCAGGTCGTCATCGTTGGAGCCAACGCTAAACGTCGATGCCGACGGGGTTGCCGGTGCCGCCGTCTCTGCAGGTGATGGCGTGTCGGACACGCTCGTCGTCGAGATTTCTGGGCTCGACCCACCGATCGGGGCTCGTTCGGCAAGGGTCGTTCCCGAGGTCGCTGCGCCAACGGTGGTGTTGCTATCCCAGCGTTCAAAGCCCGCAGCGATAACGGTGACCCGAACATCGTCGCCCATCTCGTCGTCGATAACGGCGCCAAAGATGATGTTGGCATCGGGGTGGGCAACACCGTGGATGACCTCGGCTGCTTCGTTGACTTCGAAGAGTCCAAGATCGGAGCCGCCCGAGATGTTGAGCAAGATGCCGCGTGCACCCTCGATCGATGCTTCGAGCAGCGGTGAGCTGATGGCGGCACGGGCAGCGGCGAGCGCACGGCCTTCGCCAGAGGCGTATCCAATGCCCATGAGCGCCGAGCCGGCGTCGGACATGATCATCTTGACGTCGGCGAAGTCGGTGTTGATCAAGCCGGGGGTCGTGATGAGATCGGTGATGCCCTGCACACCTTGGAGCAGGACTTCGTCGGCCATCTTGAAGGCGTTGAGGACCGAGGTGTTCTCGTCGGAGACAGTGAGCAAGCGATCGTTTGGAATGACGATCTGCGTGTCGACGTTTTCCTTGAGGCGTTGGATGCCCTGTTCGGCTTGGACAGCGCGTCGGCGACCTTCAAAACCGAACGGCCGGGTCACGACGCCGATGGTGAGTGCTCCGACATCGCGGGCGATTTCGGCAATGACTGGTGCCGCGCCGGTACCGGTGCCGCCTCCCTTGCCGGCGGTGATGAAGACCATGTCGGCACCATCGATAGCAGCCTGGATCTCGTCTCGATGATCTTCGGCGGCTTGACGGCCAACCTCTGGATCCGAACCAGCACCGAGGCCTCGGGTGAGCTCACGACCGATATCGAGCTTGATGTCTGCGTCGCTCATCAGAAGGGCTTGCGCGTCGGTGTTGACGGCGACGAATTCGACGCCCTTCAATCCGGCGTCGATCATGCGGTTGACAGCATTGACGCCGCCACCGCCGACGCCGACAACCTTGATCACTGCAAGGTAATTCTGGGGTGTTCCGTTCATGGGGCTGGTTCCTCCGGTCCCGATCATCGCGTAAGACTCCTCCGCATGTGGTGCATCTCCGTAATCGACCATCCAGCCGGCCCGAATTTGTGCCGGGTGGATGGTCGGTTACGAGAGCGTGCGCCTCACGGCCCCTACTCGCTGTGTGTGGCGCGGTGAGCACCACACGTGAGAAAGGAAACCGCAGTTTGGCGAAAGTTGCAAAACGAGAACGAGAAATTCTGTACTTTTGGACCGTACGGCCCACGACTGTCTATTACGTAAGCTCCTGCGCTTCGAGCATGCACGGTGCGTTTCGGTGAAGCACCGGAGTATCCGCCACGGTCAGATCGATCCGTTCGAGGCAGACCAAGGACGCTCCCCCATCGAGAATCGACGCCAGCGAGACGAACTGCGTGCGGTGATCTTCGAACGCACCGAACGACGCGTACGCGGTTCCGACGAGTTTCGCGACGACCCGGCCGTCGTTGTCGACACTCCAGGTCGTAACCCACGGATCGAGCTGGAGCGGAAGGTCTTGGGTGATCTCGAGAACCCGTTCGATGCCGTCGAGCTGACCACCGATCTCCGCGGATTCGACGATCTGGCTCGTCGCAACGATCAGCGGCACGCCCGTCGGTGGGGTCATTCTCGACTCGACCACGACGCCATCTTCACCGAGGACAACCCACTCTCGTCCCGAGGGGCTGCCAACGGTTGCCGACACGGTCCGCTCACGGATGACGACCCGGACGGTCGAGGGCCACTGTCGAGTGACCTCGACAGCCTTGACCCACGGCAGCGCGGCGATTCGTTCCGCGCCTTCGGCGGTGTCGTACAGAAGGAGCGACTGGTCCTCACCAATGTCGAGCGCCTCGAGGATCATTCCCTCGCTCGTACGAGCCGCCCCAGCGACCTGCACGTTCTCGGCTTTGAAGAACGGCGCTTCGAGCACAGCCAGACAAAACGCGGCACCGACGACCATCGCCGCGAGGAGCCACCATTTCGCAGGACTTGCTGGCTGGTCATGTGTGGTGGCCGTGCGCCGACTTGGGATCGACGTCGCCGATGCCCGCTCGCGTTTGACCGCTGGCGTGTTCTTGGCCTTGCGCACCGTTGGCTTTGTCGACCGCGCCGCTGGCTTTGCCTTCCGCGCCGCTGGCTTTGTCGACGACGTATGCGCCGTCCTGCGCCGCGTCGAACCATGGGTTGGCTTGGATGCCGAACGGCGCGGTGCGGATCCCGATGCGGGCCGTTGCGGACGAGGGCCCGGGCGTGGACGCGTTCCGGTGACCTCAGCTTTTCTCGACATGTACTACGACTTCCCCTCGGCCTGATCGACGCGTCCGCAGACTTCCTCGACCAGAGCGTTTGCAAAACCTATGAGACGGGTCTCGGCATGTAGGCGAATGCCCGCATGTTTCTGTACCCGTCGAACCACTTCCCCCATGAGCGCGATCACATCGTCGGCTGACCCATCGGCGTCGACCTGAATGAAATTGGCGTGCTTCGCCGATACCTCGGCACTTCCGATCCGCAAGCCCTTGAGACCAGCGGAGTCGATCAACCGGCCCGCCGAGTCATTCGCCGGGTTCGTGAACACCGAACCGGCGTTTGCTCCACCGGGTTGATGCTCCCGACGCCACGACACGATCTCCTTGAGCTCACTCGCACCCGACTCGGCGTCGCCCTCCGTCAACTGCAGTGTCGCGCTCACGACAAGCTCAGAGTGGGTCAATGACGACGACCGGTAGGCGAGGTCGAGCGAGTCAGCACCTCGGGTCGAGATGGTGCCGGTCTCGAGGTTCGCGATGTCTACCGAGACCAGGTTCGCCGCCATGTCCGATCCGTGTCCGCCAGCATTCATTCGGACCGCTCCACCCATCGATCCCGGTACACCGACCGCCCACGCAAAGCCGGACAAACCAGCATTGACGGTGGCGCGCGCCACGACCGGCAGCGACGCTGCACTGCCAGCCTTCACGATCGTGCCTTCGATCAGCACGTCGCTGAAGGCGTCGCCGAGGACGATAGCCACACCACGAAATCCGCCGTCGGCGACGAGTAGGTTCGAGCCCTTGCCAATCGGAAGCGTCGCCACCGAGCGCTCGGCCAAGATGCCCAGCGCATCGGCCAGGGCCTCCGTGCGTTCGATACGAAGAAGAACATCGAGTGGACCGCCCACCCGGTAGGTACACAGCGGCCCTGACGGCGCGTTGCGTTCAACGGTCACGCCATCGATCTGTTCGAGGGCGTCAGCGATCCCGACATCGCTGGTCATGGCGTCTCCAAGAGCGGTTGCACTTCGTCGGGGATCGTGACGAGGTCGCCCGCTCCCAATGTGAGGCACAGGTCGCCCGGTTGGAGAATCTCGACAAGCCGCTGCGGAAGCGTGCTTCGGTCTTGGTGATAGAGGATCTCCGGATGGCCGTCACCCCGCTCAACCGCCTGCACAACGAGTTCGCCCGTGATGCCGGGCCGAGGTGTCTCACCCGAGGAATAGATGTCGGTCAGCACCAGGAGATCTGCATCATCGAAACACCCTTCGAAGTCCTGCCAGACGGCCTCTGTGCGGCTGTACCGGTGTGGTTGGAACACCGCGACGACACGGTCGTGCTGGGTGTCCGCTGCAGCAGCGAGCGCTGCGGTGACCTCGGTCGGCAAGTGCGCGTAATCGTCGATGAAGTCGACGCCTCCCGCTGAGCCTCGCCGATCGAACCGTCGACCCACGCCACCAAAACGTGACAGGGCTGCTTGAGCCGCCCGGAACGGCAAGCCCATCTCGAGCGCTGCGGCGGCCGCAGCGGTGGCGTTGCGGGCATTGTGAAGCCCTGGCATCGGGATCCGAAGGCTTCCGAGAAGAACACCGGCACGATGCAGGTCGAAGGCGATCGAGTCGGGGCCCCGAACAATGTCGGCCATTCGGTATGTCGCCGTCTCGGCCGCTCCATAGGTTACGACGTTCGATCCGTAGGCCAGATCGCTGGCACCATCGTCATCGACGCAGATAACGGCGACCGTCGAGGCCGCGACGAAGTCCGCAAATGCTTGGCGCATGTTGGCTTCGGAACCGTAGAACTCAAGATGGTCGGGCTCGACGTTGGTGACGATGCCGATGGTGTGATCGAGAGCGAAGCCCGAGCCATCACTTTCGTCGGCTTCGATGACGAACCAATCGCCTTGCCCCCAACGCGCTCCACTTCCGAGGTCGGGGACGACTCCACCGATGATGTAGCTCGGATCCACGCCGGCTTCCATCGCAATAACGGCGAGCATCGACGTGGTCGTCGTCTTGCCGTGCGTCCCGGCGACCGCGACGGTCTTGCGCTGCGCAGCGATTGCGGTGAGCAACTCGCCTCGGTGAAGGACACGACCGCCAGCATCGGTGATGGCGATGACCTCGGGGTTGGTGTCGGGCACGGCGGTCGATTTCGCGGCGATGTCGGGCGATTGCACGTTGCTCGCATCGTGGCCGACGACCGCGTCAATACCGAGCGCACGAAGGCGGTCCAGCGACGCAGAGGCCACCATGTCGCTTCCGCGGACGTTATGGCCCATTCCGGCGAGTACTTCGGCAATAGCTGCCATGCCAGCTCCACCGATCGCGATCAGGTGGATGTTCTGCGGGTCCGACAGGTCGATCGGGAGGTTGTGTTCGGTCACGACGTTTCTCCGTAAGTCTCCACGAGATCGGTAACCGCCACCGCTGCGTCCGGGCGAGCAACGCTCGACGCTCCCGCTCGCATCGTGTTCAAGATGCCTTCGGTACCGAGTAGTCGGGTCACGGTGTCGACAAAGAGCTGGGCGTCAAAGATCGAATCCTGGAGTAACTCGGCACCACCAGCGCGTTCGAGCGCTCGGGCATTGGCTGTTTGATGATCTCCAGGCGCGCCGGGGAGCGGTACGAGGACCGCGGGTGTTCCGGTAACTGCGAGCTCGGCGCAACTCGTCGCACCGGCGCGGCACACCACGAGGTCCGCTGCGGCGTAGACCGACGCCATATCGTTCTCGTATTCGATCGGCGTATAGGTGAGCGAAGCATCGGCTGGCAGGTCGACGCGGTTCGTGACGTCGGAAAAGTCGCGAGTGCCGATGATGTGTCGTATTTCGATATCGCCGCGGTCTGCGAGCATCGGAAGTGCACCGACCACCGCATTATTGATCGTTCGTGCGCCGAGCGACCCTCCGAAGACGACCAATAACGTGCGGTCGTCGGGAATGTCCAGGCTGGTTCGAGCCGCCGTTCTGGCCGCGTCGTGGTCTTCGGCGACGGCGAGAATTTCGGGTCGGACCGGGTTACCGGTCCAGACCGCTCGGGGCAGGTCGGTGCCGTCGTAGGACACCGCGCTGGCCTTCGCGAACCGGCCGATGATCTTGTTTGCCAATCCCGGAACAGCGTTCTGTTCGGCGACGACGACGGGGACGCGCAACAACACCGCCCACAGTCCCGCCGGGACACTGGCGTAGCCACCAAGGGCCACGACGACATCGGGATTGTGCTTACGCAGTAGCGAGAACGACGTGGCGAACGCGTTGATCAACCCGATGATCGCACCGATGTTGTCGGTCGTGAGCTTGCGCTGGATTCCGCGCCCGGGCAGCAGCGTCACGTCGAACCCGGCTTCGGGGACGATGGTTCGCTCGACGCCCCGCTCGGACCCAACGAAGTGGATCGACGCTGGATCATGTCCGCGTCGGACGAGCTCGTGACCGATCGCGACTCCGGGCAGGACGTGCCCTGCGGTTCCGCCGCCGACGATAAGGGCGTGTGTTTCGCTCAACGGTTGCTCCGTGCGACATTCAGCATTACGCCAACACCGGCCATGGTGGTCACGAGTGAGGTGCCTCCCGCAGACATGAATGGCAACGGGACTCCGGTGATTGGAAGGACACCGAGAACCGCGCCGATGTTGATGAACGCTTGAGCCAGAATCCACGAGGACACGCCGATCACGAGGAGCGCTCCGAAACGATCGGCTCGACGTGCAATGACGAGCGAGACAAGTCCGAACATGACGTAGCCCACGACCACGACGACAGCGCCGACCAGACCAAACTCTTCGGCGGTCACGGCGAAGACAAAGTCGTTGTGTGCCTCGGGGAGGAAGCCGTACTTTCCACGACTCTCGCCAATACCGACGCCGGTGATTCCACCGTTGGCCACCGAGACCAGCGACTGGATGGTTTGCCACCCATCGCCGAGGTGGTCGTTCCACGGGTCCATAAAGGCGAGAAGGCGCGCTCGTCGGTACGGGGCAAAGTAGGCGAGCGCTGCGGCGATAGCGGCGCTTCCCGATGCAATGGCGAGGATCGCCCGTAGGTCGACTCCGCTCGCGAACAGCGCCGAAATTCCAATGACGAAGATGATGATCGTCGTGCCGAGGTTCGGCTGCAACAAGATGAGTCCTGCGTAGATGACGAGGACGAGTCCAATCGGCTTGAGCGAACGGCGGACGTCGACGGACTTTGACCGGGCCAGGTTGTCGGCAGCGAACAGGACAAGTGTGAGCTTGGCGAGCTCGGATGGCTGGAATTGCACGGGTCCGAGACGCAACCACCGCTGCGCACCATTGACCGATACGCCAAAGCCAGGAACGAGGACGAGCGCGAGAAGCACGAACGATACGAGTAGCGCTGGCACGGTGAAGCGCCGAAGAAGCCGATGATCGAAGAACGTGGCTACCGCGCAGGCGATCGATCCGAGAACGAGCCACATGGCCTGGGATTGGAACTCACCCCACGGCGAGCCGTCCCTCGTGAGCGAGGTGACAGACGATGCTGACAGCACCATGGTGAGGCCGAGGAGCGAGAAACAGATGACGATCGCGAGGAGCACGAGGAACGGCGTCGATCCCATGCCGACCTGCCGAGTTGCCGACGTCTTGGTGCGCGCTGCGGCGGCTGGACGCGACGACGTTGTCGCCGTGCGTTTGCGTTGCGGTGCGGTCTTAGACCGCGGTGTGGTCTTGGACCGCGGTGTGGCCCCCGAACGGGTTCGGCGAGAAGAAGTAGCGGTCATGAATCCTCCAAGAAATCAGTGACAGCGCGAATAAAGTCATCGCCGCGTGCGCCGTAGTTGGCGTAGGCGTCGAACGAGGTGCACCCCGGTGAGAGCAGGACGGTGTCGCCTTCGTCGGCGATGTCCGCAGCCCGAGCGACCGCATCGTCCATGTCGGTGGCGAAGTGGACCGGTGACGCACCATCGAAAGCGGCGGCGATCTCGTCGGCAGCGTCGCCGATGGCGACGACGGCGCGAGTTCGGCTGCTGACGTCGCGGAGTTCGCGGAGATCAAGGTCCTTGTTTCGACCCCCAGCGATGAGCACGACCGAGTCGAACGACCGAACCGCGGTCACGACCGCATGCGGAACGGTTGCCTTTGAGTCGTTGTAGAAGGAGACACCGTCGACGGTCGCGACGTGTTGAATGCGATGCGGTGGCAGTTCGTAGGTTTTGATCGCCGAGGCGATGCCCGCGACCGTCGCCCCGAGTTCGAGCGCAAGCGCAGCGGCGACCATGGTGTTCGTGACGTCGTGGTCAAAGGCTCGTGGCAGGTCGGACACCGCGCCGATGTCGGTCCCGTCGACGAGCATTCGTCCGTCGGCAACGAACGCACCTGCGCCGTCGCTCTCGGTCAGTCCAACCAGGATCGAACGACGGTCGGTCGGAATGTGGCTGCGAACGACCAGATCGTCCGTTGGGGCGACGGCAAGCCCATCGGCGGGAAGGGAGCGCCAGATCTTTGCCTTTGCCTGCTCGTAACCGTCGAGTGTCGAGTGGACGTCGAGGTGATCGGGGCTGAAGTTCAGCCATGCCGCTGCCCGCGGCGCAAAGTGCTCGGCGTGCCCGAGCCGGAACGATGATGCTTCGACGACGAACGCATCGAACCCTGGGTCGTCGATCGCCTCGATGAACGGCACGTCGGTATTGCCAACGGCCGCTGTCGTAACCCCCGAAGCGTTCAGCATCGCAACGGTCAAGAGGGTCACGGAGGTCTTACCGTCGGTGCCCGTGATCGCAGCGACAGGACGGTCGTCCCACCAGCTCGCCAGATCGAATTCGGAAAGTGTACGAATGCCGGTCTCTCGACCGATCTCAAACGCCGGGTGGGCCTCGGGCACGCCGGGGCTCGGGATGAAGGCCGCCGCTTCGGAGAGCGCCGCTCTCAGCTCGTCTGTCGACGGCGTCTCGAGCAGCGCACAGCCGACCTCGCGTGCGAACGATCGGGTGTCGTTCGTGGGACGGTCCTCGATTGCGGTCACCGCAATGTTTCGATTGCGAAGCGCACGGGTCACGGCTTTGCTCGCGACGCCGAGGCCGAGCACCACGACGCGCTCCCCCGGTGCCACGGGCGTACCGATCGCTGCCGATGCCGTCACGCGGTGATTCCCTGTGCGATCGAGTCCCAATAGAAGATGCCTACGCCGACGCCGGTGGTCAGCCCCGACAGGAGCCAAAATCGAATAATGACGCGCGTCTCGGGCCAGCCGACCAGCTCGAAGTGATGGTGTATCGGGGCCATCCGGAACAGGCGACGTCCCTTCTGGGTCCGGAATACGAACACTTGCAAGATGACCGAAACGGTCTCGGCGACGAAGAGCGAGCCCATGATCGGAAGCAATAGTTGGGTGTTCGTCGTCAGCGCCAGCGCGGCGAGAGCTGCTCCGATCGCAAGCGAGCCGGTGTCGCCCATGAAAATCTGTGCCGGTGCTGCGTTCCACCACAGGAATCCCACGCATCCACCGAGCATCGATACCGAGATGACCGCGAGGTCGAGTGCGTGTGGGATGTCGTAGTCATCGGGATGGCGGAACGCCCAAAAGGCAATGAAGGTGAAACCGGCGAAGTTCAAGATCGCCGCTCCCGAGGCCAAGCCGTCGAGTCCGTCGGTGAGGTTCACGGCGTTTGCGGTTGCGAGCAGCAAGAAGATGGCCCAGATCGACCAGCCGACCTTGCCGAGGTCCAGTCCGATCGAGTCGTAGCGAACAAACGAGAGCTCGGTATGAACGTTTGTGAAGGTCAGGAGGAGCACCGCGAAGAGCACGGCAACGGAGACGAGTCCGATGACCTTTGCCCTCTTGTTCAGACCGAGGTTTCGCTCCCGTGAGATCTTGATCCAGTCGTCGAGGAAACCAACGACACCGGTCGCGATGATGGTTCCCATCACGATGAGTCCTGTGCGTGTGAACACGATCGATGTGCCGACGCCAAAGAGGTTCGCAACGTCGGCTGCGATGTAGCCGCCGAACGCGCCAAAGACGATCGCGATGCCACCCATCGTCGGTGTACCGGCCTTGACCGCATGACCTTGTGGCCCATCCTCACGGATTGGCTGGCCAACCTTTGCGCGGGTCAAGAAGTCGATGAGGAACCGCGTCCCGAGCAGCGACAGGGTGACCGACGTGGCGGCAGCGATGAGCAAACGAATCATGAGGCACTCTCCCAGCCCAGCGAGATGAGTGCGGAGCGGGCATGCTCACGGTCATCGAAGTCGCTGCGCATCGTTCCAACGATTTGGTAATCCTCGTGGCCCTTGCCGGCAATCACCACAATATCGCCGGGGAGCGCCCCCGTGATCGCTGAACGAATGGCCTCGGCCCGGTCGGCTACGCGATGGACCTCGGCCGGGGAATGGCCGCTGTTTTCGATGCCGACAACGACGTCATCGATGATGCGGTCGGGGTCCTCGGTCCGTGGGTTGTCCGATGTGACGTAGACGATGTCGGCAGTGGTCGCAGCTTCACCCATAAGTGGACGCTTGCCAGGATCTCGGTCGCCGGCGGCGCCAAAGACAATGATCACTCGGCCGTCGCTGATTTCGCGTGCACTTTCGATTGCGACGGCGACGCTCGCTGGCGTGTGGGAGTAGTCGACAACCACCGCGAACGGTTGGCCGTTGTCGACCGATTCGAATCGTCCCGGGATCGGGCTCGCAACGTTGAGCGCTGCGGCGACCGCAGCCTCGTCGTAGCCCAGAATGACCGCTGCTTCTGCGGCGAGCGCTGCGTTCGTCACGCTGAAGCTGCCGCCAAGTGGGAGCTCGATCGAATGTCCGCGCCACGTGAATGTGCTCGACCGTTGCTCGAGGTGGGCGTCGGCGATAAGCGCAGCACCGTCCACGACGACGAGCTCGTGATCGGAGGGAAACGCTCCGGTCGCACGCAACTCGCTGATTCGTTCGGCGAGCCGGGCACCCCAGGGGTCAGACACGTCGATGACCGCGTCGGCACCAAACTCGGCGGTGAACAGTTGGGCCTTGGCCTCGAAGTACTCCTCCATGTCGGCGTGGTAGTCGAGGTGGTCTTGGCTCAGGTTCGTAAAGATCGCTACGGACACGTCGCTGCCGGCGATGCGTTGCTGATCGAGTGCGTGACTTGAGATCTCGGCGGCGACAACGGAACAGCCATCGACGAGATGCTCGCGTAACGATCGTTGAAAGTCGGGAGCAGCTGCAGTTGTAAGCGAGCCGGTGAGTGTGCCCATGGCCGCAGCAGCATCGCCACAAGACCGGACGATGTGGGCAACGAGGGTGACCACCGAGGTCTTGCCGTTCGTGCCGGTGACACCGATGAGGTCGAGGTGCTTGGTCGGTTGACCCGACTGTGCTGCGGCCAGATAGCCGGTCGCTCGGCGGGTGTCGACGGTCAGAATCTCCGGAACCCGACTCGTCGTTGGGCGCTGGACCACGACGGCCGCCGCACCTGCATCGATGGCGGCGTCGACGAAGTCATGTCCGTCGAGTGTCCCACCCGGCACGGCACAAAAGAGCGTTCCTGGACCAACGGCGCGACTGTCCTGGGTGATTGCGGTGATCGACACATCGGTCGTCCCGTTGCCGTCCAGGTCGCTCGACAAGAGGCCGGGGGCCATCGTGTTCACAGAGGCGATGAGTTCGTGCAAAGACTGGATCGTCGTCATCATCGGTCGAGCACCGCCTCTGCTGGCGGAATCCGGAAGTGCTGCAGGGCAAAGTTCGAGATCTCGCCGAACAAGGGCGCAGCGACCCGACCGCCAGATGCGTCACCTTCGGGTTCTTCGATCATGACGATGATCGACAACTCGGGGTTACCGGCCGGCAGGTACCCGGCGAACGATGTCAGCAGGTGCACTTCGCCGTTCTCGTCGAGGTAGCCGCCGCCGGGTTGGGCGATACGAGCAGTTCCAGTCTTTCCAGCGATCTGGTAGCCGGGGACAGAGGCGAGGACACCGGTGCCACCTTCGGCCACGACGCCAGCGAGCAACGAGGTCACCTGACGAGCGGTCTCTTGGGACACCACCTGGCGGCCGTTGCGAGGGCTGGCGATTTCAAAGTCGCCGTCGGCGGACTGCACACCCATGACGACGTGTGGCTCGACGAGCACACCGTCGTTCGCGAACACGTTGTATGCGCGCAGCATTTGCAGCGGTGTTGCGGCGTAGCCGTAGCCGATTGCGGCGAACGGCTTCGACACGCCGGACCAGTCGTCCTTTGGATGCAAGATGCCTGCCGATTCGCCCGGGAAGTTTAGTGCGGTCGGGGATCCGAGACCGAAGTCGACGAGATAGTCGTGGAATCGGTCGCTCTCGAGTCGGTCGACCAGCAGCGCAACACCGACGTTGGAGGAGTTCTTGAGGACATCGCCGGTCGTCATCACGCTCTGGCCGGTGTGCACCGAGTCTTCGAACGACACGTCATAGAGGTCGAGCTTGTCGGTGACCTCCACGGTCGTCTGCGGGGTGATCAGACCCTCTTCGAGTAGGGCCCCGATTGCGATTGGCTTGCTGATCGACCCTGGTTCGACAACCCAGGTGACGGCCTTGTTTTCACCCGAGACCTGGATGATGCCGTTCTCGGTTCGCGCCACTGTCGACATGGCGAGGATTTCGCCGGTAGCGGTGCGCGAGACCACAACCGTTCCCGACTTCGCTCCGGACTCGGCCACGGTCTGTTCGAGCAAACTTTCGACCTCGAACTGCACGGTCCGATCGATGGTAAGGACGAGCGAGTCGCCTGGCTCCGGGGCGATGAGTTCGTACTTGCCATCGGGGAT
>CALLAA010000102.1 GCA_938002955.1 uncultured Acidimicrobiales bacterium
TGATGCTTCTGCTTCGTCAGGCAGCACGATGACTGTCCTGGGTCGTGGGTCGGCCGCTGGCATGGCGGTCAGGTCCACGAGCGTCACTGGCGGAATCACCTTTGGCGCACCCCAGGTCTCCTTCGCTGCACGCAACGCATAGGTCGTCGCTACGGCGTTGATCGTGAAGTGAAACCACACACGCAAAGCGACTAGCGCTGTCCCTTCGACGGCACCAAACGCTGTCGAAACACCCAACGCCTTTCCAAACCCGATGAGGGAGCCAACGAGCACGACATGCTCAATGACGTGAAAGAGCTGCACTTTCTCCGCGATACCGAGCGTCCGAATCGTTCGCTTCTCCGAACGCATTGCGACCTGCCATGCGGTGAGCGCACCGAGGAACACGACGTTGCCGGTCAAATGCAACATCTCGACGCCGATCGACGCTTCCTCTCCCGCTGCCGGAAGAAGGGAGCAAAAGTATTGCAGACCATCGGCGGTTCCAGCCGCCCAAGACGAAAGCCATGGTTTGTCCGTCGGGCTCAGCGCCCAGAACGACAGCTGTAGAACATGTTCAAGAACGTGAATCACCTGAAAGGTCAGCCCGCCCGCGGCAATGGCTTGCATCGACCGTCGAGCGGTCGGCCGATCGGACAGGAAGCGGTACACGGCGATTCCGGCAGCCACTGCGCAGCCGAGTGCGAGCAACAGTCCAGCAGCAGTGGCAGGAAGCGGAGGTTGAGGCATTGATCTCCATCGGCTCAACTCGCACAACGGTTAGCAACAACCGCCCAACATTGCCGTCGTAGCTCCAATGGTTAGAGCAGCTGCTTGTCGAGCAGATGGTTACGGGTTCGAATCCCGTCGATGGCGCGCAAACCTCGCGATCTGACATCTGAGTCTGACCCCACATCAGATAACGCGGACACCCAGCGGGACAGGCAGTAGTGGTGCTGCACCTGGCTCATAACCAGTCACCAGTGCGAGTTCAACTCTCGCTCCCGCAACTACGTGGAATTAGCTCAGTTGGCATTCCACTCCAACCTCGAAACGTAGCTCAGTCTGGGTAGAGCACCGCTCTGATACAGCGGGGGTCGATGGTTCAAGTCCATCCGTTTCGACTACGCCCGGTTAGCTCGGTGGGGCAATCCCAACTGCCTTACAAACAGAAGGTCGCTGGTTCGAATCCAGCACTGGGTACTGCGATGTTGTCGATACTGCCAGTCGACATCCGCGACCGCATCCATCTGGAAGGGCAAGCCGAATGGCGACGGCAGCTGGTTGCTAACTAGCCGAGCGAGAGCCTTGCGGGTTCGACCCCCGCTCCTTCCGCCAAACAAACAACACCATCAAGGGAGGCAAACATGTCCGTACTACTACTGAACGCCTCCTACGAACCGTTGACGATCGTGTCGTGGAAGCGGGCAATGACGCTTGTCCTCACAGGACGGGCCGAGCTCGTGGAACAAGACGGAGACCGAGTTGTCCGCTCAGCGGGTGGCGCCGAGTTCCCGTTCCCGCAGGTTGTCCGCTTGATACAGATGATCTCGTTCGCTGGAATGCGTTCGAACGAGAGCCCTCGCTTCTCCAAGAAGGGTCTGAGCGCTCGAGACAACCGCGAGTGTCAGGTGTCTGGCTGCGATGATCACGGTTCGACGGTCGACCACGTCACGCCACGTTCGCGGGGCGGCGACACGTCGTGGGAGAACTGCGTGCTGATGTGCCTTGAGCACAACGGCGTGAAGGGCGATCGTTCCCTCGAACAGCTCGGCTGGGCTCTCAAGCAGACCCCAGTCGCGCCCACGAGTTCGATTGTCATGCTGACCGCACGTCCCGAATGGGACGCGTGGCTGTTGCCGGCGTAGCTCGACCCATCGGGGTCTGGGCGGAGAGCTGCGCCGGCGGCGCTGGCCGCTTGGAATAAGCACGGGCTGTATCGCCACAGCCCACATTCGATGACACATCGGGCTTGTTGTGATGATTGGGATTTCTTCCACTCGAAATGGACAGGTCGCAGGTTCGAATCCTGCCAGTCGCGCAACATGCGGCTGTAGCTCAGGGGTAGAGCAGTTATTGAGCTCGATCAGCTGGTTCTCAGGCCCGATGTCGTCATCTCATGAACAGTTAGGGACAGTCCCTAACTGTTCACAAACACACCTTGAAAGGAGGGCTTCACATGTCCAAGTTTTCTCATAAGTACATCCGAATTCGACCTACCGCTCCGGTTACAACCAGCGGTGGACGCACGCTCACCCATGAGCGCGGCATTGGCTACGAACCAGATCTCGAAAGCGAGCTCTTCCTCATGGCCGCCACCTACATGGCGACCGAGCCAACGTTCTACCAAACTGCCGAAGCGCGTGAAGACCGCTTCGTCGATCTCGTGCATCGAGTGACCGCAACGAACCCAGAGTTTGTTGCCCGTCTCGCGCCATATCTCCGCAAGGAGCTCAAGATTCGTTCGGCATCGATCATGCTGGCCGCCGAATACGTTGCCGCTGGCGGCGAGGGCGGTCGGGCCGTGATCAACAGCGTGCTACAACGCGGCGATGAGCCAGCCGAAATGGTCGGCTACTGGCACAGCCGCTACGGACGGTCCATGAAGATGGCCGTCAAGCGTGGCGTCGCCGACGGTGCCACTCGTCTGTACAACGAACGATCGGCGCTCCGCTACGACGGACTCGGGCGAGGCATTCGTATGGCCGACGTCATCGAGCTCACTCACCCAAAGCCGCGCGATGCAACACAAAGCGCACTCTTTGGTTGGCTGCTCGACCATCGTCACCACAACGACGCGGTTGCCGATCCACACGTTCTCCCAATGCTTGCGGCTGCAAAGTCGAAGGCATCGATCCCTGTCGAAGAGCGCCGAGAGGCGCTCCGCTCGGAGGGTTCGGGCGCTCTGGCCAAGGCCGGAACGTCGTGGGAACGACTCGCTGGATGGCTTCCGGGCGGAATGGATGCCGAGGCATGGGAATCGGTGATTCCGACGATGGGCGCCATGGCGCTCATCCGTAACCTGCGCAACTTCGACGAGCAAGGCGTGAGCCGCGCTGCAGTCGAGGCTGTGCTGGCACGAATCACCGATGCCGACGAAGTGGCCAAGGCGCGGCTCTTCCCGTACCAGGTGTGGGCCGCCTACAAGGCAGCTCCCTCCGACTACTGGAAGCGTGCGCTCGGAACCACGCTCGAACTCACGACGCAGAACGTTCCGACGCTCGATCGAACCCTCGTGGTCATCGATATGTCGGGGTCGATGCAGGCACCAGTGTCAGCTCGTTCTCGAATGAGCCGAGTGGAAGTCGGCGCGGTCATGGCGGCGGTCACGATGTCTCGGTCCGCCCAGGCGGACACCGTCATCTTTGGTCAATCGAACAAGGCCGTACGTTTCCGAAAGGGATCGTCGACCCTGGCTCGAGTCGACCAGATCGTGAAGATGCTCGGTCACGTCGGACACGCAACCAACGGCCACACCGCAATCCGAGATCACTTCGATCCGCGTAAGCACGATCGGGTGGTCATGTTCACCGACGACCAGATGGCTGACGCCGGACGAGTCGATATCGGCCACGTTCCCGTGATCTACACCGTGGATCTCGCCGGTTACCGACCACGGTCGACACCGGCCGGACAACGTGGCCGCTACACACTCGCCGGTTTCAGCGATGCCACATTCAGCCTCATGCAAACGCTCGAGGCTGGAAGCAACGCCAACTGGCCGTTCTAACCACTAGCGCACCGAGGTCCCAGCGCTGGCAGCGACTCGCTGCCTAGCGCAGGAACTTTGGGACTTCCACTCCACCTATTCGAAGGACATACGACTATGAGCACGCCTTATCTCACCGATATCTGGCCGTTCTTCGGCCTCACCATTTCTACGCCTCGCGTCACCCTTTCGTACCCAACCGATGAGAACATCGCCATGCTCGTCGCGTTGGCGGACGAAGGAATTCACTCCCCCGAGATATCACCCTTTGCGAGCACATGGAGCCTTGAGCCAGCCGACGTTCGTGCGAAATCGATTGTCCAATTCCACTGGCGTACGCGGTCCGCGCTTTCGGCCGCCAAATGGCAACTCCCGTTCGTTGTCGTTGTCGACGGAGCAGTCGTTGGGTCGCAGGACGTCTTCGCCGACAACTTTCATGCCACGAAGGTGGCGACGACGGGCTCGTGGCTAGGACGTCCACATCAGGGGAAGGGCATCGGCACCGAGGCGAGACGAGCGATTTTGTCGCTTCTCTTTGATGGCTTGGATGCGGAAGTCGCTCATACGGAGACGATTCAAAGCAACCATGCCTCTCGACGGGTCACCGAGAAACTCGGCTACAAGTCCAATGGCGAGACCATCGAAGTTAGAGGAGATGGCGGAACGGAACGCGTCGTTCGGTACCGCCTCGATCGGGATCAGTGGAACGAGGTGCCCTCGGACGACATCACCATCGAGGGGCTTGGCCCATGCCTGCCCCTTATCGGCCTCGAAACAGATGACTGATACCGAATCCAGTAACTATTCAACAATCAGGCCAGGTCGAGGGACGTAAGGAGTTCCTCGACTCGGGTCTTGATCTCGTCTCGCACACCGCGAACGAGGTCAAGGCCTTGGCCGGCGGGATCGGTCAGTGCCCAGTCTTCGTGTCTGGTACCCGGATAGTGCGGGCATACATCGCCGCATCC
>CALLAA010000103.1 GCA_938002955.1 uncultured Acidimicrobiales bacterium
ACCTCGCTCGGGCTGACCACCTTTGGGTCGACGGGAGCATCGTCGGTGATCACCTGCTCGTTGGCTTCCACATCGGGAAGCGGTTCGGCGCCATCGCCGATACCGCCGTCGGGCTCGACCGGTATGGGCGCCTCGTCGTCAGCGGGTGCGTCGACGGTGTTGTCGCCATCGTCAACGCCTGCGGTGGGCTCGTCAGCGGACGAGCCGGTGCCAACTTCAGAGGTGGAGTCTCCACACGCAGCGAGGAGAAGAACGAGGAACAGGAGGGGGGTGAGTAGACGCTTCATACTGTTGATACGCCTATCGGCATCGAACGGTTCCATGCTCAAGGAAAAACTTCTCCGTCCCCGGTGGCGTGGGGGTTGTCGTCTACGGCCGTTCCGAGATAGACGGATAGAGATGTCTCTCGGTCTTCTTCTCACCGCATTCGGCCTCGGTCTGCGACACGGCATCGACTGGGACCACATCGCCGCCATTGCCGATCTCAGCGGCACCGCCGAGAATCGCAAACGCGGTTTCTTGCTGTCGATGACCTACGCGGTCGGACACGGCATCGTCGTGTTCGCCCTCGGCACGCTCGCCATTGCGTTCGGTCTCGCCATTCCCGCCAGCCTCGACGCCTGGATGGGCCGAATTGTTGGCCTCACCCTGATTGCCTTGGGCGCGTGGATCCTGCTCGAACTCGTACGTAAAGGCCGCGACTTTCGGCTTCGGAGCCGGTGGATGCTCGTCATCGACGGAACCTTCGCTGGCCTACGACGTGTCCGAGAGGGCATTACCGGCCGCAAAATAGTGATCGAGCATGACCACGATCACGAGCACGGCGATGAGCCGCACGAAGCTGCACCAGCCCACGACCACGCGCACGTTCACGAGTCAGTCGCTGCACCCGTACCGGTCGCAGCGGGATGGCGAGGGTGGCGGGAGCGCATGCATCAGCACAGCCACACCCATAGTCATGAGCTCGCACTTCCCGACCAACCGGGCGCCGCATACGGGCACCGGACCGCCACCGGCATTGGCATGCTGCACGGCGTCGGTATTGAAAGCCCGACCCAGATCGCCATCTTTGTCGCCTCATCGGCGGTCGCCGGAGTCGGCTTTGGCCTGGTCCTGCTCGCCGCATGGGTGGTCGGGCTGATCATCGCCAACGCCGGGCTTGCGTTGGTTGCTGGTGCCGGCCTACTCAACGCCGAGCGCAGCTTTCCGATCTATGCCGGACTCGCCGTGATTGTCAGCGTGCTCAGTATTGCGCTCGGCACGTTGTACCTCATGGGCCTCGACGTGCTGCCTGCGATCTCGTGACGATCACGTGCACGGCCTACCTCGGGATGAGTCTCGACGGGTTTATCGCAGGACCTGACAACGACCTCGCCTGGCTCGACGTTCTTCCTCCCCCGGTCGACAACGACATGGGGTTCGGCGCGCTGATGGAATCGATCGACGCTCTCGTCATGGGTCGCGGAACCTTCGATGTGGTTACGGGCTTTGACATCCCATGGCCCTACACCAAACCGGTCATCGTCATGTCGAAGTCGATGACCGAAGCACCGGCCGACATCGGCGACGTCGAAGTGACCGCGCTCGACCCGGTCTCGCTCGTCGAAGAGCTCGAACAGCGCGGCATGTCCAAGCTCTACATCGATGGCGGCGCGGTCGTCACCAGCTTCTTGCGTGCCGGTCTGCTCGACGAACTGATCACAACCGTTATCCCGGTCGCGCTCGGTGGCGGCACGAAGCTCTTCGGCGAGCTCACCGCACCGCAGTGGTTTCGCCACGTCTCGAGCGAAGCGTTCGACAATGGCATGGTGCAAACCACGTATCGCCGGGCCGACGCCTGACGCGGTCAGCCCAAGATGTTCGTGAAGGCCTCGCCGTTGTGGGCCCGGACAGCCCCGCTGCCGATGTCGTACACCCAACCGTGCAATGAAATCGCCTCGTTATCGAGCGCTGCGTTGACCGCCGGGTACGTCGCGAGGTGAGCAAGCTGCGCAAGGACGTTCCTCTCGATGAGGTCGTCGAGATCTACGCCAGATGGATCCGCTCCGCTCTTCGCTACCCACCGGGCAACCGAAGGAAGCGGCTCGAGCGACGCTGGATCGGCGAGCCCGGCCATAGCGCCACAACCCGAGTGCCCCAAGACGACGATGTGCGGCACACCGAGAACAGCGACTGCGTATTCGATCGACGCAGCCGTGCCGTCTTCGGAGCTTCCGTCCGCGTCGAGAGCAGGCACGATATTTCCGGCGTTGCGAACAACAAAGAGCTCGCCAGGTTCGGCTTGCAACAGTAGCGATGGGTCGACTCGAGAATCCGCGCATGCAATGACGAGCGTGTGCGGGGATTGCCCCGTTGCAAGCTCAGCGAAGCGTTCCGTCTTCGTCGGCAGTACGTCGTTGGTGAATTGGGTGAGTCCGGCAATGAGCTGATCGACCATACGACGAAAGTCTACGGAGTGACCGCCGAGGCTGGAGGACTCACAGAGCGTCTGCAGCGTCGAGACCTTCGGCGTGGCCAACAGCTATCGACCGCGTCGCCGAAGCCGAAGGCCAGCTGGCTCGCTGAGTAGCGCTAGGCCGGCTGCTTCCGAGCAATGCCGCGCTGCCACACGTGGGTGATTCGATCTGCGTGGCCCCAGACCGATCGATCGTCGAGCGGGTTGGCATCGAGCGCGATGACATCGGCGTCGTACCCCGCAACGAGCTGCCCTGACTTCGGTGCTTGCGGACCGAGGGTCTCTGGACCGTTCGCCGTCGCTGCTTCGATCGCCTGCAGGTCGGTCATACCCGCCTCGATGAGGTGTTCGATCTCGCGAGAGTTCTCGCCGTACATCTGGCCAGAGACGAAGATGTCGCAACCGGTCGCGATGCGCACGCCCTTGTCGATCGCAATCAACATGGCCTCGGTGTGCGCAGCGGCAACCATTTGACCTTTCACCTGGGCATAGGGTTGCAACATCTCCAGTTGTCCGAGGAGCGACTCGACGACGAAACGAGTCGGCACGAACATCGCATCTTGCTCGACCATTCGATCGGCGGCCTCTTCGTCGAGAAAGCTGCCGTGCTCGATCGTGTGGCAGCCAGTGCGCAACGCCGCCATGATTCCCGCTTTGCCATGGCAGTGTGCAGCGACGATGCGCTCGGCTCGCGCGGCTTCCTGCACGATCGCAGCAAGTTCCTCATCGGAGAACTGTTGATGCTGAGGATGATCCACTTCAGACATAACGCCGCCCGATGCACACACCTTGATGAGCTTGGCGTTCTTGCGAAGGTTGGTCCGTACTGCCTTGAGCACTTCTGGCACGCCATCGCACAAGATGCTGAATCCGAATCGGCAACCAATGTCGTGGACGACGTCGACCGGCAGTTCATGGATGTCGCCGTGGCCACCGGTGGTCGAGAGAATCCGTCCAGCCGCATACGTCCATGGTCCGCTCACCGAGCCGTCTTCGATCGTGGGCGCAATCGAGAGGCCCATTCCACCGACTTCGCGTGCGCTCGTGATGCCGGCGTCGAGCATCGCGCCGATATCGGCAACGCTGCGCACCGCGCAGGTCACCGGGTCGGAAGATCCGAGCAAGCCCAGATTCGGGATCGGCATACCGACGAAGTGAGAGTGGCAGTCCCACAGCCCAGGCATGACCGTGTTGACCTCGGTGACCGAATCGTCGGCCCCAACCTTGGGTGCGCCTGCGGAAGGACCGGCATAGGTGATGGCCCCGGCTTCGACGACGACCGTCGCCTGCTCGATGAGCTCTCCTCGTCCAGGAATCAGGACGTCGGCGATCAGATGCTGCATGAATTCCCCCTGTGTTGAGCCCAACGTAGCTCGCGCTGATGGCCACCCGAGAAGCCGATCATCGCTACGGTTCAGCAGTGGCAGTCTTTCTTGGCTTGGTGACCGCGGTCCTGTTCGGATCAGCCGACTTCTTCGGCGGCATCTCCGCGAAGAGGACCTCCGTGCTGAATGTCGTCGCGTTCGCTCACCTCATCGGTCTCATCGGGGCTACCGCAATCGCTCCGTTCATCGCCGAACAGTTCGGCTGGCAAGACTTCGCGATCGGCATTGCAAGCGGTGCCTTTGGTGGCATCGGCGTGGCGTTGCTCTACCGCGGACTTGCGATTGGACCGATGGTGGTCGTCGCTCCGCTGACCGCGATCACGTCGGCGGCCGTGCCCGCAATCTGGGGTGTGCTGGGCGGTGAACGCCTCGCCGCGCTTGGGTGGGTTGGTGTTGCGGTCGCGCTGGTCGCGATCGGACTGATCTCGATGCCCGCCGACGCAGACGACGCTCCGATCACCGCCAGCATCGTGGGACAGTCGCTGCTCGCCGGAGCATGTTTCGGTGCCATGTTCATCCTCTTCGACGCGGTTGGAGAAGAAACCGCTCCGTGGCCAATCGTCGGTGCGAGGCTGATGACGTCGACCGTGCTCTTGGGCTTCATCCTTACCGCCCGCCGCGAAGGCCTCTCGACGGTGAAGCCAGCGATGCTTCCGATCGTGTTGACCGGGCTCTTCGACACCGGCTCGAACATGATTTTCCTGTTCGCCACCAATCTTGGAGACCTCTCGGTCGTTGCGGTGCTGAGCAGTCTGTACCCAGCTGCGACGGTCGTCTTGGCCCGATTCTGGCTGGGCGAGAAGATGTCGCGCCTGCAGCTCACTGGGATGTCGTTGGCATTGCTCGCGACCGCACTCATCGCGGTCGGATAGAGCGCGAAATCAATTCGCGACTTTCTTTCCGTGACATTCGTCCTGAGTCCTGCCTATCGCAATGACCATGTGCAAGAATCCCTGATTGAACCCTCACACTCCGTGAGCACTGAAAGGCCCCCGACCATGTTCAGTAATCCTGCCCTCCGCCAACCGAGACGGATATTTCTCGTCCTGAGCATCCTGGTGCTCGCCATCGTCGTTCCTGCGGCAATCGCCGAAGCGATCGTGCCCGAATCTCCGCGCCGAGACCTGCCCATCGTGCTCGATGGAGAGGTCTGGGATGTCGAGCAAGTCGGTGGCACCGTCGTCGTCGCTGGCAACTTCACACAAGTTCAGACCACGCGTGACGGCCCGATCGTCAACCAAGCTGCGATCTACGCGTACGACGCAGACTCGGGACTCTTCATCGATGACTTCCGTCCCATTCTCATCTCGAACAACAGCCTCGCTGAGGTCCGAGACCTCGAGGCATCGCCCGACGGACGTAGCGTCTACATCGGCGGCCGTTTCACGGCCATCAACGATCAGTCCGACGGGCAGGTGCGAGTCCGTAACCGGCTTGCTCTTCTCGATGTCGCCGATGGGCGTCTCGACCGCAACTTCGCACAGGCTGGCGTCGACGCCAAGGTGCTGTCGATCGAACTGAGCAATGGCCGCCTGTATGCGGGTGGCAACTTCCTCAACGTCATCGATACCGCACCTGGTCGACCGCCGATCAACCGACCCGTCCGGGGACTCGCCCGCTTCGATGCAGCCACCGGGTTGTACGACACGTCGTTCCGCTTCGAGAGCCAGAACGATATTGGACGCCGCCAGGGCGACGGTACGTACATTTACGGGGTCACCCGGATCGATATGAACCCGGCGGGCACGCGTCTAGTCGTCGCACATCGCGGCGCCACCATGGTCAACGTCAATACCGGGAACAGCGTGAACGCTGGCGGCGTTGCCATCATTGCGATCGCAGGAGATCAGACGGGTAGCATCACCGGCTTCCGAGCCTTGTACCCCGATCCTGCAGACCCGATTCAAGAGTTCTTTCATGCCGGCCAGTGCAATGGCATCGGCACCCAGATTCGCGACATGGAAGTCAGCCCCGATGGCCGCTACTTCGCGCTGACGAGCCAGGGCGCAGATCGCGGCTACCAGTGTGACACGATTACCCGTTTCGAGCTCGTCGACAGTCCGGTTCGTCCGACGTGGGTTTCTCGAGCATTCGACTCGGTGTTCTCCATCGGTATCGACGATGACGCCGTGTATGTCGGTGGGCACTTCCGCTACCTGGTCTCGCCAAACGCACCGAGCCCGTTCCCTGGTGACAACGGACCGAACGGAGTTCTCACACCTCGAGGTCAGTGGTACTCGGCCGATGAGAACGATCAGAGTCTCGCTGGGCAAGAGTTTCGCACCGACCTTCTCGAGCCTGGCTATGTGTTCCGGGCTCGCCAAGTTGGCGCACTCGACCCCAACACCGGTTTCGGCATCCAATCATGGGAACCGGGTTCTGACGCCGCCAAGGGCGTCCTTGCCCTGACCGTCACCGACCGAGGGCTTCTCCTCGGTCAGGACAACGGACGGGTCAACGATCAGTTCGTCGGCCGAGCTGCATTCTTTGATGAGAACCCGAACGCAGGCGATCCGCGCTGCCAAGTTTCGCTCAACGCGGACGGCCGTCCGGTCGTGTCCTGGACCGATATTGGTTCCGTTCAAGAATGGCGAGTCGCTGCGAACGGTTCGTTCATCGGCGCCACCGCGGCAACGTCGTTGGTCGACGGCGTGACCGCTCCGGGAGAAACCGTTGCCTACGAGCTTCGCTTCAACCGCAACGGTATTGCGCAGACCGACGACTGTGGTTCGGTGGTCATTCCGGTGTTGTCGATCAACTGCTCGGTCCGCGCTGTCGGCGATCAGGTTGAGATCTCGTGGAACGACGAGAACTGGACCCGTGTGGCTGTGCGACGCGATGGCAGCTTCCTCGCAACCGTGAAGGATGGATTGACCACCTACGTCGATAACCCTGGTCCGGGCACATGGACGTACCAGGCCCGTGGCGTGGCTGCGGTAACCGTCGAGGCCGATTGTGGAAGTATCACGATCGACGCTCCTCCACCTCCGGTCGCACCAGACATTGACTGCACGGCCACGGTCGTAGGCGACACTGTTCGCTTGTCGTGGAACGACGAGGACTGGTCACGCGTGACCGTCCGGCGTGATGGCGGATGGTTGGCCACGGTCAGCAACGTGCTCACCTACACCGACGATCCAGCGCCAGGTACCTACACCTACAGCCTTCGCGGCATAAAGGACGGCGAACGCTCAGAGACCAGTTGCAGCCCGGTGACGATTTCGGCCGCCCAGCTGTCGTGCAGCATTAACCGCTTCGGTGGCGATGCAAACCTGAGCTGGAACGATGTTGGGGCAAAGTCGTATCAGGTTCGCCTGAACAACTCCTGGGTGACCTCGCTCGACGCGGGCACCACCAGCTACAGCGAGACGGACAACGGTGGCGACTATGCCATTCGCTTCCGTTTGGACGGCGTTCGCACGACCATTCCCTGCAACTAGACAAACCCCGGTGCTAGACACCGGTGTATGTCCTCGCGTTCCGATGACGAGATTCGTGCCGGCTATGTTCACCACGGTGAGCTAGCCGAGCACGCGCTCGCAGCTGTAACAGATCCCGCTATCGACGACGAGACGCGAGATGCGTTGCGGACCAGTGGGCTGGTCCACCGGTACTTCGAACTGCTCGAACATCCCGATGAGCCGATCGAGCCCTTCGCAGCGATCTTCACCGATGAGATCGACTTCGACTTCACGATGACGAAGATCGAGACGCTCGATCAGTTCGGGGCTTGGGCAACAGACTTCCGTAGCTCCTTCGAGTGCTTCACCTTGACGGTTGTCGATGTTGAGGTTGAGCGCATCGACGCCGCAGTCCTGGTCGCACACATCGACCTAGATTTCGACGCCGTTGGCAACGACGGTGATCGCAAGACGATGCAGACCACCCATCGGTGGACGATCGAAAACGACACGATCGCAGCCATCACGGTCAACCACCGCGAGCAACCCGAAGCCGGCTAGCCAACCAGCAACCTGAAGGCGGAGAGCCCGAAGCTGCGAAGCCGGCGCGCCACCGCCTCCGGCGCCCAGGCTGCGTGCCGCATGAACGCTCCCCGAAGGGAGCAACAAAGATCTGCAGCCCAAAGATGACGAGCCCGAAGCTGCGAAGCCGGTTCGGGCGGTTAGGGCCTCAGGCCAGCAGCCGAGCATCGAGGAGCGATAGCGACGGATTGCGACCGCTGGAGGGCGAAGCCCGGGAAAGTCAGATCACGACGTTTTCGTAGAAGGGTTCGTTGTTTGCGATTCGCTCGTAGCTGAGGACGGACATGTCGATCGTTCGGAACTCGCCGTAGGTGATGAGTTCGTTGACGGCTCGCCCAACCGCAGGTCCTTGTTGGAGTCCGTGTCCGCTGAATCCGTTCGCAAACATGAAGTTCGAGAGCTCGGGAGTCGAGCCGATGATCAGATTGTGGTCGAGCGTGTTGTACGCGTACTGGCCACCCCAGGCAGTGACCTGTGCGATCTGATCAAAGACCGGCACGTACTTGGCGACCGTCGGCCAAATCTGTTCTTCAAATTCGTCGTGGCGGATCTCCCAATCGTCGTACTCGATGGCTACGTCGGGGTTTGGTACGCCACCGGTCATGAAGTGGTTTTGCTCGCGACGGAAGTGGACGCCTTCAGGTGTGATGGTGAGTGGAACGTTGTGTTCGATTGGAGTTCGACAATCGAACACAAAGCTTGTCCTGGCGCGCGGTTCGACGGGCAAGTCGAGTCCGACCATCTCGGCGATGACCTTTGCGCGCGGTCCAGCAGCGTTGACGACGTGACCAGCGGCAATCCGGCGGCCTGATTCCAAGACCACCGCAGTGACGGCTCCACCGTTGACCTCGATGTCGACGACACGGTCTTTGATGTAGTCGGCACCGTTGTGGATGGCGCGCTTGCGGTAGCCCTGGAAGAAGGCCCAACCATCGAAGGAGCCCTCTTTCATCGATCCCATGCGGGCACCAGCGATTTGGCTGACATCCATGTAGGGGAACTCGGCGAGGGTTTCCTCGGGCGTGAGCATGCGGGTCATGGCCCCACACTCATGCTGGATCTGCATCTGCTTTTCGAAGTTGTCCAGGTCGTTGTCGTCACGAGCGAGGAACAGGTAGCCGGTGCCTCGATAGTTCAACTCGGGAGACTCGCCCTCGACCTGGGTGTTCTCGTGGAAGTTCTCGATGAAGTCGAGTCCGTACTGGCTGATTGCGATGTTGACCGGCTGGCTGAACTGCTCGCGGATGGAGTTCTGGGCTCGTGACGTTTGCGCAAGGTCGTAGCTCGGGTCCGGTTCGATAACGGCAACCGAACCGTCGAAGTCCGGATTCTCGGTGAGGTAGTAGGCAACGGCGCTGCCGATTGCGGCACCCCCGATGCAGATCACGTCGTAGCTGTCGACCATTACTGTTGCCTTCCGAGATTGTCGCTCGATGATGGCGACGAGGATGTCGAAACATACCCCTGCTTCGCATCATTTTCGATTGCGTCAGCATCGCGATTCGCGGGGTCGCCGAAACCACCACCGCCCGGGAGCTCGAGAATGAGCGTGCGGTCGGCGGGTACGAGCTGTTTGCCCTTGGCCGAGAACGGCGTTCCGTCATCGAGGTACACCTTGCCTGGCGCTCCATCGCCACCGCCGGCGCGACCACGAGCCGGGTTCTCGACCCGGTCGAACATGGCCGAGAACTCGAATTGGTAGCCGTCGGTTGGCCCGACCTCGATGATCTGACCGAGACCGCCGCGGTACTGCCCGTCGCCACCGCTGTTCTCGCGAATCTCCTTGCGCCAGATGATGATCGGCCCGACCTGCTCGGTCGCTTCGGCACTCATGGTCATGACGCCGGACGGGAATGCGGTTGCCGTGAGACCGTCGAGGGTCGGGCGGGCGCCTGTGCCACCGCTGTTGAACATCAGCATCTCGATTGGAGGCAGCAATGAGGTTGGGTCTGCGGCTCGGGCACTTGCTTGGAAGTTCCACAGCGCACCGGCACCTTCGGCCGGTACGACGTCTGGGAGTGCTTGTGCGATTGCACCGAGACAGAGATCGGTAACGAAGTGACCGAGTACGTGGCGCACCGACACCGGGTCCGGGTCTTTGGCGTTCAAGATGACGCCATCAGGTGCGCTCACGGTGAACGGCAGCAGGGACGCGTAGTTGTTGGGCAGCTCGGGCGCGAGCGCGACCAACATGCCGTAGGTGAAATATGCCTGTGCGTACACGATCGGTACGTTGATACCGAACTGGCTCAGCGGCGACGTCCCGGTGAAGTCGGCATGCATACCCTCGTCGGTGACCGTGAGCTCAACGACTAAGTCGACGGGCTTCTCGTAGCCATCGACGGTCATCTCGTTGCGATAGACACCCTTCTCGACGGGCGAAAGCGCAGCCATCGTGGCGTGGCGCGTGCGGTCGAAGATGAACTCTGCGAGGTCGTCGAGGTTGTCCATGTCGAACTCGTCGAGCATCTCGAGCAGGCGCCGGCGTCCGGTCTCGTTGCAGGCAGCGAGGCCGTGAATGTCGCCGAGCACCTGGTCCTGTTCGCGCACGTTGTTACGCAAGATGTTGACCAGGTCGTGGTTGAGCTCCCAGCGCTCGGCCCACTTCATGATCGGGATGCGGATGCCCTCTTCGTAGATCTCCATGCCGTCGGGGCCGTAACCACGCCCGCCAATGTCGACCACGTGTGCGGTGCACGCAAAGAAACCAATCAAGTTGTCGACACTGTCTTCCTCGACATTTCCGGTCGAGATCCCCACATCGCCGTCATGGGTCGCTGCGAACGCTTCGCGTGCGTGCGAGCTCCGCTCCCCCATAGCGCTTTGCTCAGTCTCCCGCGGGGAATTGAGCGAAGCGGAATGACCATGTAGGTCTCCGCGGATCTCCGCCGGAAGTGCGGAGCGAGATAGAGCATCTCCGCGGATGTCGGGCGGAAGTCCCGACGAGAATACCGGTGTAACGACGGTGATGTCGTGGAGATGGCCTGTGCCCTTCCACGG
>CALLAA010000104.1 GCA_938002955.1 uncultured Acidimicrobiales bacterium
CGTCATCGGTCGACTTCCTATCCGTCGAAGTTGTCGAGATCGTTGAGAGGTTCGCGGTCGGCTTTGACGAACTAGCTCCCCTATTCCCGGGACGGCTCGACTATCGGGTTCTCGTTAAGGGCGGCATGCTCTTTAAGGCGAGGAAAGTAGTCGGAGTCGAGACCCAAGATGGGTCGGTCGAACTCGTTGGCGTTGAGTTCGACCTCTCCATGGACTGGGATTGACATGGAACCCGAGAGAGCAGACTTGAACTGCTGACCTACTCATTACGAATGAGTCGGTTTACAGGATCTGTGACAGGAACAGCTTGGTGCGGTCTTCTTGTGGGTTGGAGAAGATCTGCTCCGGCGTGCCGGTCTCGACGATGCGGCCCTCGTCCATGAACACCACTCGATCGGCGGCGGCCCGGGCGAAGCCCATCTCGTGGGTGACGACCACCATGGTCATGCCGTCGTTGGCGAGCTCGAGCATGACGTCGAGCACCTCTTTGATCATCTCGGGGTCGAGCGCCGAGGTTGGCTCATCGAACAACATGACCTTCGGTCCCATCGCGAGCGAACGGGCGATCGCGACGCGCTGTTGCTGACCGCCCGACAACTGACGAGGATACGAATCGGCCTTCTCCGGGATACCCACGCGCGCTAGCTGGCGACGGGCTTCAGCCTCAGCGTCCTCCTTCGAACGCTTCCGCACCTTCTTCTGCGCCAACATCACATTGTCGATGACCGTCAGGTGCGGGAACAGGTTGAAGCCCTGGAAGACCATGCCGACCTCGGCACGGACAAGATCCAGATCGGTCTTCTTGTCCATCAGATCGACGCCATCGATCGCGACCTCGCCGTCGGTCGGAACCTCGAGCAAGTTGATGCAACGCAGCATGGTCGACTTGCCACAGCCGCTCGGCCCAACGATGACAACGACCTCGCCCTCCTCGACCGTCATGTCGACGCCTTGCACCGCATGGATTGTCTTGTTGAACGTCTTGTGCAATCCCTGCACCGAAATCATGCTCATCGTTCACCTGCTCGGTCTCGGGTCATCCAGGATTCAAAGAAGGTCAATAGCGTCGACAACGCCAGCACCAGGGCGAGGTAGATGAACGTCATCGTGAAGAAGGCCTCGGTGAATTTGAACGACGAGGCGCTGTACTGACGGGTGCGTCGAGTGATCTCCAAGACGCCAACCACCGACAGCAACGAGGTGTCTTTCAGAATCGCAATGAAGTCGTTAGCGATGGGCGGGATGATCGACCGTGCCGCTTGCGGCATGACCACCGAGCGCATCGTCTGACGGCGGCTCAGCCCCAACGACCGACCCGCCTCGGTCTGGCCACGAGCGATCGACTGGATGCCACCACGGAAGATCTCTGCCATGTACGCACCGTAAATAAGCGCGAGCGCAAGGATTGCACGCCAATCGTTCGGCACGCTGTTCTCTGCACCAACGGCTGCGGAAAGATCCGGGATGATCACCAAGGCGAGCGTGAAGATCAGCGGCAAGATCGGAATGCCGCGGACGAGCTCGACGTACGCACGAGCAATGTTGCGAGCCACCACGTTGTTCGATACCTGACCAAGGCCTGCGAGCAAGCCGAGCACAAGGGCGATAATGAAGATGTAGATCGTGCTGCGAATCGTGATCCACACACCGGGGATGATGTTGGACCACGCCAGGTCGTAGTCCTCATCGAAGAGCAGTTTGAGGCCCATCGCGACCATGACGGCGATGATGATGCCGACCCACCACGGGGCTGATTGCCACCACGCCTCTTCCTCAGCGCGACGCTTACGTGGTACGTGCGCCCGGCCGCGCGCAGCCTCAGTAGCCATGTACGTTGCTCCTACAAAACGAAAGACGGGGCACCGGACTAGCCCGGTGCCCCGCAATCGAAACACATTTATCCGTTGACTACCCCATTCAGGGGCGTTTCGACGGTGTTAAACAATTACTCGATGTCGTCGTAGGTGATGCTGAATGCACCCGAGAAGTACTCTTCGCCGAGAGCTTCCATGGTTCCGTCTGCCTTCATGGCAGCGATTGCCATGTTGAACGGCTCAACGAGGTCAGATCCCTGTGGGAAGACGAAGCCGAGCTGATCGGCGGAAAGGCTCTCGCCAACGAGGACGATGTCGTCAGCGTTCTCGCCGACGTAACCCTGACCAGCGGTCTCATCGATGATGGTTGCGCAGCTGTCGCCAATGATGACGGACTGGATAACGAATGCGAACTCGTCGAAGTACGTGAGGCGATCCTCGCCGACGATGTCGATAGCGGTTGCTTCGTTGGTGGTACCACCCTGGATAGCGACCATGCAGTCCGATGCAGCGAGCGATGCCCGGTCGGTGATCTCGTCGTTGCTGGTGTTCACGAGGATGCGCTGATCAATGTTGATGTAGCCATCGGAGAAGTCGACGATCTCGGCGCGCTCTTCGGTGATGGTGATGCCGTCAGCGGCAACGTCGAACTGGCCGTTCGATACGGCGAGAATCATGCCGTCCCAGTCGGTGGTCTGGTAGTCGGGGACACAGTTCAGACGGCTGCAGATGTCGTCGATGGCTGCGTAGTCCCAGCCGCCAGGCTCGCCGGTCTCGGCGTCGATGTAGTTGAACGGCAGGTATGCGTTCTCGATAGCGATGGTGATGGTGCGGCCTTCGAGGTCGACGAGGAATTCTCCGTCGTCTCCAGCTGCTTCGTCGGTCGAGTCAGCCGCATCGGCGTCGTCGGTAGCGGTATCTGCGGTGTCGGACCCACACGCCGCCGCAACGAGTGCGATCGACAGCAAGAGTCCGAGCAAACGGATCAAGTTCTTCATTTAGGTTTCCCTCCCAGGAACAAAGCCCTAGCGGCTTCGACCAGAGAGGCTAGTTGGATCGCGAGCAAATCGGTATGCGCGCGCAGGTCTCACCCGTAGCTGTTCATCAAATCATGACAATACGGGTGACGTTCACGACAGCGTGCGTGCGGTGTCCGACAACGGCACATCGGACTTTTGGGCCGGCAACGTTCCCAGAACGCGGTCACCCATGTTCGACGTGACGCCCAACCAGTGGTGCTCGTTGCGATAGTGATGCAGACGATGGTTGGCGGCGAGCCGCTTGTAGTACCGAGACTTGGGCCGGTACCGACAATGCACCAGAAGGTGTGTCCACTCGTAGTGGCCGAGGGTGACGTATGCGGCGATGAGCGACATTGCGTATGTGCCGAGCAGGGAGCCCCCGAGCAACCAGGCGAGTGGCAGCGACCATGTTGCGCTCCAGATGGCGAGCATGACGAGGAAGGTCGCAGCGTCCTGCCACGCGAGCATCAACCAACCAACATTCGGCGGATCGAGATGATGCTCTCGATGACCCGACCCGGTGTGGAACTTCGTCATGCGGATCGAGTCTTCGGGAGCGTGCAGCAAGAACAGGTGCAGTACCCACTCGACGAACCCCGTGAGGGCAATGGTCGCGACGACAACGACGGCGTCGACCCAATGAAATTGGCCGACGACCAGTCGGAAAACGACGGCGAGCAGAACGCCGATGCCGATCACCTGCGGCGATCGATGGGTCACATAGGTCGTGATGACGCCGCGAAGCGTCGAGATCTCATCGGCACGGGCGTCGGTTCCACGATCTCGCTGCATCGTCCCCATGAACTAGTTGTAGCCGAAGCGCGGCGTTACGCGACGTTGGCCCCGTCGAGTCGCTCACCGAGAACTCCAGCACGAACAACGCCCCGCTCGACGCCGAGGCGGTCCTCGGCGAGCGTCAGCAGGTCGGTCCACAGCTTTGTCTCTGTTGAATCCATTGGCTCGGGAATGGAGAAGATGAACGGGCTCTCACCAGCGCGCAACTGATCGGCGACGAGCGAAAGGGTAACGGCGAGGTCAAACACGCAACCGGGTACGGCTCGGCCGTCCACGAGAACGCCGGACTCTGTGTCGGCCCAGCCGCGGGTCGCAACGATCTGCGCTCCCGTTGGGTTCTCGATATCGGCAAGCGTTTGTAGCTCGGACAATCGATCCTCCCAGGTCGCAGCGGTAGCGAGGTTCGCAACACACTCCGACGAGGCCGCGTAGATGGCGGTGGAGGGATGGTCGATCCCCATGCGAGCTTGGCGCTGCAACATCTCGCGGCGTCGGTTCCAGAATCGGCGATGAAGCGCACCGACGAGCTTGAGCGCTCGCCGATCGAGCACTGCGTTCGCAGTCTCGTCGACGCGTAGGACGACATCGACACCAGCGATGTTTGCCTGCTGTTCGTCGTGAACCTGATCGAGAATCGTCATTGAGAATCCATTTCGCCGCGCCATTCGAACAACCCACTCCGCTTGGATCGTTCGGTGAATATGTACATCTTCCACAATCTCGGCAAATTTCGCTGAAGACGTGAGTCCTTCGGACCGAAAAGTCGTCACAGTCGTGCATTTGTGGTAAAAATGAGCAAAGTTGCAGTACCGAGGAGCCGGAGATGGCAGAAGAACTCGATCTCGGCGTCCTTGGACATCGGATCCGTCACTTTCGCAAACGACAGAAGCTGACACTCGCTGATCTCAGTGAGAGTGTCGACAAGCCAGTCCCGTATCTCTCCCAGCTCGAGAATGGTCGTATCGAACCAAAGATTGGTTTGCTCAACGGCCTGGCTGACGCACTCGACGTCAGCGTCGGCGAACTGGTCGACAACACGCCGCCCAACCGTCGAGCCGAACTTGAACTCGAACTCGAACGGGCACAGAGCGATCCCCGCTACAAGTCGCTGTCCCTCCCCCACCTGAAGCCGAACGCAAAGCTCGGCGACGACGTCCTCGAACACTTGGTGGCGCTCTGGCGAGCCCTTCCCAATACCGAGAACGGCCGGACACTTCGGGCCGAAGACAAAGCTCGTCTGGCAAACGCCGAACTCCGCAACGAAATGCGCGAGCGAAACAACTATTTCTCGAGCATCGAAGCAATCGTTAACGACGCCCTTTCCGAGATCGACTACCCCGGCGCCGGACCGATGTCGGAACGCCACATCACCGATCTCGCAGCCCACTTCGGCTTTCGGGTCGAGCGAGCAAAGGGCATGCCGAGCTCGGCTCGCTCGGTCACCGATCAGCGAAATCGCATTATCTATATCCCGCTGCGAGAAGAGGTCGAGCTCCGCGCTGCCCGCTCCGTTGTACTGCAGACGCTCGGTCATTACGCGCTCGATCACTCCGCGACCAAGGACTTCGGCGACTACCTACGTCAACGTGTCGAGTCCAACTATTTCGCCGCTGCCGCACTCATTCCCGAAGCCCCGGCCGTCGAGTTGCTCAATCGAAGCTACGAACAGAACGACCTGTCGATCGAGGACCTGAAGGAAGCCTTCTACGTCTCGTACGAGATGGCCGCACACCGCTTCACGAACCTCGCTACCGAACATCTCGGGCTGCCCGTGCACTTTCTGCGATGCAATCCGGACGGCGTTGTGTCGAAGGCATACGAAAATGACGGCATCGACTATCCGGCCGATCAGGATGGCACGGTCGAAGGTATGCGAGTGTCGCGTCATTGGGGTGTGCGCCAGGCCTGGCAGGCAAGCCAGAGCTTCATGTTGCATTACCAGCACACCACGACCGACGGTGGCGACTGGTGGTGCGCAACCTACATCGAGGATGCCGCGACGAATCCGTACGCGGTCAGTATCGGCACGACGTCGGAACTGGCCTCGCACTTCCGCGGCGGCGACACCATTCGCAAGCTCGATGCCCGTTCATCTCGAACCGCTCCTGACCCCGACCTTGTCGAACGTTGGGAAGAGGTTGCGTGGCCGTCGGCAGCGCAGCGCAGCCACGTGTTGACGGCCCTGCCGCCATCAAGCGCGAAGTTCTCGCCGTTCCCCGGTGTCGACCTGGTCGACGTGTACCGGTTCCTCGACCGGCAACGTCCGAACAACAGCTGACGTCGTCCGGCGCCTCGCCATAACGATCCGCCGGACGAATAGGCCGCTCACCGACGCAATCACGACGGCTTGTGTGACCCGGAATACCGGATGGGCCACGTCGGTGCCAGCCATGAACAGATGGACGGTGGCACTCAGCCACACCACGAAGCTGAGCATGTGAACCGTCCGCCACACCCGACGAGGTAGGCGCGCCCGTAGGAGCGACGTCGCTTGAACGGCGACGACCAACCAGAACCCAACAATCCCCCACGCCACCGCGCCTGGTTGCCAGGTTGACGCCATCGGCACGAACAGCTCCGCCCATCCGAAGTGGACGAAGTTGTCGGGCACCAGCGCCACGAGGTGCACGCCGAGGAAGATGAGCGAGAGCAGTGAGAGGAAGCGGTGAAGGTCGAGTGGCCACCCAGCGGGGAGCACGCGTGAGTCTTTGGTTGCTATCGACATCCCGGCGATCACGGACGCGCTGAGTAGTACCCAGGCCACGATGCCAGCAGCTCGACTGGTGAACCACCAGATCTGATCGACCACCTGCACTCCGCCGACGTCGATCTGACCGAGAAGGAAAGTCACGTCTCCGCCTGGTCGGCGTCCAACATCAGATGTTCTACCGATGACTCGGTGAAGACAATCGCCTTCGCGTCCCAGGCGGCGAGCTGATCGATGCCGATGCTCGGATCGAGTATCAGCGACTTGGCGACGACGTCAGCCCACCACGCGTCGTCCGTGGAAGCGGTGGCGGCGATTCGTGGCGAGATGACCGGGGCACCGGTCGACGGATCGAGTAGGTGGTGGTGCACGGCACCCTCGTGATGCCAGCGTCGCGACATTGTGCTGCTCGTTGCGAGGGCACCACCTGACACCGCTGTCGTTCCCCAGATGGCTCCCGTCGAACGGGGG
>CALLAA010000105.1 GCA_938002955.1 uncultured Acidimicrobiales bacterium
TCCACCTTCGAGAATCGACAGGTCGATCGACGCAAACTCGTCCTCGGAGGTGATGACCGTGCGTCGGTCGACGCCGTACTCGTCTACGGCCTCGCGCAGTTCCTTCAGCACGACGGTGCGCTGGCGCTGCTCGCTCGCCAACAATTGCTGAGCGTCGAGAATCTTGGCCTCAAGGTCCTCGGCTTCTTCTTCGAGCTTTTGGACTTCAAGCGCGGTCAGGCGGCGCAACGGCATGTCGAGAACATGTGTGGCCTGCACCTCGGAGAGATCGAGTTCGCTCATCAGCATGGTCTTCGCCTCGGCAGCGTCGGCTGAACCTCGGATGATCTCGATGACCCGATCGATGTTGTCGAGCGCGATCAGAAGGCCAGCCACGATGTGCAGGCGCGCCTCCCACTTGGCCAAGCGGAATTCGGTACGACGAACAATGACCTCGAGTCGGTGAGTCACATAGTGGTTACACAGGTCCCACAAGCCAACGGTCGTTGGTACACCGTCGACGAGGACCACATTGTTGATGCCAAAGGTCTCCTCGAGTGGGGTCATCCGGTACAGGTTGGCGAGGACCGCTTTGGGGCTCGCCCCAGGGCGAAGATCGATCTGGATTCGTAGCGGGTTGTTCTTATCGGACAGGTTCTTTGCACCCTCGCGCTCATCGACGCCGGGCAGCTTGCCCACCGAAGCGAGCTCGTTGATCTTGGTAATGACCTTTTCGGGTCCGACCATGTACGGAAGTTCGGTAATGACCAAGGCCTGGCGGCTGCGGGTCAACTTCACGGTCTCGGCCTTGGCCCGAATGCGGACGGTTCCGCGGCCGGACTCGTAGGCGTCGCGCAAGCCGTCGTCGATGAGAATGCCGCCGCTTGGGAAGTCGGGCCCTGGCAAGACTTCCATAAGCTCATCGACCGTTGGCTTGGGACGACGCTTCTTCATGACGAGCTCGATCGCATCAGCAACTTCGCGCAGGTTATGGGTCGGCATGTTGGTCGCCATGCCGACGGCGATGCCAGTGGTGCCGTTGACCAGCAAGTTCGGGATGCGCGCCGGCAATACCGAGGGCTCTTCGCGCAGACCGTCGAACGTCGGGTTGAAGTCGACCGTCTCCTCGTCGATTTCGCTCACCATGTCCATAGCGGCGGGGGAGAGCTTGCACTCGGTGTATCGGTATGCGGCCGGAGGGTGGTCGAGCGAACCAAAGTTGCCCTGCGGAGTGATGAATGTCAGGCCGCGGGAGAAATCCTGGCCCATACGAACGAGGGTTTCGTAGATCGCTCCGTCACCGTGTGGGTGGTACTTGCCCATGGTGTCACCGACGACACCGGCACACTTGCGGAAGTCGGCATCGGGGCGAATGCCCTGCTGCAGCATGGAATACAGGATGCGGCGCTGGACGGGCTTGAGGCCATCGCGGACGTCGGGAATCGCACGTGCGGTAATGACCGAAAGCGAGTACGCGAGGAAGCTGTCGCTCATCTCATCGGCCACGGGGGTGTCGATCACCTCGGCCGCAATGTTGTTACTAAACAGACCAGGCTGGTCAGCCATAGAAGGCGCTCTCAATTCTCTTTTTCGAACAGGCGTTCGGATGTTATCACCCGATGACCTGACCGTAGCGGGACGACGAACTACAGCGGTGTCACTCTCAGCGGTATGTCACCCGGCCCGCTGCTCGACGTTGGTCGAAAACGACAAAGGACCGGTTCCGATGGGGGGAATCGGAACCGGTCCATTTGTTTCCTGCGATCAGCCTGGAGGGGGAGCTGACCACATGATGCTTACTTGGGGGAACTTGTGG
Organism: uncultured Acidimicrobiales bacterium; assembly: GCA_938002955.1. Classification (GTDB taxonomy): domain Bacteria; phylum Actinomycetota; class Acidimicrobiia; order Acidimicrobiales; family SHLQ01; genus SHLQ01. Next base: position 1,796 of record CALLAA010000105.1, read on the forward strand.
GCCGCGTGCGGCCCGAGTTTTCGTGGTGGCCCCGAGGGGGGAGCAGGGCCACCAGAGCTGGTGCTACTAGGCAGCCTGCAATGCAGTGCCGTGAGCGGCGAGATAGTTCTCGACCGATGGGGTCGCGCTACCGAACACGAGCTCGACGAGCTCGGCGGTGCGATGAGCGCCCGAATCGAGTGCCTCGGCTGCGATGGTGCGATCGTCCATCTGCTCGGCCGTGACGGTGATCAGGGCCGCGAGGTTGTCGACTCGTTCGTTGGTGAGGTCGATCAGATCGTTTGTTACTTCTGCGGTGTTGTTGGTTGTAGCCATGATGACTGTTGTTTTCCTTTCCCGCTCTCGTCCGCATCGAATCGTGCGGAGTTACTACCTTCAACCGGTAGGTCGAATGGTTCATTCCTTCTACGGTTCAGAAGTAGGTAAGAGATGCAGTGTTCTGCGACACATCTCGAAATTCCTGATTTCGTGGCCGTGTGCGTTCAGTCTCGTGCAGCGCAGTTGCCAGCGAAATGGGGAGGCCTCCCCGCGCGGCAGGGATGCTCTCGACAGTCAATCAGGAGTCCGGTTCCGATGATGCGCTAGGTCGTGACCAGTTCGGGTTCTTCGCCGGTGGCATTGAGCCACGCCATGTAGGAGTCGAAGATTGCCTGTTCACCGTCGATATAGCAGTCCTCGAGCCCCTGGCTGAACGCAAGGAGCCAGCTGTCGAGCTGATCGACGAGTTCCCAGTATTCGTCATTGGTGAGGTTTGCGCTGTCGGCTGCGAGGAGGTTGGCGTAGGTGGTGATGTCGCCGTATTCCTCGAGCTCGGTTCGCAGGCAGGTCAGCGTTTCATCCGAGAAGCCGGCGCGGTGAACGTCTCCGGCAACGACCATCCAGTCGCCAAAGCAGGTCTGGCGTGCTCGACCGAGCGTGCCCCAGATCAGATCGTTGGCCTCCCAGAACGCAACCGTCTCGTCAGCGCCCTCGATCAGGACGGCAGAGGCGTCGAGTACCTCTTCGTAGTTGAATTTCTGAAATAGCCCGTAGGCCATGCATTGAAACTCGGCCTCGCTCGGTCCGTAATCCTGAAGGATCGGAGCGCTGCCTTCGAAGAGCCCCTGCGCGTAGTTGAACGCAAGGAGTCGGGTCGAGCTGCTGTTCTCGTCGAACGCAACTTCGATCTGGGCCTGGACGCAGTCGTCAAGTGCGAATGACTCGACACGGTCGACAGTGCGACGTGACGTAAGGAGTCCGAGCGCGAACTCGGTCATCGGGGTCAACCATTCTTCATTGTCGTCAAGTGCCGCCACGACGCAATCACCGAAATAGGGCTCGGCCGTGCGGTAGTCCGTTTCTGCGCGCTCGACGAAGTCGCTGCAGTTGGCGATGTCGGTGACGATGCTGTCGAGGCTTTCGTCATCGAGTTCGAGGGCGTCGATGTCGAAACGAGTGCCGTCGACGCCAATGAGGTGCTCGTTCAGCTTCTCGAAGCCGACAGCATCCACGACGAGTGGTCCGGCACATGGCTGGTCGTCCATGCGGATCTTCGTCCCGAGGTCCTCATCGATGGCCTCGGCCAGTTCGCTCGCGGTCTGCAGCTCGAACGCTGTTGCGAAGTCTTCGTCGGTTGCGCAGGGGCGCATGAGATCGCGGGTGTCGTCGGTGTCCTTAAGGGTTATCGTCGTGTCCCCTCCAGCAATGATGGCGTCGATATGTGCTGCCACGAGCGGTTGCTCGGTGTCGAAGACGGTTTCGCACGTGATCCCGCTCGGGAGGTGCTGTTCTCCGAGGTCGCGTCGAAATCGGCCGTCGACGTCGAGGCAATCGACGATCGAGGCAGAGAGTTCTTCAGACGGGTTCGCTTCGATCAGCGACGTGATCGCTGATTCGGGGTCGAGGTCGATCGACGCCACCGTGTACCCGTCGGCGACCATCTGTTCATACCCGATCAGTGTGTACACCGAATCGCCAATACACGCCGCCTCGCCGTCCTCGGGATACGCGAGCGTTTCGGCTGCGCCGCGAACTGCGGTTTGCAGATCCTCGGGGCTGTCCGCTCCACACCCGCTAAGGATCAGAGCTCCGAGACCAACCGCCGCCAAACGTGAAATCGTTGTGTTCGCCATAATTCAGAATCGGCGTATGGCGGCGCCGACCTTCTGAGCCGTTCGGCCTAGGGCCGCAATCCGATCACGTTGTTACGGCTGAGCGTCGGTCTAGCGCGTTGCGGTCGAATGTGTACCCGGTGCCTGGGCGATCGGGAATGACGAGCTGGCCGCCATCGAGCTCGAGGGGTTCGGTGAACAAGGGCTGGAACCAGTCGACATGTTCGACCGAGACGCAGTTCGGGGAACTGCCGGCGATGGCCAGGCTGTATTCGGTGAAGAAGTGTGAGGAGACGCCGACGTTGTGGGTCGATGCGAGAGCACACGCTCGACGGAACTCGGTGTAGCCGCCCATCCGCTGTAGATCGGGCATGAGAACGTCTACGGCTCCCGCATCGAGATAGGACTGCATGCCGAACCGGGTGTATTCCGTCTCGCCCGATGCGATCGGCGTATCGAGCGCCGCCCGAACCATTGCGTGCCCAGCGAGGTCGCTGTAGGCAACCGGCTCCTCGATCCAGACGAGGTTGAATTCTTCGAGTTTGCGGCCGAGCCGGATGGCGTGTTTGGGCGAGAGGCCCTGGTTGATGTCTACGTAGAGGTCGACCTCGGGGCCAACGGCGGTGCGGATGGCGCGGACCCGTTCGACGTCGGTCTCGGCGAAGTCGGAACCGACCCGAATCTTCATCCCCCAAAAGCCCTGTTGTACGAAACCTTCGGCTTCAGTGACGAGGTCGTCGATCGAGTCGCTCAGCCAGAGCCCACTGCTGGCATAGGTGTCGACCCGGTCCCGCATGCCGCCAAAAAGCTTGGCTAACGGCATGTCGGCGAGCTTGCCGACAATGTCCCACATGGCCACGTCGATCGCGGACAATGCACCGATGGTGATGCCTTTGTGGCCGGTCGGGTTCAGCGCTCCCCAGATGTCGGCGAAAACCTTTTCGACGTTGCGGGGGTCCTGGCCGACGACGTATGGGGACAGGCCCCGCACCGTTTCGTCGAACGCCCGGATGCGGTCAGCGTTCAGCGTGAACGCGAGACCTTCGCCGCTCGGCCCGTCGGCGGTACGGAGCGTGACGAGCACGCAGCCGATCGAGTGCATGCGGTGGATCGAGGTGCCCATCGACCGTGGCAATGGGATTTCGACAACCTCGGTCTCGAGCGCAGTGATCGTGTGCGAGGTCGTCGACATTGTCGAAGCGTATGCCCCTGGTTCGGTGTCTTCCAAAATCAGTTTGGGAGATCAGGAAGAGCTCCATCTCCGAGCCACGCATCGAAGAAGTCATCGAGTTCTTGGCCCGATAGTTCTTCGCTCAGCGATACGAAGTTGGCGGTCGATGCCACACCGCCGCCGAATCGAAGATTCCACTGGCGCAATATGTCGAAGAAGACGTCGTCACCGACCTGGAGGCGAAGGGCATGCAACGTGATTCCGCCTCGCCGATAGACGCTTGGGTCGAAGAGTCCAGCGGCTCCCGGGTCTTCGGGAGCGGGAGCTTGTGCCGCGAGGGCACGGGTCACCAGGCGCGCTTCGAGCTCCGCGAGTTCGGTGCCTCTGCCGAATTCCAACCACAAGTCTTCGGCGTAACTGGCGAACCCTTCGTTGAGCCAGATGTCTTGCCAGGTGGCCGGGCTGACGCTGTTGCCGAACCACTGGTGGGCCAGTTCGTGGGCGACGATGCGTTCGATGGATCCATCGCCGTCGACCAACCCAGCGCTGAAGATGCTTCGTCCTTGGGTCTCGAGCGCAAAGCCGAAGCTCGCGTCGATGACCATGACGCCGTACTCGTCGAAGGGATACGGCCCGAAGAGGTCGGTGAACACGTCGAGCATTTCGTCGGTCTGGTCGAAGTCGCCAGCGGCGATTCCTTCGAGGCGGCTGGGAAAGGCGTCGACCACTTCGGTGTCGCCGGAGCCATCGGCGTCGATGATCACGAAGTCGCCAACGCTGACCGTTGCCAGGTAGGAGGCCATTGGCTGGCGCATCTCCCACGTTGTGATGGTGCGGTCGGCGAAGGTCTCACGCGATACCAGCACGCCGTTCGATACACCCACCGATGGTTCTGGCACATTGAGGCGGATGCTGTAGGTGGCCTTGTCGGTCGGGTGGTCGTTGACCGGATACCAGGTTCGTGCGCCGTACGGTTCCCCGATCGCAACGCTCGCGACCTGTTGGTCGTACCAACCAATCTGGCCAATGCGCGTTCCCGAGTCGACCGTGGTCGGTGTCCCTGCGTATTCGATCGTGACGATATGGGGTGTACCAGCTGCAAGGGTCGTCGCTGGGGTCAATCGCAGTTTGTTGTCCGTCTGCTCGAATTGTGCGGGCTCGCCGTCGACGTCGGCTGCCGAGACGCTCAGGCCGGTGAAGTCGAAGGAGAAGCGGTCGAGGTCGACGATGGTGTCGAGGTCGATGGTCGCTACGGCTTGGATGGCGTCAACGCCAGCGATGTCGACGGTGAGGTCAAGGTCGTAGTGGGTGACGTCGTATCCGCCGTTTCCGATGTCGGGAAAGTACGGGTCGTCGACGGACTCGGCGCCGATCTGGCCGTCGAGCTCGGTCGGGGTGGTCGTCGCGGGGACAACCGAGGTCGTGGTGTTGTCTACGCTCGCCGGGTCGGTGGAGTCCGTTGGCTCCTGCTCGTCCGCTGCTGAATCGTCGGCGCCGTCGCTTGTGTCTTCGCTCGTGTCTTCAGCTACGTCGTCACTCGATTCTTCGGTTGCAACGTCGGCGACCGTGGTTGGGGTTGCGGTCGTGTCGCCGTCATCTCGGGCGTCGCTGGCCTGTTCGTCGGCCGCGCCGCATCCAACGGCGAACAGCGCGACTGCGAGTAGAAGACTCGCGAGAGGTTTACGGGGCACCAAACCAGTGTGCTCCAAAGCCCGGCGAGTGGGAGTGCAGGCCCGAATAATGCTGATTTGATGCCCCAGATCGTGTCGCTCGATCAGTTCCGGGGTCTGACCCCAAAGTTGATCGAGGGATCGCCGCCGCTGCTCATCGATCAGTTCCAGGGTCTGACCCCAAAGTTGATCTAGGCGGTGATGAGGCCTTCGATTGGGGCGGCTCCGGAATCGAGAACCTCGGACGACGGGATGCCAAACCACTTCTCTGCGATGGTTGCGTAGTACTCCTCGAAGTCGACCGTGGCCGCAAGGTTGTCATCGTCGAGCTTGGTGAGCGATGGCATCTCGCCGTGGGTGCCAGCGGCAACTGGGCCGGCAAGCATGGCCATGCTCGCCGCGCCATGATCGGTTCCTGCTTCGTTGGATGGCAACCGGCGGCCGAACTCACTCGTCGTGCAAACGAGGGTCGACTCGGCATGACCGAGGTCGCCCAGGTCATCGAGGAACGGCCCGAGTGCATCGCCGAGCTCCTGCATGAGCTGTTGGTGCTCTCCCCGCTGGTCGCCGTGGGTATCGAATCCCCCGTGGGTGATGTGCAAGACCCGAATGCCGGCTTCTTGATCAATGAGCTGTGCAGCGGTGCCGAGGCTGTTGCCCATGTGGGTATCTGGGTAGCGCTCGCGAATGGCTTCGTTGTCTACCTGTTGCAGTGTCTCGGCAAAGGCGAGTGTGTCGGAGAGTCCGGCGCGAGCGTGGGCGATAGGACCGGTGCCGGCGGTTGACTCGATCGCCATCGCGGACATCCCTTGTCGCAGGTTTGCGAACCAGGGGTCTTCGACATTGGATAAGAACCAGGCGGACTCCGGATCGTTTAGCCCAACAGTGACCGACCGGTCGCTTCGAAGCGACATGCTCGGGCCAACGCCGATCGCGACCCCGGTAACCGGCTGATCGACGACGAGCTGGTCGCAAAGACGGCCGAGGAACCCGGTTCCGGGCAAGTCCATGCCAGATGATTTGCCGGCCCACCAGCGTCGTTCCATCTCGAAATGGCTTCCGTCGGCGTTGCCGACTGCGCCGACGCCGAGCAGCGCGGCGATCCCGTGACCGGCGATGCCGGTGAGGCCTGGGTTCCACCCGAATTCGTCATTGAAGTCGAGGAGCTCTTCGTCGGGGATGTGGACACTTTCGCGCCGGTCGTAGAGGACGCCAGCGTTCCGGGGGACGAGGGTGGCGAGGCCGTCGTTGCCGCCGGACAGCTCGATAACGACCAGGGTGCGTCCCGCAACATCGGCGCTCGCGACGAGTGGCCGCGTCGTCGGTGTGGGCAGTGCGTCAGCGACAGCGCCGGTCACGGCGTCAACGCCGGGGATCGACTCGCCGCCATTGTTCAACAGCACCGCTCCGCCGCCGACTGTGGCGACTCCCGCTGCCGCCAGGCCCAAGAAGCGGCGGCGGCTCGGAACTCGAGGTGCGGTGTACATCGGGGCTAGCGCGGTGGAGGGGACAGGGGCTGGCTCGACGGCCCGTCGATCAGGGTTGGGGTCTGACCCCGAAGTTGATGGTTCCGCGAAATCGGCGGCCCATCGATCAGGGTTGGGGTCTGACCCCGAAGTTGATCGATGCGGGTTGGGGGGCGTGGTCTTTGGGTACCAGTCAGGAGTGTGGTTCGTCATGTGAGGCCCCTTAGAGCGTCGAGAATTCGGGTGAGAGAAGCGTCATGGTCAACAGCAGCTCGAGGCCGCGGTCGTATTCGGTCTGTACAGCGATGGCCTGTTCGAGGGCGTTGAGCGTGCTGTCGGAGGGATCGGTGATCCCGCAGTGCTCCAGGACGAGCAACGGGTCCGGCTCGAGCGAATCGATGACCTGATCACTCAACTCCCAATGCAGAATCGAGTTGCCTCTTGCCATCACTTGGCTCGCCGAGCTCCACCGCTCGTCGTCCTTCCATCCAGCGACGTTCGGTGGCTCGAACGGAACCTGACCGGTTTGGTACATCTGCCAAAAGTCGAAGCCCTTCGTGTCGACCTCGCTCAGATCGAATGCTGCAGCTGCTCCCGCGGTCCACTCGATTGGTTGGCGTGTCCGGCGGCCCTGGGCATTGGTGAAGTCCTGGTGATGGAGGATCTGCGAGATCACCGGACGGATCTCCCAGTCGTTGCTTCGGAGGGTGTTGGCGAGGCTGGAGCGAAGGTCGTCGGACAACGGCACCGAAGTGAGGTAGTCGTGTACGCGGCCGACGATGTGCGGGGCGCAGGCGGGCTGATCGAGCACAGCATCGACGTAGGACTCGAGGTTCCAGCGGCGGCGAGTGCCGAGGAATCGGACGGGCCGGTCGTAGTGCCGCTCGGGGTCGAAGCCAACCTCGCCGGTCTCCCAGTCGGTGTACCAGCCCGACAGGATTCGAGCGCCCGCCCGGACGTCGTCTTCGGTATAGCCGCCGTTACGGCCGAGCATGAACAGTTCCATGAACTCACGGCTGAAGTTCTCGTTTGGAGCGTCGCCACGAGAGCCATCGCCGTCGAGGAAGTGCAACATGGCGCCGTCGGTGATCATCTCGAGCGCAAAGTCCCGAAGGTTGCCCAGTGCGTTGCGACGCACGCGCTGGTGTTGGCGCCACATGAGCCGGTGGTTTGTTTCGTGGCGGTTGGTCGTGAAGTGGTTGTGCCAGAACCAGACCATTCGCTCGTGTAAGCCAGCTTCGGGAGACAGGATGCGGTTTGTCCACTCTCGGGGGAGCAGGTCCCACTGGACGTCGTCGAAGTTGCGCTCGTTGGTCTCCTCGACCGACAACGACCAGCCCTCATCGGCCAGGCGTTCGTCGATCAGGTCGTGGATATCGGTGTCGGCGAGCGCACGAATACGGCCTGGGCGGATGCCGAAACCGGTGCGCCGCAGGAGGTGAGCGACTTGTTCAGGAGATGCCATAGACCCGTTGTACGCAACCGGCCATGAACCGATCATGAAGCGCACCTTCATCTTCTCTTCATCATTCGATGAGTAGGTTGGGTGCATGCGAATCCTTGTCGTGGAAGACGACGCGCCTCTCGCCGAAGTGCTGCGTCGTGGCCTCACCGAGGACGGCTACGCAACCGACGTCGTTGGAAAGCTGGTCGATGCAATCAATGCCGTCCAGGTAAACGACTACGACCTCGTGATTCTCGACCGAGGTCTCCCCGATGGCGACGGCCGGACCTTGTGCGCGCAGATGCGTGCCGATGGTGACGGAACCGCAGTGCTGATGTTGACCGCCCGAGACGGCCTTGGAGAAAAGGTCGAAGGCCTCGATGCCGGCGCCGACGACTACCTCACGAAACCGTTCGACTACCCAGAGCTCACGGCCCGCATCCGGGCGTTGCTGCGCCGCCCGGCGAACGCCCAGAGCCCTGTGCTTGCGCACGGGTCGCTCGAAATGGACCCCGCCAGCCGCCGCGTTTCACGATCGTCGATCACGATTCCGCTTACGGCTCGAGAGTTCTCACTACTCGAAGTTCTGTTGCGCGCTCCCGACACCACCCACGCACGAACCGATCTGCTTGAACATGTCTGGGACGCGAACTACGACGGCCTGTCGAACGTGGTCGACGTGCACATCGCGAACCTTCGTCGCAAGCTGGAGTTGCCCGGTATGGACGACCCCATCGAAACTGTGCGGGGCGTCGGATATCGACTCACGCCCGAGAGCGACGCATGAACCTTCAACGGATCCGACTACAGCTGACCGCAATGTTCGCTGCTCTCGCGGCGCTCGCTGTTGGACTGCTGGCATGGATCGCGATCTCTACCGGCACCGATCAAATAACCGACTCGGCCGAGCGTGAAGCGGAGACCATCGTTCGCGAGCTAGCCCTCAGTAGCTTGTGGCCCCCTGAGGAGATCGAGGATGGAGCGCGGCCATTCAACACATGGCGGGTGAGTCCGTCTGGCGAGTGGCGCAATCCCTTTGGTGATACCTGGATCGAGCCCCCGCTCTTTACGATTGCCGAAGGTGCCCTTCGAAACGACGGACCGACCTATTCCGACTTCGAGTCCGATGGGGCCTGGCTTGCGTATGCCGAACCCGTCGACGAAGACGACCACGTCATCGTGACCGCGATCGATCTCGGCGGATACGAGCAGGATCAGCGATCGTTCCGCTTTCGGGTGTGGCTTGCTGCGTTGGCTGCGATCATCGCGACCACCGCAGCTGCATGGTGGATTTCGGGGCGCGCACTGAAGCCGACGAAGTCGGCAATGGCCCGACAGCGCGACTTCATTGCCGATGCGGCCCACGAACTACGCACGCCGCTCGCCGTGATCCGAGCCTCTGCGAGCCATGCGCTTTCGCGTGATCGCGAAGCTGCCGCCTACCAGCAGGCCCTCGCGGAGATCCTCACCGCAACCGAACGCGCCGGCTCCGGAGTCGGGGAGCTGTTGGAGCTTGCCAGACTCGACGCTGGGCAGGCGCAGCCGCGCAAGGCGCCGCTGCGGATCGATCTCCTGATCGAAGAGGTGGCGTCGAGCGTGCGGGTGGACGAGACGGTCGTCAATGCTGCGACATCAGAGGCGATCGTGGTCGATGCCGACTATGCCTTGTTGCGCCAAGTGATGGAGAACCTCACGCATAACGCTGCGTCGCGGGCGGACGAGGTCGATCTTTCCGTTGTTCGTGCGGGGGATCTCGTGACGATTCAGGTCGCCGACGATGGTCCCGGTTTCGACGAAGAAATTCTGCCGCATGTCTTCGAGCGGTTCCGTCGGGGCGATACCCGCGGGTCGACGGGGCTTGGTATGGCGATTGCTAAGTCGATCGTCGAAGCACACGGTGGGTCGGTGTCGGCGGCGAACCGGACTTCGGGCGGTGCCATCGTCAAGTTGCACCTCGACGCATCAAAGGACGTGTAGGGCTGCTCTTCGCGCCTGGGTGCTAAGCGAATGGTTGTGAACGCGCTGCGAGGCCGTGCATTGGTCGCGCTGGTGCGACCCGTCGCGGACGGCTGAGGGGCCGGGGGCGAGAGAACTGCACGCGATGCACGGTCCGGATGATGTCGTCGATCGCATCGAGCAGCGTCGGATCTTTGGTGAAGATCTGGTCGACGAGCTCGCCGGACCATGGCTCGGTGATGGCGTCGACGTCGAGTCCGCCTCGAACCCATGCGGTTGCGATTCGTCGAATCGCTGAGTCGATGGTGGGGTCGCCACACTCGACGGCGACGTTGGCGACCGCTGCCGGGTTAAAGCGCCCAGCGGTGTATGAATCAGCAACCATGCAGTTGCGGTAGTGAAGCGCCTGTTGTGCGATTCGTGCGTGATTCATTCCGGCCCGTCCGTGTGCAGTCTCAACTGCTCAACAAAAACGAACCTAGGTCGTGACTTTCGCCCGGTCGCGGATGCTGCGGGACTTTGTGGCTCGCGGCGAGGCTACGCGGCTGGACGCTTGGGACGCTGGGGTGCGGGGCAGCAGTCGACGGCACAGAAGTCGGGGCGTACAGCGAGGTCGCCGAGCGCACGAACCGGTCCGTCTGCGCGGCGCTCTTCGATGAGCTCGACGATGGCCGACACGAACCGCGGATCCGTGCCCACGGTCGAGGCGCGGGCGAATCCCATGCCCAGCCGTTCGGCCGTCGCGATCGCTTCGGTGTCGAGGTCGTACATGACCTCCATGTGGTCCGAGATGAAGCCGACGGGAATGACGACGACGGCGTGAGTACCCGCTTCGTGCAGCGTTTCGAGGTGGTCGTTGATGTCGGGTTCGAGCCACGGGACCTGCGGCGGCCCTGAACGGGACTGCCAGACGAGGTCGAAGTCGCTGTGGCCAACGCCCTCGGCGATGAGGCGTGAGGCTTCGGTGAGTTGGTCGACGTAGTCCGATGTGGAGGACATGGAGAGCGGAATCGAGTGTGCGGTAAACACGAGCCGAGCATCGGCACCAGCACGTTCGAGGCCAGCACGGACGTTGTCGATCATTGGTTCGATAAAGCCCGGGTGGTCGTAGTACTGGCGAATTTTGTGAATCGTTGGTGCCGCGTCACCGACCGCGGCGCGGGCGGCCTCGATGTTCTCGCGGTACTGTCGACAGCCCGAGTACGAGCTGGTGGCTGACGTGACGAAGGCAATGGCGTTGGTGATGCCGTCGTCGGCCATCTGCTGGACGGTGTCGGTCAGCATCGGTGCCCAGTTGCGATTTCCCCAATAGACCGGAAGGTCGACGCCCGCCTCGGCCAGTGCTGGTTCGAGGGCTGCGATGAGTGCCCGGCATTGGTCATTGATCGGGCTTTTGCCGCCGAAGAGGAAGTAGTGCTCACCAACCTGTTCGAGGCGTTCCTTGGGGATGCCTCGGCCGCGGGTGACGTTCTCCAAGAAGGGAACGACCTCGTCGGGTGCTTCGGGTCCGCCGAAGGACACGATCAGGATGGCGTCGTACGGGTGCGTGCTCATAGGAATTAGGCCTGTTCGGTTGGGCAGTACCAGGCTTTGCGCTTGGCGATTTCGACGAGTCGGATCTCGTCGCCACATCGGTGGCACGGTTGGCCTTCTCGCTTGTAGACGTAGAGCCGGTTGTCGTTGTCGATCTTGCCGGCGGTGGTGCCGACCTCGCTGGGCTCGCGGGTCACGATTCGATTGAGCTTTACACCCAGTTTGAGTTGCCGTGTGGCCATGTCCCAGAGCGACCGCACGGTGTCTTCGTCGAGTGAGTTTGCTGGCGTGTTTGGGTTGATGCCTGCCAGGTAGCAGAACTCGGACCGGTAGACGTTGCCGATTCCGGCGATGACCTTTTGGTCGAGAAGGGCTGCGGCGAGCGGCATTTTCTTGCGGCTCATGCGATCGACGAACTCGTCTGCTTTGCCGTCTTTGCGAAGCGGGTCCGGCCCAAGCTTTGCGGTGACCGCAGCAGCATCGTCGTCGTCGATGAGCGCGCAGGTCATCGGTCCAGTGAGGTCCCACAGCTTCTCGTTACCTTCGAGGCGTAAGCGAATGGCGCCCTCGGTCGAGGAGGTCTCGAGGGGCTTTGGGCGCAGTTTGCCGATCAGCCCGAGGTGGATGTGGAGAAGTGGAGCGTTCGCAAAATCGAGGAACAGATGCTTGCCCCACGCTTCGGCAGCGACGAGCGTATTGCCGTTTAGGATCTCGGCCTGTTCGGCGAAGGGTCCTTGCGGGGAGGTGGCGGTGACCTTGCCGGGACGAAGCGAAGCGTTCAAGTCCTTGGCGAGGCGGTGAATGGTGTGACCTTCAGGCATTTTGTGACGCTATCGGGCGCGGGCCTTTGCGTGGATGTCGTCGAAGATGTCGAGCGCATGACGAGCTGACTCCGATGGGATGCAGTCGCCGAGCGATCGGATCTGATCGAGTCCGGTGAATGCGCCACCGCCGACGACGATGGGCACGCTCACCGCTCCGTCGAGATCGTTCAGGGTTTGCCGGGCGATGTCTTGTGCGCCTGGGGTCGTCGACGCCAAACCGATCGCAAGGAGATCGTCGCCGATCGTCGTTGCCCGATCGATGATCGACTGTGCCGGGGTGTTGGCTCCGAGGTCGACCACGTCGTATCCGCGGAACCGCAGGAGGTCGCGAATCATTGCGGTGGGGAGGAAGTGGTAGTCCTCGGCGACCGAGGCGAGCACGATCGTGCCGCGGGAGCGGCCGCGCGACGCAACTCGTGAGCCGATTCGAGAGACGACGCGAAGTGCTGTGGAGGAGGCGACGTGCTCGTCGGCGATGGTGAGTTCGCCCTGATGCCAGCGCTCGCCAACGGTGGTCATGGCGGGGCCGATGAGATCGAGGTAGACCTCTTCGGCGGTCGCTCCAGCCGCCATGGCGTCTTCGATCAGTTGATAGGTGCCGTTCTCGTCGCCTGCGACAAGCCGTTCGGCGATGAGCGGAGGGAGTACCTCCGCTCGGGGGGCTCGTGGGGTCTCGTCCGCGCTGAAGTGTTCGAGGTCATCGGTAGTCACACGCCACTGTCCGCCTGCTTTGTGTGCGGCGAGGCGACCAGTGCGTACGTAGCGATACGCCGTCATGTAGTGGACGCCGAGACGCTCGGAGGCATCGGTGAGTGTGATTGTGTCGGTCATTAGCCAGCCAGTTGTTCGCCGTGGATCTCTTCGTTGTTACGCGCTGCGGTGCGTCCCATCTCGGCGACGGCGCGCCGTGATGGACTGCGAGGAGGATAGCCGAGTTGTGCGCGCTGTTCTTCACTCTCGCCACCCCAGAAGCCATGTTCGCGGCTTTCGCGAGCCCAACTCCGGCAGGCCAACAGGACCTGGCAGTTGTTGCAGTAGGACCGTGCGAGCGCTTCGCGCTTGGTGCGACGGGTCCGTCGTTCCCCAGGCGGGGCAAAGAACAGGTCTGACTTTCCCGTGCATAGCGCGTTGGCTGCCCATTCACGGGTTCCGGATACGGCGAAGAGTTCATCGAGCATTTCAACCTCCAGGGATGAATTTAGCACTAAATACGCGATTTAGTACTAAATACTCCGGATTGGCATGCTACGGATGCAAAGAATCCGAAAAAGCCGAACGCCCGCAGCAGGTGCTGCGGGCGTTCGTTCGAATGGGGTGATGACGGACTAGCCGCCGCCAAGGAGCTTGTTGATACGCCGTCCAACCTTGCCAGGCTGCGGAACTTCAGCACCTTCGGGCATGAGCTCGGGTGCTTGGTTCTCGATCGCTTGAAGAACCTGGCCAGCGCTTGGGTTCACCATCTTGGCGTCACCAATGACCACCGTGGGGACCGTCTCGTTGCCATCGGCAATCGAGCGGACCGTTGCAGCGTCGGCCTTGCTATCCCAGATGTTCTTCTTGTTCAGCGGAACGTTGAGCTTGTCGAGTTGACGCTCGAGGTTCATGCAGAACGGGCACCCGGGGCGCCAGTAGAAGTCGATCGTTGCGTTGCTCATGCTGCTCGTCCAATCAAGGGTGCGTCGTCGTCGAACAACAAGCAGGTTATGACTCGGTCGGGGTCTTCCTCTTGGTTCCAGGAGTCTTCCGTAGGTTGTAAGAACTTGAACTTGAGGCCGCGATCATCGTCCGGTGGGATGTAGGCGGCCAATGAGGTACGGCACACCTCTTCGGCATACGCGGAGATTGCTTCCTCATCGAACGCGGTGATCGACGAGTCGATCAGAGCCTCGCGGTAGACCTCGAACTGATGCTCGAGCTCGCAGTCGACCTTCTCTACCTTGGTGACCTGGCCCGCACCGATGTCACCAACGATGCAGTCGCCAGCGCGAAGTGCAAAGACCGAGGTCTCGCCTTCGGTCGTTGGTGCCTGGGTCGAATCGGTCTCTGGTGCTGCGGTGGTGCCAGCGTCGGCCTCTTGCTCGGCGGCAGTCGTTTCGGTTTCGACCGGCGCTTCGGTGCTCGAGGTGGAGTCCGTTGTCGTGGTTCCGGTGTCGTTGCCCGAGAACAACGTGGAGATCAGCCACGCAATAGCGACGAGGGCAAGGAGCGCAACGAGCACGCCTCCGACCATTCGCCAGTTGCGGCCTTGGGGTTCGGGCTGATGCTGGACGGGTTCCTCGGGGATTGCGAGGTCGACGACATCTGG
>CALLAA010000106.1 GCA_938002955.1 uncultured Acidimicrobiales bacterium
CCAAACACCATGGCGAGCAGTGCCGTCAGAGAGCTCGTTATCTACGCCGGCCCGATCGCGCTTCTGCTCCTCGGACAGATCATCGTCAATAACGGTGATGTGCTCATCGCAAAGCGCTTCCTCGAACCCGAAACCGCCGGCGTCTATGCGGCGATCGCCCTCGTTGGACGAGCCGTGTTCTTCTTGTCATGGTCGGTTGCGACCACGCTGTTCCCCGCCGCCGCCCAACGAGGTGCTCGCGGTGAGGACTCGAACGGCTTGCTCTATGGCGGGCTCGTGATCGTGGCCATCATGGGTGCCTGTTTCGTTGCGGGCGCAGCGCTCCTCGGTGGAACGGTCCTCGGCCGGGTCTTTGGACCCGAGTACGCCGACGTGTCTTCACCTCTCGCCTGGTATGCGTTCGCAACCTCGCTCTTTGCAATGTCGAACCTGATCGTCAGCCATCACCTGTCGACCGGTCGGCGTACCGAAGCAATCATCCTTCTCTTTGGCGGCATCGGGCAAACGACCGCCCTGCTCTTTAGCCGGGGGAGCATCGACTCGCTCATCACCGCCCAGGTGGCGTCGATGTCGGTGCTGTTCCTCGCTGTCTTGGCGAGCCACTTCGTGATCGGAGAACCGAAATGACGAACAACGACCTTCTGGGATACCGGAGGTGGGCGTCGACGCGAATCGACGGACCACCCAAGTACTCCGTCGTGATCCCGACCTATAACGAAGAGTGGCGAATCGTTCCGACCATCGGAGCTATCGCCACGCACATGTGCACGCTCGGTGAACCGTGGGAGCTGTTGATCGCCGACGACGGTTCGACCGATACCACCGTCGAACTCGTTACCGATCTCAACCTGGCGAACCTGCATATCATCCCAGCGGAAGCGAACGCCGGTAAGGGAGACGCGGTTCGACGCGGTGTCTTGTCGGCCGAAGGGGAGATCATCCTGTTCGCCGATGCCGATCAGTCGACCCCGATCGAACAGTTCGAGCGCCTCGCCGACGAACTCCGTAGTGGCGCTGATGTCGTTGTTGGATCCCGTGCCGCTGACGGTGCCGAGGTGACCAACAAGTCCATTGTTCGAAAGATCTTCAGTGGCGGTCTTCGATTCGTCGTGATGGGCGTCTTTCGAATCCCGGTCGCAGATACCCAATGCGGCTTCAAAATGTTCTCGAAGGACGCAGCGCACATGCTGTTCGAGCGTCAACTCATCGATGACTTCTCCTTCGACCTCGAAGTGCTTTACCTGTCCCGCAAGTTTGGCCTCACGACCGTCGAAGTTCCCGTCGAGTGGATCGACGCTCCGGGGTCCAAGGTCAACCCAACCAAGGTCGCGATCGAGTTTCTTCGCGATCTTGTGCTGATCAAGCGGAACGACCTGCGCGGGCAATACGACGCGGTGAACCACGACCGCGAGACGTACCGACGCGAACCACCAGGACCAGTACCCCCAGTAGAAATCACCAAGGCCGTCTGAGCCGGAGACCAATTATGGAAATCACCACCCACGAAAAGACAGAAAGCGCGAGCGAGATGTTCGTCGTGTCGCTCGCCGGACGCTTCGACGCCCACGAGGCTGACTCGTTCAAGGAACAGTTGCTGGCCAAGATCGACGGAGGAGAGTCGCAGATCGGCGTCGATCTTGCCGACGTGAACTTCTTGGACTCGACCGCGCTCGCCGCGTTGACCTCCGGCATGAAACGATGCCGAGAAGCTGGCGGCGACCTCGTGCTCATGAACCCCTCCGACCCAGTCCGCGTCATCCTCGAGCTCACGCGCCTCGACCGCGCCTTCTCGATCGTCTAACGAATTCGATGACCGCCGTCTCTCCGAATCCGATCGACTCGCTCGCTGTAGCGCTCGTCGACGCGCAGGATCAGCTTCTTGCGCTCTACGAGCTGGCGACGCTGACGACGGAATCGCTCGACGAAACCGAGTGCGTGAAGCCAATTCTGGAACGGGCGTCTCGACTGCTCGACGCCGATGGGATGCACTTCACGCTTACCGACGACATCCCCAATGGCGACACGACGGCGATTGCCGTTGAGAACTCATCAGGGCTCACGGGCACGTTGTACGCCCGGCGAACTGCAGCTCCTTTTGGTACCGCCGATCAAAAGCTTCTCCGAGCCGTTGCCCACATTGCTCTCGGCGCCGTTCAGACCTCCCGGTTGCACGCAGATGCCGTGTCGCAGGCGGTCGTAGCCCGCGATCACGACACGGCGTCGAACCTTGCACAGATGGCGCTTCCGTCGTGGCGTCCAACCATCGATGGACTCGACATGTTCGCCCGCTCGGACCCGGCACGCCTGGCCGGCGGTGACCTGTTTACCTTCGCCGAAAGTGGCGAAGGTCTGCACTTCGTCGTCGGTGACGTGTCCGGCAAAGGCTTGCCGGCCGCAATGATGATGGCGACGATTATCTCTTCGGCGAACGCTGCGCTCCATAGCCACGGTGGGGACCCCGAAGAAACGCTTCGGTCGATCGACTCGTGGGTCTTTGACTACCTCTCTGGCTCCGGACTGTTCGT
>CALLAA010000107.1 GCA_938002955.1 uncultured Acidimicrobiales bacterium
GCGCTCGAAGGCCTCGCCCGATGGCACGACGCCAACGGCGGACCGGTTTCGCCAGCCGAATTCATTCCGATCGCAGAGAACGTTGGACTGATCGACCAGCTCGGCAGTTGGGTACTCGAACGGGCATGTCGACAGATCACCGAGTGGTCGGCAACCTACGACGAACTCCCCCGGGTCTCGATCAACGTCTCCACGCTGCAATTGCGAAACCCTGACTTTGTGCGCTCGATCGCACACCTCATGGAGAGGTACCCGGCAGCCCAGGGCCAGCTTTGCCTCGAACTCACCGAAAGTGTTCTCGTGCCCGGCCATGGCGATTGGCACCAACCGATTCTCGCTGCACTCACCGACATGGGCATTTGCCTATCGATCGACGACTTTGGGACCGGATACTCGTCGCTCAACTATCTACACAAGCTCGTTGTCGACCAGGTCAAGATCGACCGCACCTTCATCGATGCGGCGATCGAGGACAACAACCAGCACCAGCTCCTGGCCGGGATCGTCGCGATCGGCAAGGACCTCGGGCTCAGCGTCGTACTCGAAGGCATCGAGACGGTCGAAGAACTCGAACTCGCTCAGACCCTCGGCTGTGATCTGCTGCAGGGCTACTTGCTTGGCAAGCCCATGAGCCCGGCGATGGCAGCCGCCCGCTTCGGCGTTCCACATCATCACCTGGCCACCGCTCCATCCACAGCGGCCTAGTCACATCTCTATTTGTCGTCAAACACCAGACGATTGAGCGGGTTCTTGCCAACGATCGTGCCCTTCATCTGCAATGGCCGCAGACGCACATAGGTCGACTTTCGGAAGAACGGCTGGGATCCGTGCACACTCATGGCACCCCGATGACCACCCTCGCCATAATGCGCTTCGCCGTGTTTTGGTGGGGCAATTTCCCCTTCGAGCGGCGCGGTCGCATTACCGAACCCAGATCGGGTGTTGTAGACGGCCTCGACCATGGCCGTGGCCGAACGCCACATCGTGATCGTGCCAAACCACGGCGTTCCGATAAACGTGCACCCCCAACGCAGCGAGTCCGACATCAACATGGTGCCGTTCGCCTCGGCATTGAACTTCAACAGCGGCATGACCCTGGACCAGTTGATGAGCGACTGGGTCACGACGATGACAGGTTCGTCCTTCTCGGGTTCTCGAGATGTTGGAAGGTCGCGTTCGACCCCGGGCCACTCGCCCGTCGCCCGGAGCGGTTCGCAGCGAGCCGTCCACCCATCGCGAAAATCTGAGCCCGTCGTCGCCAGGTACGATTCGAGCGAACTTTCCGTCTGCCACCGGGCAACCATCGCAACTCGACCCGGCTCGATCGCCGGCAGCACCGACGAGGACAACCGAGCGGTCATTCCGCCATCGGCGCGAACCAGCCCGGGAACAGACTTTGCCTTCGGCGGCCGCCACAACGGCGCCTTCGGGCCGATATCGGCAACGTGCACAGAGGTGAGCATGACGAGATTGTACCGGAACACCTGGCGAGACCGATGTCACTTTTCCACAGGCAAACCCCCGACGCGACAGAGGAATCCTATAGCCCCACTGTCACTACCAACTGTCACTACCACACTGTCACTACCGGACGGTCGGCACCGCTCCGACGACCTACACTTCGACGATGGAACCCCGCCGGACGACCCTTCGAAATGCGGGGGCCGTGATCGCCCTCTCGACGCCCGTCACCGCATTCATCTCGTTCGCGTTCTTCTCGGTGACACTGGGCGAAGACCGGCTCGAAGCCGCCAGCGGCACGACCGCCCTTGGTTACCTGGCACTCGCCATGCCCGTACTCGTCGGGCTGGCCATCGCTGGTTGGGCCCAATTCGGCGGCCCCCTCCCGTCGGCCCGAGCTGCCCTCGCAACGCTGGGCGTCTTTGGAGCGCTCTGTATCGGCCTCGGCTTCTGGTCGATCGACCGATCCGGCGCCGACGCCAATATCGGCGGCGGACTACTCGTGCTCTTCGGCCTCATCGCCATGGGCGCAGGCATCGCCGTGCGATTCATGCTCCGCAATACACAACCACCACCGCCACCACAACAACAACCGCCGCCACCACAACAACCGCCGCCACCGCCGACCGCCGAGTAGCGCAATTCTGCCTGTAGCAGAATCGCGCGGGAACGCCCGGTGCCATCGTCATCCTCGATACATGAGCACCGCACCGACACTCAACCCACTCGACCGGCTCCTCGAACGGCGCATCCTCCTCCTCGGCGAGGACGTGAGCGACGCCAGCGCCAACCGGCTGATCGGGCAGCTTCTCATGCTTTCGGCCGAAGACCCCGACAGCGATATCTGCCTGTTCATCAACTCACCGGGCGGCTCGGTCATGGCGGGCCTTGCCGTCTACGACACGATGCAACTCATCCCAAACGATGTGGCCACCGTGGCGGTCGGGTTCGCGGCGAGCATGGGACAACTGCTGTTGTGCTCGGGCACACCCGGAAAGCGCTTTGCGTTACCCCACGCACAAGTGGTGATGCACGAAGGGTCCGCTGGGCTCGGAGGCTCGGCTTCCGACGTCGAGATCCAGGCCGCCAATCTATTGGCCACCCTCGATCGCCTCCGATCGATCATTGCGACCCACACGGGCAAAACGCTTGAGGACGTCACCAACGACGTTGGTCGCGACCGCTGGTTCGATGCACAGCAGGCACTCGACTACGGCTTTGTCGACCACGTCGTAACCAGCATCGACGAGATCGTACCCCGGCCCCCAGCTCGCCAGATCGGTCCCGCTCCTGCCCGGATCGGAGCGTAACGATGACCACGTACACCATCCCAACCGTCATCGAAACAACACCAAAGGGCGAACGCGCCTCGGATATCTACAGTCGGTTGCTCTCCGAACGAATCATCTTCGTCGGCACGCCGATCGACGACGGAGTCGCCAACGTGGTCATCGCCCAGCTGCTCCACCTCGCAGCGATCGCACCGGAGCGAGACATCTCGATGTACATCAACTCGCCCGGCGGATCGTTCAGCGCCTCGCTCGCCATCTATGACACCATGCAGTTCGTCTCGTGTGATGTGTCGACGCTGTGTGTTGGTCAGGCCGCGTCGACCGCAGCGCTACTTCTGGCAGGTGGCGCCGCGGGCAAGCGATCAGCACTCCCGCATGCACGAGTGCTTCTGCACCAACCGTTCACCGAAGGAACGAGAGGGTCGCTAAGCGACCTTGCGCTCGAGGCCGCCGAACTGGCGCTCATACGACAGGAAGCCGAGCTGATACTGGCTACTCACCTCGACCGGTCCCCCGACGAGATACATGCCGACACCGACCGGGCCTTGGTCCTGAGGGCTGAAGCAGCGCGTGTCTATGGAATCATCGACCATGTCCTGCGGGCCGCCGCCGACCGACAAGCGCATCTGCGGTCCGGTGCCTGACCCGAGGCGTAGCCGCCGAGCAGCACGCTCCAAGATCACGGCCGGCTCGAGCATCAACGCTTCGGTGATCGCTTCGAGTACGTCGCTCGACACATCCTTGCGGCCCCGCTCGACCTCGGAGAGGTACGGCAGCGACACCGCTGCGTCTCCGGCGACGTCGGCGAGGGTTCGCCCTTGGTCATGGCGTTCCTCGCGAAGCACGTCGCCAATCGCCCGACGGATCGTCGTGGGTTCGGGCCGGACGCTCTCGCGAAACGACGGCGACGTGGGAAACGCGAG
>CALLAA010000108.1 GCA_938002955.1 uncultured Acidimicrobiales bacterium
TTGAGCTTGGCGATGAACACACCGTGTCGCTCGTGAATGGCGCGCCGAGCGAGGATGCAACCGTTATCGCCGTCACTCCTGGAGCCGTGCAACGCCGTCGCAGCAGCGACGTGTAGCGACACCCTCATTCGGGCGCCTCGACCTACCAAATCCACACCGAAGCCGGTCGGATAGTCACGCTTCGCGCGAACTTCGGCGATTTTCCCAAGAATGTCGCTATCGACTTTGACTATCTGGATGCCCATGCGCAGACTCTCGGTGGGCGGTGCCTTGAAAGGGGTTTTCCACATGGGCATGATCGGTTTTCGCGTGCGCGCCATCGTTGGCGCGCTCGGAGCGATTCTTGTAGTTATTGCAGCAGCAACGGCGGCGGGCGCTATCGAGAGCGAGGGTGAGATGTTCACCCGCGACCGACTGGTCGGCAATCTCGGTATCGCGCATGCAGACGTTGGGGTCTATCCAGACCGCGCCGCCAACAACGCTGCGCCCGAACGAAGCAGCGGTTCCACTTCGCTCGAGATTCCCGCCGGAGCAGAGATCGTTGACGCCGTTGTCTATTGGGCTGGTCGAGGACCGGGCTGGTCAGACGATGAGATCGTTGTCAACGGAACTTCGGTTACCGCCGATGTCGACTACCACTGGACGGGCCCATCGTGGGATCAGACCACGTACGTTGCCGATCTGGACGATGCGGGCATCACCTTCACATCCGGCACCAACTCGATCGACATTGCCGGCATGGATCAGGGCGGTGCGCGCTTTTACGGCGCTGGCGTCATCGTGATCTTCGATCACCCATCGCTGCCCGAGGTTGAGCTCGAGGTTCTTGAAGGCAATGAGTTTGCGTTCTTCCGAGACACCTACTCCGATGACATCGGCAACTCTGCTGAGCACACGAGCGTGAGCTGCATCGAGTTCGCTCCAGCGATCGAAGACCGCTCGATCACGTCATTCTCCCGAATCATGGGCGTCGATGCGGGCCGGGCCGACGGCCCTCCCCGTACCCAACGACTCCAGTGGTGGACGGGCAGTGATCCCGTCACGGCACCAATCGCTGATGGCATTGTCGGCATCCCAGCAGAGTCACCGCAAGGATCGGTCGACAACCCCGTCACACCGAAGGTCCTGAACACCGAATCGTGGGGCTCCGATGTTTATGAGACCGATGCTCCTTTGCTCGCAGCCGGCGACTCGCAGTTCTGCACGCAGTTGCAGAGCGTCAGCATTGGCGACGGGGCGGGAGCCTCGCTGTCGCTCACAAACCAGGGCGGAAGCGCCGAGACGATCCATCGCCTCGGAAACCTCGTCTGGTTCGATGTCGATGACAACGGCATGGCCGATGCGGGCGAACCTGGCATCGACGGTGTGACCGTGCAGCTCTTCCGAGCCGGTGACAGCACTCCACTCGCGACCACGGTCACCGACGACGACGGCGCATACCTCTTTGAAGGATTGCTCTGTGGCACGTACACGGTCGGTATACCTACCAGTCAAGACGGCTGGACGATCAACGGCGAAGAAATCGACGCTGCTGCCATCGCTCCCGGATCGATCAACAATCCTGATGCGAACGACGACAACGACAACGACAACAACGGTGTAGCCGGTGCTGACATCGTCATGTCTGGCAACGTTGAGATCGGCGATTGCGGCGAGGACGGCGACTTCTCCAATAGCGCCTCCAACGAACCAACGAACGAGGTTGACCGCAAGGGCGGCCCAGACGACGACGCTGATGATGTCGCGATCGCTGATGGCAACTACGACGACGTTCGGTCGAACGTCAGCATCGACTTCAGTTACGTCGGCGACATCGAGGTGGACACCGACACGACACCGGACTGCTCCCCCGACGCCAACGGCGACCTACCGGCAGACGCAGTCGACGCCAACGGCGACCCATGCAACCCATGCGACGCCGACAACCCCGCCCAAGACGCAGTAGGCCCAGACGGCGAACCCTGCAACGACTGCAACACCACCAACCCCGGCCCAGACGCAGTCGACGCCAACGGCGACCCATGCAACGACGAGGTGACCGTCGAAGTTGAGGGTCAGGTGGAGTGCCCGGCAGGGACCGACAAGGCTGGCCAGGTTGTGCAGCCGGGCGAGTCCTGTGACGACATCTGCGACGCTGACGGCAACGTGGTGACCCCGGGCACGACGGGCGCAACGAACGCCCAATGCCAGGACACCGACCTTCCCGACTCTGTCAGCATCGAGAACGATGGCGATGACGACGAGGTCACCGTCGAGGTCGAGGGCCAGATCGAGGAGAACCCAGATGTTGCCCAGCAGCCTGCAGAGCAGCCGCTCGCAGTCACTGGTTCGACCACGATGCTCTGGGTATACGGCGGTTTGATGGTCCTGGTGCTTGGCGCCTGGTTCGCCATTGCCGGAACCTGGATGCGTCCTACCGACACAAGGGACTAGACAACGCACACCGCGGTCCGAAGGAAAGCTCGCTTCGGACCGCGGCGCTCGTCATACATTTCGGTAGCCTCACGGCCATGAGTGCCCAGTACATCTACACGATGCACCAGCTGTCGAAGTTCATTCCGCCAGACCGTGACATCCTCAAAGAAGTCAGCCTTTCGTTCTTTCCAGGAGCCAAGATTGGCGTCCTCGGTGCGAACGGTGCAGGAAAGTCAACGGTGCTTCGCATCATGGCCGGCTTGGACGACGACTACACCGGCGAGGCTCGCCTCACCGATGGGTTCACGGTCGGCCTCCTCGAGCAGGAACCGCAACTCGACGAGTCCAAAGATGTCCATGGCAATGTTATGGACGGTGTCGGCGCGGTCGCTGCGCTGCTCACCGAGTACGACGAGGTTCTCGCCGGCTGGGGCGATCCCGATGCCGACTTCGAAAAGCTTGGCGAGCGCCAAGCGTCGCTCGAGAAGAAGATCGAAGCCGCAAACGCGTGGGACTTGAAGCGAACCGTCGAAATCGCTAGCGACGCCTTGCGCCTTCCTCCTGGCGACGCTGAGGTCACAAACCTGTCTGGGGGCGAGCGCCGACGCGTGGCGCTTGCCCGCCTCCTCCTCTCACGCCCAGACTTGCTGTTGCTCGACGAGCCCACTAACCATCTCGATGCCGAGTCGGTCGCATGGTTGGAGCGGTTCTTGCAGGACTACTCCGGCACCGTCGTTGCGATTACGCACGATCGCTACTTCCTCGACAACGCAGCTGAGTGGATTCTCGAACTCGATCATGGCCGCTGCTACCCATTCGAAGGCAACTACACCGCGTGGCTCGAGAACAAGGAGGCTCGCCTAAACGCCGAGTCTCGTGCTGACGCTGCTCGCAAGAAGACGATCGCACGAGAGCTCGAATGGGTCCGTATGGCGCCCAAAGCTCGCCAAACCAAGAGCAAGGCTCGCCTTGCGGCCTACGACAAGTTGGTATCGGACCAAAAGGACGCCGAAGCGCGTGCGACCGAGTTGCAGATTGCTATTCCGGCCAACCAACGGCTCGGCGACCTCGTCATCGAATTCGATGGCGTGTCCAAGGCATTCGGCGACAAGCTCCTGATCGACGATCTATCGTTCAGCCTTCCGCCCGCCGGCATCGTCGGCGTCATTGGCGCAAACGGCGCTGGCAAGACCACCTTGTTCAAGATGATCACCGGGTCCGAAGAGCCCGACACTGGTTCGATCACGATCGGCACCACGGTCGAGCTGGGTTATGTCGATCAGAGCCGTGACACGCTCGATCCCGAAGCCACCGTGTTCGACGAGATCAGCGGCGGCCACGACTTCTTGTACCTCGGCAAGCGTGAGGTCAACTCGCGTTCCTATGTTGCGTCGTTCAACTTCCGCGGCGGCGACCAGACCAAAAAGGTCGGCGTCCTCTCCGGGGGCGAGCGGAACCGTGTACACCTCGCCAAGGTCCTCAAGTCTGGTGCGAACCTGCTCATGCTCGATGAGCCGACAAACGACCTCGATGTCGAGACCCTTCAGGCTCTCGAGAGCGGCTTGGAAACGTATGCGGGTTGTGCGGTGGTTATCTCGCACGATCGTTGGTTCCTCGACCGTGTCGCCACCCACATCCTTGCGTTCGAGGGTGATTCGCAAGTCCGCTGGTTCGAAGGCAACTTCAGCGACTATGAGACGTTCCGCAAGAAGGAACTCGGCGACACCGCAGGTCCAACTCGAATCAAGTACAAGCCACTCGCCCGATAGCGAAGCAGGTGGACGCCGAGCGGGTTGAGCTACTCATCCTTGACTTCGCTGGCGTCTGCACGCCAAGTGCTGCCGAGCTCATTGCGTCTGGCGCTCCTGCATCGGCGATAACTATTCGTCCTGAGTGCGAGAGCCTTGTCGCTCAAGCACAGAGTGCGGGAGTCACCGTTGCGATCCTCAGCAACGAGATCTCTCGAGACTGGATTAAGGACGTGCCTCTGCTGGCGACCGTCGATCACCTTGTTGCTTGTTCGGACAACAACATCTTCAAACCGGACCGCCGAGCGTTCCAACGTTGTCTCTTGCTCACCGGCGCGACGGCCGAACGCACCGTCGTCGTAGATGACACTGTGGACAACATCACCGTTGCTGCATCGCTCGGCATGTCCACCGTGCTCTTCGATGGCTCCGACCCCGACGCCGGTTGGACAGCGGTACGGGAGGCAATGTCGTGACAACACCTGACTTCGTTGATTTGATGGGGTTAGCGGTCCAGCTTTACGACGCCCGACAATCAGCGTCTCCCGCCCCGCTCATAACCGCTCGTTTCCCTGATCTGTCTTTGGCCGACGCCCGAGCCATCGCACGCTTCTCCGATGGGCTGCGTCGAGACGGAGGAGAGACGCAGATCGGCTGGAAGCTCGGCTGGACTTCGCAAGCCATGCGAACAGCGCTCGGAATCGACCAGCCGAACTGGGGCACCCTTTGGGACACGCAGGTGGCAACTAGCAGCTTGTGCTTCGACGACTTCATCCATCCCAAGATCGAGCCGGAGCTCGTTTGGCGCTCGCCTGTTGACTTCCCAAATGCGACCACCGCTGCTGAGGTTCGCGAAAGTGGCGGATCGTGGGCGCTAGGGCTCGAGGTCGTCGACCCGCGGTTCCCGTCGTTCAATTTCACAGCGCTCGACAACACCGCGGACAATTCGTCCAGCGCAGCGGTTCGACTCGGTGGCTTTTCGAACGTTGAGATCGACGTGGCGGCCGTTAATCTCGCCTTCTCGAATGGCCGCGAGTCTCGCACCGGCGCTGGAAGCCAGGCAATGGGCTCGCCCTTCGAAGCAGTGGCGTGGCTGTCGCGTTCGCTCGCTGAGGAGAACCTCAGCATCCGAGCTGGCGACATCGTCTTTACCGGCGGGATCACGGCTCCCTTCGACGCCGCGATTGGCTCCACCTACGAAGTCTCCGCGCCGTCGCTCGAGACCACGAGCCTGCGTTTCACCTAGGCCACGCCCCACCTTTGTGCGAGCCAAACGCGTTAGACACCGAGGCGCGTGGCAACTTCGTCCCACGACGCGGCAGCATTTGCGATGTCGAACCACATGGCGTCGAGGCCAGCATCGATAGCTCCCTGGACATTGCCGGGCTGGTCGTCGACAAAGAGCATGCGATCGAGCGAGACACCGACCATCTCTTCGGCCCGTTCGAACGCACGCGGATCTGGTTTCAAGATGTCGGTGTCGGAGCAGTCGACGATCTGATCGACCATCTGTAAGAAGTCAATTCCGTGCTCCCACTCACGCCCATGGAACGCTCGCATGTCGTTCGTTAGCACCGAGACACCAAATTCGGCAGCGAAGGCCCGCTCGACCACTTCGGTCGCCTCCGGCCGAATGAGATCAGATGACGCCGGTTCGTACAGCATCGTCATGTACGCCCTCGTATCCATGTCGGTACCGGCAGCGGCGCCCACCTCGGCTGCTCGAATCGCCCAGTAGTCGCGTTCGCTGACACCGTCGCCTGCGACCATCCGCTGCCAAAGGAGATCGGTGCTTGGATCGATCGGACCAAGCCACTCAAACGACCCGGGCCTCAGCCCGAGGATGTCGGTCGCCTTGTCGTGCAGCTCCACCGGATTGAGCAAACACACACCGCCGAAGTCGAGCAAGAGCACGTCATAGTCGTCCGACGGGGTCATAAGCCGAACGTACTTGCAAGTCGACAGCAACTTCAGCGGTATCCCGCATAGCGGGATACCGCTTGGGCTATCGGCTTCCGCCCTGCCACCCCATCTGCAGTGAAACGGTTCGAGCAAGCACCATCACCGCGTCCGCATATGTTGCACGGTTGACATCCATACGTTCGCTCGGCCCAGCCAAACTCAGAGCCGCAACGGCATGTCCGCTGGAGTCCCTGATGGGCGCAGCCACCGAGACAACGCCCAGCTCGGACTCCTGCCGGTTCTCGGCATAGCCGCGTCGCCTGGTGACGAGCAGCTCTTCCCGTAGCGCCGTCGGGTCGGTAATGGTGAACTCGGTAAGCCGATCGAGTGCCCACCCCTTCAACAGCCGATCGCGTTGAACCCGGGGGAGAAATGCCATGATCGCCTTTCCCGAACTGGTTCGATGGGCGCCCGCCCGTCGACCAAGTTGGGTAAAAACTCGAAGCGTGTTGGGCGAATCAAGCCGTTCGACATAGACAACTTCTCGACCGTCGAGCACCCCGACCTGCACGGTCTCGCCAGTGCGACTGCGCAACTCGGTCATCGACACCAGCACCGCCTCGTGCAGAGTCCGCTGCTTTGGCATCGCTGCGGCCATGTCGAACACCGAGAGCCCGAGCCGATAGCGGCCGGTCTCGGCGTCCTGCTCGAGAACACCTTCGTCAGAAAGCGTGCTGAGCAGGCGGTGAACCGACGAGGTCGAAAGGGAGAGGTGGCTGGCAAGTTCGGAAACTCCCCACGTTGGATTCTTCGCCGAGAAGGACTTCAGGACACGGGCCGCGTTGGCGACGGACGACAAGCGGTTTTTCGACATGCCCCGAGCGTAGGCGCTCGAACCGTGTCCCGCTATACGGGATAACTGCGCGACAAGTGTGACGCCCGACATATGTTGCTGGACATGGGGATTCTGCGGCTCAGCCACGTCGACATCACGGTTACCGACCTCGAGCTCGCCGCGGCGTACTACACCCAGGTCATGGGCCTCCAGATCACCCAGCGCACCGACGACCGAATCTTCTTCAAATGCTGGGACGAACGGGACCATCACTGCCTCGCCGTTCGACATGACACGCGAGTCGGCCTCGACCGCTTCGCGTTCAAAGTCGAACACCCAGACGATCTTGAGCACTTCGCAGAACGTGTTGAAGCTGCCGGCTATGCCGTCGAACGGATCGCCGATGGCGACGAGGTTGGTCAGGGCGAATCCATTCGCTTCACCATTCCATCAGGCCAGGAGATGGAGCTTGTCGCCGACGTCCACAAGGTGGGCGGAGCACTGCCGCTCACCAACCCGCCACCAATTGCCCAAGGCCTGATCGGGATTGCTCCCCCGCGCATCGACCACATGCTCGTTCACGCCGAAGAGGTACCGGTCGTCGCAGCGTTCTTTCAGGACGTGCTCGACTTTCGCCTCACTGAGCAGCTCCTCAACGGACAAGGCCACCAGACGATCGCGTTCCTCGAACGGTCGGCCAAGCCCCACGACATCGCATTCGTCCAGGGACCCAACGGGGCGTTGCACCACTTCTCGTTCTGGCTCGATGATTGGGACCACATCCGGCGTGCGGCCGACATCCTGGCCTACAACGGCGTCACGATCGATGTTGGTCCGACACGGCACGGCCTCACGCGTGGCAACACCATCTACTTCTTCGACCCAATGGGCACCCGTAACGAAGTCTTCACCGGCGGGTATCGCCCCGATCCCGACTTCCCCACCATCACGTGGACCAACGAGCAAGAAGGACGCGCCGTGTTCTATTACGAAGGCGTGTTGAACACGCGGTTTGCGACGGTGCACACGTGAGCGGCTCTACAGCGCTCGGACTACCGCCGAGATCCGCGGACGCCGACATGGTCGTCCGCTCCGCTGCCTCCCTGAGAGCGACGTGGCATCGCACGCCCTATCGCGAGGACGGTCCGTCATGACTAGCCCGGGAGTTTTGAGACTGTCCCATGCGGAGATTCGGGTCCCGGACTTGCAGCTCGCCACCGCGTACTACGCAGAGGTCGTTGGCCTGGTGGTGACCCGCACCGAAACCAACCGAACGTTTCTCAAGGGTTGGGACGAGCACCAGCATCATTCGCTCATCCTTTCCGAGGAACCTACGTATGGCCTGAACAGCTTGGCCTTCAAGGTGATGGAGCCCGCCGAGCTCGACCGACTTGCCGAGCGCGTCGAGGCCGCAGGCATCAGCACCCAACGCTTTGCGCCCGAAGCGCTCAACCCGGCGTCTGGCACTGTCGTCCGATTCACCGCACCGAGCGGCCACGTGATCGACCTCGAACACGGACAGGCGCAGGTGGGCAATGGCCTGTCGCTCATCAACCCGCCACCAGCTCCGGCGGATCTCAAAGGCATGCACCCGCCGCGCCTGGACCACATCTTCTTGTTGTGCGAGGACGTTGATGCCATCACGGCGTTCTTCCAAGAGGTGCTCGAGTTCCGTCTCACCGAGCAGATTCTTGCCGACGATGGGCATCAGCTGACCACCTTCCTCGAACGCACGCACACGCCTCACGACATTGCGTTTCTCACCGGCCCAGACGGTGGATTTCATCACCTCGCCTATTGGGTCGATGAATGGAACGATCTGCGAACCGCAGCCGACACCTGCGCCTATCACGGCGTCAACATCGACGCGGGGCCAACACGCCATGGCGCAACACGAGGTTGCGGTCTGTACTTCTTCGACCCAGCGGGTAACCGCAACGAGGTCTACACCGGCGGCTACTGGTTCGACCCCGATGACGAGCCCACGACCTGGACCGAAGCCGAGATGGGCCGAGCAATATTTACCTACAAGGGGCAGGTCGACCCCGGGTTTATGTCGGTGCACTCATGAGCGACGATCAGAACGCCACCGACACCGACCGACACGGAGCGCCGCTTTATCTCGCGAAGTATCGGGAAAGCCAGAAGTCAGCACCTACCAACGGCGAGGTCGACACCGACGCACCGCTGTATCTACAGCGCTTTCGGGCGGAGAATCCGTCGGGCCCCGCCGCCGACCTGCCGCTCTGGCAGCGATCGACGCTCGCCACGCAACAAGCGCTGACCGAGGACAACCGGAACAAAGAGATCTCACCACCTCCGGGCGCGCCGAGGGCACTCAAGAACGACGTCTACCTGATTCGCCACGGCGAGACCCAGGGGTACTCCACCGACTCGGGTCTCACGCCGCAAGGTGTCTGGCAAGCCCATAGCTGGGGCCAGACCATGGCACGCCGTATCAAGTCTGGCGAGACGGTTGTCTTTCGTCATGCGGCCACGAACCGGGCTACCGAAACGGCCGTTCAAATTCACCGTGGCCTGCTCGACGGACTGGCGCAGTACGAGAAAGACATCACGATCCACGAGCCCGAGGTTGCAAACGAATTTCGGAACTTCCAATTCGTGTCACCAGATGGCCTCAAAGACGTAACTGCGGCGTTTCGTGAGTACAGCTCGATCCTCGAGGGCTTCGAGCGGTCGGCAGCGGGCGACCGCCCCAAGTGGGTTGTCGAAATGGATCGCTTCTGGCGCACCCAGCAAGGCGGAGGCGACCCTATTCAGCACTGGCTGACCATCCCCATGATGCACTTCGAGCCACCGACGATGACGGTCCGCCGCTTCTGGGCCGGCATCAACCGTCTGTCGGACGAGTTTCCCGGCGCCCGGCTCGCAATCGCCACCCACTCGGGCTGCATCCGTGCGTTCGCCGTAAACGCTCTTGGCTACGACCCGGGCGAGCCGTACAACACCGAACACGTTCGGGTGAAGCTGCTCGAGAACGAGCCGACGACAGTCAATGGTGCCGATGCCATGGTCGCCTATCGAAATCGAGTCGAGTCCATCAAGGTGCCTCACATCGACCAATTGCCCGTCTGGCAAGTCGACGACCAGTGGTCCGGTTTCACAAACGAGGAGGCATGACGTGTGCGAGTCGTGTCCGATCGTCGACTGGGAGCACGAACTTCCGACCGTCCGCTACTTCACCGCAAGAAAGGTTGACGCTGACATGACCGAACACATCGTCTGGTTCGATCGCTACGAACAGGCCCACAAACCGTTCGTGGGCGGCAAGAACGCCAGCCTCGGCGAGATGATGATGGCCGAGCTGCCGGTACCGCCGGGGTTCGCCATCACTACCGTCGCCTATGACCAGATCTGGCAAGACGCCGATCTCGTCACCCAGGTAAACGACCTGCTTCGAAGCATCGACCACGATGACTTCGCAGCCAACCGAGCTATCTCTGAGCAGATTCGTTCGCTCATCGAAGCCGCACCGATGCCAGCCGCCGTGGCCACTGACATTCGCGAGGCATATGCGGCGCTTTGCGCCCACTGCGGAGTCGACGACATCCCGGTAGCAGTCAGGTCTTCGGCGACCGCAGAGGATCTTCCCGATGCCTCCTTCGCCGGCCAGCAAGACACCTTCCTGTGGGTTGTCGGCGCCGACGCGGTGATCGAGAACGTGCGAAAGTGCTGGTCATCGATCTTCACCGACCGAGCCATTGCCTACCGCCATTCAATGGGCTATCTCCACCAAGCCATCGCAATGAGCGTCGGCGTCCAGAAGATGATCGACCCAATCTCATCAGGTGTCGCGTTCACGTTGAATCCCACGAACGGCGATCGCTCTCAGGTCGCTATCGATGCGTCGTGGGGTCTCGGCGAAGCGGTCGTGTCGGGTGAGGTAACCCCGGACAACTTCTTGGTCGACAAGGTGCTGCGAGAAGTCATCAAGCGCGAGATCAGCGACAAGGGCATGGAGTATTGCCTGACCGACAGCGGTGCGGTCGAGAAGCTTGAGATCACCGGCGAACGGCGAACCACGCCCGCCGTGACTGACGAGGACCTCACGGCAATCGCGATCCTCGCTCGCCGGGCGGAGAAGCACTATGGCTGTCCACAAGACGTCGAGTGGGCGCTCGACAAACACCTACCGACGGGCGACAACGTCGTGATGCTGCAAAGCCGCCCAGAGACCGTGTGGTCGCAAAAACCCAAGACGTCCGTCAGCAGCGGCGGATACGACCCAATGAAGTCGATCGTGTCGACGCTTGTGTCGCCGCTGCACAAAAAGTCCGAATAGCAACAACCAAAGAGAAACATCAGAAACAGAAAGTCACACCAGGGGGAAATACCAATGAGCAACAGCTTTCCGAGCCCGTTCGAGATCGAGGGCCCAGAGGGAGTCGAGGGATGGGAGGAGCTCTATCCGTACTCCTCATCGTTCAGCGACTACCGCAAGGACTATGAGGACAATCGTTTCTGGTTCTGGGATTCGATGCATTGGGGCAAAGCACTCACCCCATGGGATGCAACGTTCATGGAGGCCGCACTCGCCTCGTTGAGCCAGATGAATAGCCGCCACTACCGGATTCCCCCAGCCGACGGTGTCGACTTCCGCATCCTCTATGGTTATGCCTTCCTGTCGCCTGTTGGCGTGGACCCGTCGAACATCGAAGCTCGCGTGCCACAGTTCATGGAACGAGCCGGCCACTACTTCGGCAACTGGGATGACCTCTACGACAGCTGGCTCGGAAAGGTAAAGACGACGATCGGCGAGATCGAGTCCATCGACTTCAGTCCACTTCCGGAGATGGAAGACCTCGAGGTTATTACCGGCGGTACCGCTCTCGGCTCGGGCGGAAAGCTCATGAGTGAGTACAACCGGTTCCGCGATCTCATCATGCACGCCTGGCAATACCACTTCGAGTTCCTCAACCTCGGGTACGCCGCCTACCTCGACTTCTTCGGCTTCTGCAAGGAAGCCTTTCCATCGATTCCCGATCTCGGCATCGCCAAGATGGTGGCCGGTGTCGAGGTGGACCTGTTCCGCCCGAATGAGGAGCTGAAGGCGCTCGCACAGAAGGCTGTCGACCTCGGCATCGCACGGAACTTCGACGACCCGAACAACGTGTCGCTCGATGGCGATGCGGGTGCTGAGTGGACCGCGGCATGGGACGTTGCGAAGGATCCATGGTTCAACTTCACGTCGGGCAACGGTTTCTATCACTTCGACAAGATCTGGGTCGAAAACCCCGACATCCCGTACACCTTCATCAAGGACTACATCGCTCGCATCGAGGCTGGCGAGGATATCAGTCGCCCAATCGAAGCAATCCGCGAAGAACGCGATCGGGTCGTCTCGGAATACCGCGAGCTTCTCGGGTCCGACGAAGACCGTGAGGCCTTCGACGGCAAACTCGGACTCGCCCGCGTGGTCTTCCCCTATGTGGAGAATCACAACTTCTACATCGAGCACTGGACGATGTCGGTCGTGTGGCGCAAGCTCAAGGAGCTCGGCGCAACCCTTGCGAAGGACGGCTTGCTCGCAAACGCCGACGACCTCTTGTTCATTCGACGCGACGAAGTCCACGAAGTTCTGTGGGACTACTACGCCAACTGGGCTGTGAACGCTCCGACGGCGTCGGCTGCTCACTGGGCTCCGATCATCGAGCGCCGCCGGGCCATCCACGCAAAGCTCGACGCATGGAAGGCTCCGAAGGCTCTTGGCGCTCCGCCGGAAGTCATCACCGAACCGTTCACGATCATGCTCTGGGGCATCACGTCGGAGTCGGTCAACAATTGGCTTGGCTCCGACGAAGGAGCAGAGAACGAGCTCACCGGCATGGCGGCCTCACCGGGCACGGTCGAGGGCATTGCCCGAATCATCTACGAACCTGACGAGGTAAACGACCTGCAACAGGGTGAGATTCTGGTCGCTCCGATCACCGCACCCAGTTGGGCACCGGTCTTCCCCAAGATCCAAGCCTGTGTCACCGACATCGGCGGCATGATGAGCCACGCTGCCATCGTGTGCCGCGAGTACGGCGTACCGGCCGTGACCGGGACGGGCTTCGGCACCGACAAGATCAAGACCGGAGATCGAATCCGCGTCGATGGATCATCGGGCAAGGTCACGATCCTCTAGCACTAGCCAACCTACGGGTGCCCCGGGCGAGGGCCTTGGGGCACCCGCATTTCTCGTACAGACAGGAGCCAACTCTCATGATGACTCAAGAAGAAAACGACGCCCTGACCCAGGTGGGCCCCGGAACGCCGATGGGTGCCGTATTGCGCAACTACTGGTATCCGGTGGCGTTCACCCGTGAACTCGACGAATTTCCCGTGAAGCGGACCCGGCTGCTCGGCGAGGACTTCGCAGTGTTCAAGACACGCGAGGGCGGCTATGGCATCGTGGATGAGAAGTGTCCGCATCGCGGCGCGTCACTCGTGTACGGCATCGTCGACGAGGACGGTCTTCGGTGCGGTTATCACGGCTGGAAGTTCGGAACCAACGGCGAGTGCCTCGAGATCTTGGCCGAGCCCGACTCCTCACCCAAGTTTCGCGCCGACTGTGGCGTGCGATCCGGCGAAGCCCAAGCGCTCGGCGGCCTGGTGTGGGCCTATGTCGGTGAGGGCCCGGCCCCGGAGCTTCCTCGCTACGAGGCGTACACCATGCATGGTCACCGGGACATGGGACACGCTGTCATCCCCTGCAACTGGCTCCAGATCATGGAGAACGCTGTCGATCCGTATCATGTCGAAGCACTGCACGGGAACTACTTCGAGTTCATTGCCGAACAGACCGGCATGGAGATGCCTGGTTCGTTCGGAGGCAACAAACACGAGAAGGTCGCCTTCGACAACTTCGAACACGGCATCATCAAGCGCCGATTGCTGGTTGGACAGGACGAAGAGTCTGACGACTGGAAGATCGGCCATCCACTCGTGTTCCCGTACAAGATGTGGGTCGGTGGCAATGGTGTTTACCAGATGCAGATTCGTGTGCCGGTCGACGACACCCACACGAACGTGATCTTCTACACGATTCATGCGCCCGACGGAGCGGAGCTTCCCGACGAAGTCCACACGGTTGACTACCCAATCGATTGGCAGAACGAAGACGGGACGTACATCGTCGACTACATCGAGGGCCAGGACATCATGGCGTGGGTGAGCCAAGGCCTCATCGCCGATCGCACGCGCGAGAAGATCACGAAGAGCGACGTTGGTGTCATCGCCTGTCGCCGGATGTTCAAGAACGCGATTGACGACGTCGCTGCGGGGAAGGACCCAATCGCCGTCGTCCGGGAACCTCATGATGCGATCAAGTTGCCGCTCGAGCGCTCGAAGTTCGGTCGCGGCGCCGAGTTCGCAAGTGACTGGATCGACAACGGTTCTATGAAGTTCAGCCCGATCGCCGCGGAGATGAAGCAATTACACATCGACGCCGCGGCCGCCCGAGAAGGAATGGCCAACACCTGATGACGATCGACCATGCGCATTGGGCGCAGTATCTATTGGCCGCTGTCGATAAGCGGAGCGATGTTCAGGCGATCACCAAACAGGTTGATGAGCTGTCGATCGACGATGCGTACGCAATCCAGGCCGCACTGCTCGAACTGCAGCTCGGACGCGGCGACACCTTGGCCGGAGCGAAGCTCGGACTTACTTCGGTTGCCAAGCAAGAGCAGATGGGCGTCGATGCGCCGGTCTATGGCTGGGTTCCGGCAAGCACGGTGCTCACCAACGGAGCCGCCCCGTTGGGCGAATTGATCCATCCACGGTGTGAGCCAGAGATCGTCTTCATCCTCGGCGAGGACCTCGCTGGCCCGAACGTGACGGCCGATGACGTGCTCGACGCGACCGAGAAAGTAGTAGGCGGCATCGAGGTCATCGACTCGCGTTACGAGAAGTTCAGCTTTACGCTCACAGACGTCATTGCCGACAACACCTCCGCTGCACGTGTCGTGATTGGCGACGACGGCATTGCGCCGAGAGACGCCGACCTGACGACCCTCGGTTGCGTCTTTGAAATCGATGGGCAAATCACCGGAACCGCAACGGGGGCAGCGCTCCTGGGTGACCCCGCTGCGTGTGTGGCGATGCTCGCGAACCATCTCGGCAAGCACGGCCAGAAGCTTGAAGCTGGCTGGCTGGTGATGGCCGGAGCGTGCACCGACGCCCGGCCACTTGAGGCCGGCACAACAGCGGTTGCCCGCTATAGCCACCTGGGTTCGGTCGCCGTCACCGGAGAGGCCTGATATGCCGCTCGTGAACGTCCACATGGCCGAAGGCCGCGACCCCGCAGCCAAGAAAGCACTGATGGATGCAATCACCGACGCCATGCACCAACACATTGGCGCCCCACGTGAATCTGTTCGGGTCTGGATCAACGAGTTTCCCAACACCGATTTCATGGCCGGCGGAGAACTCCTAAAGGACAAACAAGAGCGTCTTGCTCGCGAGAAAGAAGCCAATGGCTGACCAACAGCAAATCGAAGCTGCAGCTGCCCAGTTGCGCTCCGCAGCCGAGTCGGGAGTTGCCTGCTCCCCGATCCGCGAGGTTCTCGGCACCGAAACCGACATCGATGTTGGGTACGCAGTGCAAGAGGTCAACACGAAGTTGGCCATCGCCGGCGGCCGACGTGTCGCTGGCCGCAAGATCGGGATCACGTCGAAGGCCGTCATGGAGCAGGTCGGCGTCGACCAGCCCGACTTCGGGACGCTCTTCGTGGACATGGAGTACGGCGACGGCGTCCCGATCGGGGTCGGCCGCCTGATGCAACCTCGCGCTGAAGCCGAAGTTGCCCTCGTTCTCGAACACGATCTCGATCACGGCGAGCACGGCTTCAACGACATCATCGCCGCAACTGCGTACGCACTCCCCTCGATCGAGATCGTCGATAGCCGCATTGCCGACTGGAACATTCGCATCGTCGACACCGTCGGCGATAACGCAAGCTGCGGACTCTACGTGCTCGGCGGCAAACCGGTGCCGCTGCGAGACGTCGACCTACGGACGATCCCGATGCGCATGGACATCGACGGCGAAACCGTCTCCACCGGGGAAGGCGCGGCCTGTCTTGGGCATCCGCTGCACGCAGCACGATGGCTTGCCGACGTGATGTCGCAGCGAGGGACGCCGCTACGAGCGGGCGATGTCGTGATGACCGGGGCGCTTGGCCCTATGAAACCTATCGCTCCGGGTAGCGCGGTCACCTGCGACTTCGGACCACTCGGCACCGTCACCACGTACCTCGAACAGGCATAACTATGAAGACTGCCATCATTGGCTCAGGCAACATCGGCACCGACCTGTTCATCAAGTCTCGACGATCATCGGACACCATCGATGTCATCGCAATGGGTGGGATCGACCCCGAGTCCGACGGTCTCGCCCGAGCGGAACGAATGGGAGTTGCCACAACCTCCGACGGCATCGACGGACTCGTTGCGATGCCAGAGTTCTCCGACGTGGAGCTCGTGTTTGATGCGACCTCAGCGGGAGCTCATGTGCGGCACAACGAGGTCCTTCAGGCCCATGGGAAACGAGTGCTCGATCTCACCCCGGCAGCCGTTGGCCCCTACGTCGTCCCCGTCGTCAACATGGACGCCCATCTCGACGCACCGAACGTCAACATGGTCACCTGCGGCGGCCAGGCGACGGTCCCGATGGTCGCCGCAATCAACAGCGTCGCTCCGGTTGAGTACGGCGAGATCGTCAGCTCAGTCTCGTCGCGCTCGGCGGGGCCAGGAACCCGGGCCAACATCGACGAGTTCACCGAAACAACCGCAAAGGCAATAGAGGTCGTGGGCGGAGCCGGCCTAGGCAAAGCCATCATCGTGCTCAACCCAGCCGAACCGCCGCTCATCATGCGCAATACTGTCTTTTGCCTGACCCAGACCGGAGAGCCCGAGGCGTTCCGTCACGCTGTCGCCGCGATGGTCGACCGGGTGCAGGAGTACGTACCCGGCTACCGGCTGAAACAACAGGTGCAGGTCGACCAGATCGCCGATTCGGACCCGATCCGCATCCCTCAACTCGATCGAAAGTTCACCGGCTGGAAGATCTCGGTCTTCCTCGAAGTCGAGGGGGCAGGTCACTACCTTCCTCCGTATGCCGGGAACCTCGACATCATGACGAGCGCCGCTCTGAAGACCGCCGAGCAGATCGCGGCACGGGTGAGCGCATGAGCACCGACACACCACAGCTCTACATCCAAGACGTCACCCTTCGCGATGGAATGCACGCCATCCTTCACCGCTACGGGATCGACCACGTCCGTTCCATCACCAAGGCGCTCGACGACGCCGGGGTCGACGCGATCGAGGTCACCCATGGTGACGGGCTTGGCGGTTCGTCGTTCAACTACGGTTTCGGGGCCCACACCGATTGGGAGTGGATCGAAGAAGCCGCGTCGGTTCTACAGAACGCTGCACTGACCGTCCTGCTCGTTCCAGGCATCGGCACCATCGATGACCTCGTGCAGGCGAACGCGTTAGGCGCAACATCGGTACGGGTCGCCACGCACTGCACGGAGGCCGATGTGTCCGCCCAACACATCGACAAGGCGCGCGAGCTCGGTATGGACGTGTCGGGCTTCTTGATGATGAGCCACATGAACGAACCAGAGCCGCTCGCCCAGCAAGCACTCCTGATGGAAAGCTACGGGGCGCAGTGTGTGTACATCACCGATTCGGGTGGCCGTCTGACAATGGGAGACGTTCGAGACCGGATGCGGGCCTATCGGGCAGTGCTTCAGCCGGAGACCGAGATCGGTATCCACGCTCATCACAATCTGACGTTCGGTGTTGCAAACTCGGTGGTTGCGGTCGAAGAGGGCTGCTACCGGGTCGACGCATCGCTTGCCGGAATGGGTGCCGGCGCGGGCAACTGCCCCATCGAGGCATTCATTGCCGTGGCGAACCTTGAGGGCTGGAAGCACGGTTCTGATGTCGCTGCGCTTATGGACGCTGCCGAAGACCTCGTGCGTCCGCTCCAAGATCGACCGGTTCGGGTAGATCGGGAAACCTTGAGCCTCGGCTACGCCGGTGTCTACTCAAGCTTCCTACGCCACGCGGAAAACGCAGCAGAACAGTACGGACTCGACACTCGAGACATCCTCATGGAGCTCGGAGAACGCCGCATGGTCGGCGGCCAAGAAGACATGATCGTCGACGTTGCACTCGACCTGGTGAAGGAGCAGAAGTGATTACCCATTGGATCGATGGCAAGGCGGAGAAGTCCGCCTCCGGGAACACGTTCGACACGATCAACCCATGGACTCAGCAGAAGTGGGAAGACGTGTGTGAAGCTGGCCAAGCCGAGGTCGACGCCGCAGTCGCTGCGGCCCGCGCAGCGTTCGATGATGGCCCGTGGCCTCGCATGGGGTTCGCCGAACGTGGAGCGATAATCCATCGGCTCGCCGACCTTATCGAGGAGCACATCGAGGAACTGGCCCACGCCGACACCAACGACATGGGTAAGCCCCTGTCGGCAATGCGCGTAAAAGACGTCCCCCGCGCTGCGCAGAACTTCCGGTTCTTTGCTGACCACGCGCGCATGTCCGTGGCCGAGGCCTACCCAATGGACACTGGACACCATGCGTACAGCCGATACGAACCGGCGGGCGTCGTAGCGGCGATCGCCCCGTGGAACTTCCCGTTGATGCTCGAGACCTGGAAGGTGGCACCCGCCCTCGCCTGGGGAAATACCGTGGTTCTTAAACCCGCCGAGGACACGCCGGCATCTGCCACGATCATGGCGCGTCTCGCCACCGAGGCGGGCGTGCCCGATGGCGTATTCAACGTGATCCACGGATTCGGCCCGAACGCCGCGGGTGAGATGCTCACACATCACCCCGATATCGACCGGATCACCTTCACCGGCGAGTCGAATACCGGGCGAAAGATCGCTGCTGCCGGTGCAGCTGGACTCGTCCCGGTAAGCCTCGAACTCGGCGGCAAAGGCGCCAACATCGTCTTTGAAGACGCCGACATGGACGCAGCGGTGTCGTGGTCCAACAAGGCAATCTTCACCAACGCCGGACAGGTCTGTCTCGCTGGAAGCCGTCTCTTCGTCCAGTCGTCGATCTTCGACGAATTCGTCGAGAGGTTTGTGGAGTCTGCAAAGGCAATGGTCGTTGGCGACCCAACGAGTGCGGCGACGCAAATCGGGCCATTAGCGAGCGAGACGCACTTCACGAAGGTGGCGGGGTTCTTTGACGACCTTCACCCGGACGCCAAGGTGTTGTGCGGAGGCGTTTCCGGTGATGGCCGGTGGGTCGTGAACCCGACGGTCATCGTCGACGCTCCGCTCGATGCGCGCATCAGTTGCGAGGAGGTCTTTGGTCCGGTGGTCACGATCTTCCCGTTCGATACTGAGGAAGAGGCCATCGCCCTCGCAAACGACACGAACTACGGCCTGAACGCAATGCTCTTCAGCGAGAACGCTCGCCGGACGCATCGGGTTGCAGCGGCGCTGAACGCCGGAACCGTTTGGGTGAACTGCTTCTTCGTACGAGATCTCCGAGCGCCATTCGGCGGCGTTGGGTGGTCGGGAGTTGGGCGAGAAGGTGGCAACTTCAGTCGGGAGTTCTTCACCGAGCCCAAAGCCGTCGTAATGGAAGCGTAAGGAGGCACTAATGGCGCGAATGGAGCCGCTTCCAATCGAAGCATGCGAAGACCCAGAACTCCGGGCGATCATGGATCACTTCGTCACGACTCTGGGGTTCGTCCCAAACAGTTTGCTGACGATGCAACGCGTGCCCGCGATCGCAAAGGCGACGATTCAATTCAACAAGGCTGTCTTCTCCCCCGATGGGCTCATTGATCTCGGGTTCAAGCGTTTGCTTGCCAATGCGGCGAGCGCTGCAGTGGGTTGCCAGTACTGTCGCGCCCACACTGCGGTGAGCGCCTCCCGGCACGGCATAGAGGATGCGAAGGTCGAGGCGATGTGGGAGTATCGGACGAGTCCCCTCTTCGACGATCGTGAACGTGTCGCGATCGAATACGCAATGGCTGCAGCTTCGGTTCCAAACGCTGTGACCGAAGAGCTCTACACCCGACTTGAGTCGATGTGGAGCGATACCGAGATCGTCGAAATCCTGGGTGTGGTGTGCATGTTCGGAGTCTTCAACCGCTGGAATGACTCGATGGCGACGACCCTCGAAGAAGAACCACTAGAGGTTGGTGAGCGCCTTCTTGGCCCTGCGGACTGGACCGTCGGCAAACACGAATAGAACGTGCCCGGCCTAGGCGTTGGCACAGATGAGTGCGATGTTGTCCTCGCCTCCAGGGTTTCCGTCTACTCCGCGAAGGGCGAGAGCGGACAGTTCGGTCACGACCTGAAGGGTGTCGCCGCCGGAGCGAAGTCCGATATCGGAGACGTGATGGGGCTGAATCGATGTCGCCGCACTGCGGTAGTGACATTCGTCGATGCCATCGGTATACGTGAGCATGAGGTCGCCGGGGTTCGCCGCAAATCGAAACGCATTGCCGTGACGCAGCGAAGACCTGCTTCGCGCTGTCACGTATCGATTGTCGCGTCCGTTGAGTGGACGTGCGTCATGCCCTGGTCCAACCATGACAAAGCTGGAGTCGCCAAAGGAGATACCGAACCCGGTCCGCTCGACTCGGTCGTACACCACGACGAGGAGGGTCGTCTCAGAGTCCGTGCGTGCAGGATCTCCTTGTCGAAGAAACTCCACCATCTGGGAGAGGTGGTCGAGGCCCGTTGGCCGGACCTTCGACCAGATTTGGTGCAGCCTGCTCACAAGCATGTGACTCGATTCGGGCCCGTAGTGAGCGTCGGCAACGGCGTATCCGGCCCATGAGCCCGCCTCCATTACGCAGAGCGAGTCCTCGTTCATAACACGAGCATCGAACTTCCATTGCTGACTCGGCGAGTCGCTGACGCGACCGACGCTGATCGCGGCCGCAGCGTGTGTGCCGACTCGGGTGCTTCCGACTGCACCATATTCGCCGTAATCCTCGCCGAGGAGCAGAAGCCGGCCAAGCCGAGGATCAGGTGTATTCATAGCAGCCCCTGAGTGTAGATCGGAGCGTGCAAAGCTGCGAAACGTCAGTCGATTGGCTTGCCGAACGGCTGCTTGGCCTTCTTGTAGCAGTCGGCGTGGAAGTGCTCGACGCGGATCCACTTGTTCTTTTCATAGACGTTGCAGATGACCTGTTGGTGCCGCATCTTTGCTTGGAACTTGACTCGTTCGTCGCAGTGCATGCAGTCGACCTGGCTGCCCGGCTCGACGAGTCGGGTGACGGCTCGGCTGACCTTCTTGATCTTGACCTGTTTGGAAACGTCGGTCTTTGAACCTTTGACCCGTGGGCGGGCTGGGGTTTCCTTAGTCTTTGCTGCAGTCTTTGCCATACCTACCTATCGGCAGATTTGGCTCGCTGTTGAAGGGTCGATCAGCTCTTTTTGCGAACGGGTCTAGCCCTGCAACATCGAAAGGACGTGGGCGGCCATTTCGGCAGGACTACCCATATCGGGGTGCAGCACGAGGTCAGGATCAACTGGAGCTTCGTAGGGATCGGAGATCCCGGTGAAGTTCTCGATCTTGCCTTCGCGTGCCAACTTGTACAGCCCCTTGGGATCTCGCGACTCGGCAACCTCGAGGGGTGTGTCCATGAAGACTTCGAAGAACGGCACGTCGGCCGCCTTGTGAATCTCGCGGGCTCGCTCTCGGCCGGCACGATACGGGCTCACCAACGGCACGAGCGCGACCACGCCGGCGTCAGCGAAGAGACGAGCTACTTCGCTGACCCGACGGACGTTCTCGTTCCGATCCTCGGCGGAGAACCCAAGGTCGGCGTTGATGCCGAGCCGAAGGTTGTCTCCATCGAGCATGTAGGTGGGTTGTTTCTGTTCGACGAGCAAACGCTCGACCTCGACCGCAACCGTTGACTTACCCGAACCGGACAGTCCGGTGAACCAGATGGTTGCACCGCGCAGACCGAGGTGCTCCCAACGCTCGGCGCGGTCGTAGTGACCGGCGTGCCAAACAACGTTCGTAGCGCCGGTTGTCGAATCGCTTTGCTCGTCAGCCATCTGTTCAGCCGGCGGATTCGCCGAGGATCATGCCTGCTGCAACCGTCGAGTTCGTCGCTTCGTCGATAAGGACGAAGCTTCCGGTCTCGCGGTTACGGCGGTATTCATCGATGAACAACGGCAGCGTCGAACGGAAACTGATGCGGCCAATCTCGTTCAACGAGATTTCGGTCGCGTCTTCGTCGCGATGCAACGTGTTGATGTCGAGGCGATAGTTGATGTCCTTGACCATGATGCGGGCCGCACGCGTCGTCTGCTTAATCGCGTACTTCTTGCGGGGCTGCAATGATGCAGTCTCGTCCATCCAGCAAATCATCGCGTCGACGTCCTGAGTCACAACCGGCTGGTTGTTCGGGCGGCAAATCATGTCGCCACGGCTGATGTCGATCTCGTCGTTCAATCGAACGGTGACCGCCATTGGCGCAAATGCTTCCTCGATCGGCCCGTCGATGGTGTCGATGGACTTGATCGTCGACTCAAATCCGCTCGGGAGCACGACGACGTCGTCGCCGGGCTTCATGACGCCACCGGCCACCGTGCCGGCATAGCCGCGATAGTCGTGGTATTCGTCGCTCATTGGACGGATGACGTACTGGACCGGGAACCGCACGTCGACCATGTTGCGGTCAGATGCGGTGTGGACGGTTTCGAGGTGCGTGAGCAGCGAGGGACCCTCGTACCACGGCATGGCGTCGGACTTGTCGACGACGTTGTCGCCCTTGAGTGCCGAAACCGGAATAAACGAAAGGTCGGGAACGTCGAGACGCATCGCGAACTCACGGAACTCTTCCTTGACCTTTTCGAAGGCCTCTT
The DNA here is from genome assembly GCA_938002955.1 of uncultured Acidimicrobiales bacterium. Taxonomy (GTDB): domain Bacteria; phylum Actinomycetota; class Acidimicrobiia; order Acidimicrobiales; family SHLQ01; genus SHLQ01. The sequence continues at coordinate 22,784 of CALLAA010000108.1, forward strand.
CGCTGTAGTCGACGAGGTCCATCTTGTTCACGCAGACCACGATGTGTGGGATGCGCAACAGCGACGCGATGAAGCTGTGACGACGGCTCTGCTCGATGACGCCGTTGCGGGCATCGACGAGGATGAGTGCGAGGTCGGCGGTGGAGGCACCAGTCACCATGTTTCGGGTGTACTGAATGTGTCCCGGAGTATCGGCGATAATGAACTTGCGCTTTGGCGTCGCAAAGTAGCGGTATGCCACATCGATGGTGATGCCCTGCTCACGCTCGGCCCGGAGACCGTCGGTGACCAGCGACAGGTCCATTTCCATGCCACGCTTTTCCGAGGCCTTCTCGACAGCGTCGATCTGGTCTTCAAAGATGGACTTTGAGTCGTACAACAGGCGGCCGATGAGGGTTGACTTTCCATCGTCGACCGAGCCGGCAGTTGCGAATCGGAGAATTTCTGACATTAGAAGTAGCCCTCTTTCTTACGATCTTCCATAGCCGCCTCTGAGACACGGTCGTCGGCGCGAGTTGCGCCACGTTCGGTCTGACGGGTTGCTGCAACCTCGTCGATGATCTTCTCGATGGTGTCGGCATCTGACTCGACCGCACCGGTGATGGTGATATCGCCGACGGTGCGGTAGCGGACGAGCTCCTCGTAGGGCTCTTCGCCGTCCATACGCTCGGTGAATTCGTTCTCGGCCAACAGCATTCCGTCGCGCTCGAAGACCATACGCTTATGCGCCTTGTAGATCGATGGGATCTCGACCTTGTCTTCGAGGATGTACTGCCAGATGTCTAGCTCGGTCCAGTTCGAGATCGGGAACACACGGATGTGCTCGCCCATCTTGATTCGACCGTTGTACAGGTTCCAGAGCTCTGGTCGCTGACCCTTGGGGTCCCACTGACCAAAGTCGTCGCGGAACGAATAGACGCGCTCCTTGGCGCGAGACTTCTCCTCGTCACGACGAGCACCACCGAAGAGCGCATCGAAACGATGCTCCTCGATTGCCTCGAGCAAGGTGGTTGTTTGCAGACGGTTACGCGAAGCGCGAGCACCGGTCTCCTCGGTCACTCGCCCAGCATCGATCGTGTCCTGCACGGACGCAACGATGAGACGGACACCGAGGTCGGCCGCACGCTTATCGCGGAAGTCGATGACCTCTTTGAAGTTGTGGCCGGTGTCGACGTGCAACATCGGATAGGGGATTTTGGCCGGCGCAAATGCTTTCTCCGCGAGGCGGAGCATCACAATGGAGTCCTTGCCTCCCGAAAACATCAGGGCTGGATTTTCGAACTCTGCGGCCACCTCACGCATAATGTGGATGGATTCCGCCTCGAGTTCCCTCAAATGGGACAGCTCGTACGACATGATTGCGTGCTAACTCCTCTGCACTGATTGTTCAAGGGTTACATCGGCAGACCGATGAAGACCCTGAGCGTTCGCTTTGTGAACTATGACAATTTCTGCCCGCGCTAGATCCTAGGTTGGAACCCACCATGAATTCTGTGACCCATGACGACCATCTCGAAGCTGCACGCATTGCGACCGCAGCCGGTGAACTTCTTCTCTCTATTCGTGAGGAAATGAGCGCAAGAGGTGCCGATTCGAAGGAAATGAAGGATGAAGGCGACCTGCGCTCGCACGAATTCATCATGGAAGAATTGCGCCGGGTTCGTCCCGACGACGCGATTTTGAGCGAAGAAGGCAAGGACGGCGTCGAGCGCTTGTCCTCCGATCGCACCTGGATCGTCGACCCGGTCGACGGTACGCGCGAATACTCCGAGCCTCCTCGCACCGACTGGGCAGTTCATGTTGCGATGGTCGTCGATGGCAAGCCGGTCGTCGGTGCGGTTGCGCTTCCTGCCCTCGGCATCACCTTGTCGACCGCTGACCCGGTAGCGATGCCCGAGACCGGCGCCGACACGCCGCGCATGATCGTCAGCCGAAGCCGTCCACCAGCAGCTGCGCTCACCGTGGCCGAACAACTCGGCGCTGAACTTGTCGAGATGGGTTCAGCCGGAGCGAAGGCAATGTCGGTCGTCCGTGGCGAGTCGGAGATGTACGCACACTCCGGTGGCCAGTACGAGTGGGACTCTTGCGCACCGGTTGCCGTGGCGCTGGCCGCAGGTCTGCATTGCAGCCGCATCGATGGCAGCGAACTCACCTACAACCACGAAGATCCGTACCTGCCAGATTTGCTGATCTGCCGTCCGGAATATGCTGCGGCTGCACTTGATGCGCTCGCCTCAGTTGCCGATAGCTAATCAATGCCATCATGGTTCTCCTGTAGGGCCTAAGGGCGCTACATTTTGGCGGGATGCGGTCAACGACGATCGCACCGAACATCAAGGCGATCAATGGCGATCGTACGAGGTGAGAACAACATGCCCACGAGACGCTCTTCTGACACCAGCGATGGTGAGAAGCTCTTCGAAACCGCGGTCGAGCAGTTCGATGCTGCCGCCGAGCTGATCGGACTCTCCGATCGAACTCGTGCGATTCTTCGTTCCCCAAAGAACGAAATCATCGTCAGCTTTCCCGTTGAGATGGACGATGGCGAGCTGCGGATCTTCCGTGGCTACCGCGTCCAACACAACGACATTCTCGGCCCTTTTAAGGGCGGCCTGAGATTTTCGCCCCATGTTGAGCTCGACGAGGTCAAGGCGCTCGCGATGTGGATGACGTGGAAGACGTCGCTTTCGGGCGTCCCATTCGGCGGCGCAAAGGGTGGCATTGCCTTCAACCCGCGTGAGCACAGCACCGGCGAGATCGAGCGAATCGTCCGCCGCTTCACCCATGCGCTCGGGTCGAACATTGGACCTGAGCACGACATCCCCGCACCCGACGTTGGTTCGAACGCTCAGGCCATGGTGTGGATGATGGACACCTATCTCAACGCTGGTGGTGGCGGCGGCGACCGCCAGAACACTCGTCGAGTAGTTACCGGCAAGACCATCGAGACCGGCGGATCACTCGGCCGCGATAAAGCAACCGGGCAGGGCGCTGCGTTCGTATTGGCGCACCATTTCGAACAAGTGAACCGAGACCTTCGTGGCACGACGGCAGCCATCCAAGGCTTCGGTAACGTCGGCGAGCACAGCGCTCGCGCCATGGGCCGCATGGGCGTCGAACTCACCCACGTCGCCGACCACACCGGCGCCATCATGAACGGACACGGCATCGACCCCGAGGCCCTGTGGCGCCATACGAGCCAGGCGGGCGGTGTTGCCGGATTCGATGATGCCGAAGCGATCGACGTCGAGGACTTCTTCGCCGCCGACGTCGACATCCTCGTGCCCGCCGCGATCGAGAATCAGATCACCGAAGCACGCGCCCCGCACGTTCGAGCATCGGTGATCCTCGAAGGCGCTAACGGGCCAACGAGTGTTGAGGGCGAAAAGATCCTCATCGACCGAGGTATCGAAATCCTCCCCGACGTACTCGCCAACGCCGGCGGTGTCGTCGTGTCGTACTTCGAGTGGCTGCAAAACAAGATGAGCTCGCGTTGGCGCCTTCCCGAGGTGGACGACGAATTGCGCCGCTACCTCTGGGAAGCCGCCGACAACATCGAAGCCGAAAAGAAGCGCCTCGCCTGCACCCGCAGGGAGGCTGCCTACGCCGTTGCCCTAAACCGCATCGGCACCGTCTTCGAGCAGCGCGGCATTTGGCCGTGATCCCTTCGGAGGCCGGCTCCTCCGTCGCCATTTTGCCTCCTACGGGCTGCACGGCATAGCACGCCTCCGGCGGACGTTCAGGCGCCACGCAGGCTTTAGGCCGCCAGCGGCTCCGCCGCGATTTTCGCCGTCTCGGGACCTCGTCCCAGTCACACCAGACCTCGGTCCCGCCTATTCCACGACATTCACCTGGATGAGTAAGGCGAGCACTAGCAGCACGGTCCAGGCCAAAATGATCTTCACGATGTGCTTCCGCAAGAACGACGAATCACTTTCGCTGAGCGGGCCGTGCAGGCCCATCCGCCTGAAAGGTCGATTCATTCGCGGCACCGTCACGGTGTACCAGAGCACGATGAACACACTCACCATCACGAAGACCACAATTGCTCGCACAACTAGTTCCACGACGCTCCTGCCTTCGCCTGCCCATTGTGGACTGCCGAGCAAACAACGCTAGTAGCGCCTACGGCGCTCATCCGTTATCGCCTGCGAAGGCCCGCTCTTGAATGGGAAGACACTAGTTCGACGAGTGCCGCAAAAATTGGCGGCGGAGCCGCTGGCGGCATTGGTCGAACTACAACCAGGCAGAGAATTCGTCTTTGCGTTGTTGCCATTCTTCGGTGGTGATGGCGTAGCGAAGGTGGTCTTCCCAGTTGCCGTTGATCTCGAGGTACTTCTCGGCCATGCCTTCGAGGCGGATGCCGAGCTTCTCGACAACGCGTCTCGATGGCTTGTTTCTCGGGATGATCGAAATCTGCAGCCGATGC
>CALLAA010000109.1 GCA_938002955.1 uncultured Acidimicrobiales bacterium
CGACTCGCTCTACGACCCCGCCCGCCAAGCCGAAGCACAAACCGACCTTGGCCTCGATGGCTACCTCGCGTTTGCGTATCCACCCCACGTGGCGACCGCATACGCGCCGCTCGGGTCGCTGGATTTTGCGACTGCCTATGCCATCCACACCGTGTTCATGGCCGGAGCGTTGGTGCTTTCGCTCTGGTTGCTCAGTGGCGTCGTCCCGCTCATAGCTCGCTGGCGTTGGCCGCTTCTCGCCGCGTCGGTGACGTTCTACCCGCTTGCGACGGCGATCGGCGGAGGCCAGAACGCGGCACTCAGTGTGCTCGGCATGGCTGTTGTATGGCGGGCCCTGCACGATGATCGTGAGTGGCTCGCAGGCCTCGCAGCGGGTTTGATGATGTTTCGACCGCAGTACGGTTTGCCGCTCGTGGGTCTCATGTTGCTGGCGCGGCACTGGAGCGCGGTGGCAGCAGCGGTCGCGACCGTGGCTGCGACGTGGCTGGCGACGGCGACTGCGCTCGGCGTCGGCTGGGTCTCTGCATGGTGGTCCGAGGTTGTTCCGTTCGTCGAACAAGACGCCGAGGTCAATGCCTCGAACTCGATTTCGATCCTTGGCTTTCTGCAAGCAGCGTGGTCTCCCGATGCCCGCCCGGCCGTCGTCCTCGGTGCTGTCGGCGCTGCGGTCGTCGTCGTGACGCTCATGTACCTGTGGGTGAATCCCGCTCGCTTCAGCTTGGCGCATCGCATGGGCGCCACCGCTGTCGGCGTCACCTTGATCAGCCCACACACGATGTTCTATGACGCCGGGCTGCTGATCATCGCCGGTGCCGCAATCATGGCGACGGCCGAGCAGGTACCTGCACGTGTGCTGTTGCTCACATGGGTGGCCTCTCTCGTTCATCTCGCAGGAAGCGACCTTGGCGCAACACCCCTTGCGGTCGTCGTCGGTGTCTGCTTTGTCGCCATGGTGATCCACAGCCTGTCGGCGTCACCGACATCACGTTCGACCACGACGCTGAAAGGCGCTGCCTAATGCGCGACCTCTCGATCATCATCCCGGCATACAACGAGGCCGAACGTATTGGTGAGACGCTCGAGTCCATCGCCGCATACCTGTCCGAGCGCGACCTCGACGATGAGGTCATCGTGGTCGATGACGGGTCGAGCGACGACACCATCGTCGTTGCCCAGAGCTATGCGCCGCTTTTTCGTCGACTGATCGTTCTGCAGTCGGTACGGAACCTCGGCAAGGGCCATGCCGTACGCAAAGGAATGCTGACCGGCACTGGGCGCCATCGACTCTTTCTCGACGCCGACAACTCAACCGACGTGCGCGAGTTCGACCGTCTGATGGCGGCGGCGGCCAAAGAACCTATCGAGCCAGCTGTCGTGATTGGATCCGTCGCCGTGGACGGTTCTGCGGTGACCGTCACCCAGCCCGGCATCCGCTCTCGCCTCGGTCGCCTCGGTAACCAATTCATCCAACGCATGGTCCTGCCCGGAATTCACGACACGCAGCGCGGTTTCAAAGTCTTCACTGGCGAGGCGAGTGACGCGGTGTTTCGACGGTGCAACAGCAACGGTTGGGCGTTCGACGTAGAAGCGCTCGCACTCGCTCAAGGACTTGGCTACCACGTCCTCGAAGTGCCGATTACGTGGGAACACCGAGACGACTCACGGGTGCGCCCTGGCGCCTATGTGTTGGCTCTGCTCGACGTCGTGCGTATCAAGGTCAGCGTCGACAAAGAACTTGAATCGGTCAAGCAGAGCGGTTCGGCCATAGCCTCGAAGGATGACTTCGTCAGAGGCTGATCAGCCGACCGTAACCGTCTCCGACCTTCGCGCTGCCCACGCACGAATCGGCGACGTCATTCAGCGCTCACCGTTCACGATTTCACACACGCTCTCCTCGATTATCGGGGCAGAGGTGCACCTGAAGTTCGAGAACCTCCAATACACGGGATCGTTCAAGGGACGGGGCGCACGAAACCGGCTGCTCGACGTTGCGCCCGGGCGTGGCGTGATTGCAATGTCGGCGGGAAATCACGCCCAAGGTGTTGCGCACCACGGCGCGCTGCTCGGGTTGCCGACGACCATCGTTATGCCCGAGAACACCCCGTTCGTGAAGGTCGCCAGGACGCGCTATCACGGTGCTGAGGTGGTGTTGCAGGGGGCCGACGTAATGGAGTCTGCTCAGCGCGCACGCGAGCTCGCCGAAGAACACGATCTCGAGTTCATCCACCCCTTCGACGACCCGGTCGTGATCGCCGGCCAAGGAACGATTGGACTCGAGATGCTCGAGGAAGTTCCGGACCTCGACATGATCGTCGCCGCAGTGGGTGGAGGCGGCCTCGCATCGGGCCTCGCGATCGCCGCTGCGGCGCACGACTCGTCCGTGAATGTCATTGGTGTCCAAACCGAGCGTTACCCATCGATGGCCGATCGGCTCGAATCTCGTCCGTCAACCGCTGTGGGCGGCTCGACCATCGCCGATGGCATCGCGGTGACCGAACCGGGCGAAATCACGTCGGCGATACTGGCCGAGCACGACGTTGAGGTACTCGTCGTCAGCGAAGCCGCGATCGAGGAAGCGATCGCAATGTTGCTCGAGATCGAAAAGACCGTCGTGGAGGGTGCCGGCGCGGCTGGCCTAGCGGCGCTCATGGAATACCCCGACGTCTTCGCTGGCAAGAAGGTGGGTGTCGTCTTGTGCGGCGGCAACATCGATCCGCGCACGCTCGCGGTAGTGACACTTCGCGGGCTTGCGAATCAGGGCCGACTCAACCGCATTCGGGTCGAGCTCGACGACACACCGGGGCGACTCTCACTCGTCTCTCAACTGATCGCCGACAGCGCAGCGAACGTCGTTCAGGTCGATCACGATGGCTTGGGCTCCACGGGAGCTCGAAGCACGATCCTCGAACTGCGCATCGACACCCTCGACGAAGAGCACGCAGACCGGGTCCTGCAGCGCCTCCTCGACAATGGGCTAACCGCCGAACTATTGCCCTGGTAGGAGCGTGACCGCTACGAGTTACGGCAGGCGGCCAACGTACGCGAGAGCTCGACGCACGAGCTTCTCGTGGCCGGGGCTGAGCTCCGCGGCAACCGTTGGGCTCGTGACCTCGTCGGGTCGGAGCCAGACGAGGTCGAGCGCGTCCTGAGACGGCTCACAGTCGCCATCGACGGGAACCACATAGGCCAGGCTCACGGCGTGCTGGCGAGGGTCGTAGAAGCCGGTGATGTCCGGGTTCGGGAAGTACTCGACGACAGTGAACGGCTGCGGGGACGCCGGAATTTGTGGAAGCGCCAGCGGGCCGAGGTCCTTTTCACAGTGACGGAGCAAGGCGTCGCGCACCCGTTCGCCATACAACACCCGTCCCGAGACAATTTCTCGGTTGACATCGCCGTCGGCGCCGAGACGCAGCAACAGCCCAATGTGAGTGACGATGCCGAGATCGTCGGTAAGTACCGGGATGGCGTTGATGTATACGACCGGCATCTTGCCGCGCATGGTGGCGAGATCGTCTTCGGAAAGCCAGTTGCTCTGCGTGTCGGTGATGTCGCTCATGACGGGTCCTCTGGGATTCTCTGCCCGAGGAAAGTGCTCCTCGACCGACACGAATGTAGACGCAAGTAGGTCGGCGGTCATGCTTCTGAGGAGGCTTCTGAACGAGATGGCTGGCCATCCAATTGGACAGGCGAGGTGCGAGTCCGCCGAGATCTGCGCAAAGATGCCGTATGTCTGGGGGTGAACGAGACGCCGCGGTTCGAGTCGAGATCGACGTCGAGGAGCTTCCGCCGTCGTTCTTGCCCGGAGCTCAGCGGCGCGTCTCGACCGGCCGACCCACCGGCGGTGGCCCGCCGCGCGGCGTTATCGCGGTCGCGGTGCTGATCGCCGCCATGAGCATCGCGGCGATCTTCGTGCTCCGCCCGGATCCGGGGCAGACCGCTGCAGGAACACAACGGCTCAGCCCGACCACCACCACGGATGTGGCGTCGTCGACATTGGGTCCCGCGTTGGATGTCGATGGGGCGCCCTTGGAGACCGCCCCAGTGGCCAGGGTGCAGATCGCTGAAGGATTCGCCGACATCGAGGCGGTCATTCCGTGGACCTCGGGCTTCATTGGCCTCGGTAGCGGCATCGGTGAGCAACTGCGGATCTACTCATCGGCCGACGGGACGGTCTGGTCGCGTCTACCCACGCTCGTCGTCGACCTCGAACCGCTCGAGGGAAGAGATCTCGGGTCCAGGGTCTTTGCGGCTCTCGGTCAGGCCGACGAACGCACACTCGTCGTCACCATGGTCGAGTCCGTCCAAGGGAGCAACGGTGAGCGCTTCGCGTTCGCCACCCGTCTTCGTTCCAACGATGGTCTGTTGTGGTCACCTGATCCCGACTTCGAGCCAATGGCGCTCGGGTCGGTGACCGCGGCTCTCGCCTTGGTGAACACGCCGGAGCTGATGGTGGTCGGCGCCTATCGAGGCGTGACGGGCAATCCGCTCATCGAGAAGGTGGTCGCCGAGTACGTGACCGACGCCGAGATTGCGAGCCGATGTTGGCTCGATGCCTGGAGCGCGGCGGAGATCTCGAGCGAGGCGGTGGTGTTGCTGCAGGACTGTGACACTGCCTTGCCCATCGTGTTGCGCCCCGACCAGCTGGTCGATCCATCGTTGGCCGCTGAGGTCGGTCAATGCCTCACCCAGCTCAGCGGCCGCAGCGGAGCGCCACTCGACATCTTCATGGAGCGCAGCGGCAACCCATCGATTCGCATCTACACGGCCCAGGGGAGCGTGTCGGCACTGCCGGTGCCGACCCCGGACGGGAAGATCGCCGTGCTCGAGCCGGGCGGCTCGCTCGATGGCGCACCGGCATGTGCACAATTCGACGTCTTCGAAGCAATCGCCCCGACAAACCCGGGCGTGTCTCTGCTCGAACCGCGGGAGGGAACCGAACGACTCTCGAGCCTCGGGTCCTTACCCCAAACCCAAATCTTCGGCCTCCCACAATCGATTGCGGTCACCGATACCGAGATTCTCGTGCCGACCGCCTTCGCCCTGTACGCGGCCGACCGTCAGACCAGCACCTGGGTCGAGCGTGCGGTACCGATCAACCGGGCAGGCACCGTATGGATGGCTCCGAACGGCCGACAGCTCTTTACCTTTGCCGAGGGCGCGATGTTCATTGCGGACTCGAGCGACGGTGATTGGCAGCGGGTCGAGCTCGACATGGTTGTCCGTCCAGACCGAATTCTGTATGCCGATGACGAGCGAGCCGTCTTTGGTCGGGCAGAAGATCTGGTCGTCGTTACTCTCCCGATTCGATGATGCCTACTTGCGGCGCTCGAACATCACCTTGCGGATCACGTCGCTCGCGGTAAATCGGCCGATCGGGCCGGTCGAATAGAGCGACTGGGCAATCTCCCCGTCTGGGTTGATCAACCAGCCAGTCCCGTGAAGAAACACGCGATCGCCATCCTGATATGGCGCACCGGTGTCGGCCGACACGGTGGGTGCATCGAGCTCTCCCCACATCGGGAATCCAACGTGTAGTCCCGAGCGGAGGGTTTGGGTGGTCTCGAGCGAGTCCACGGATCCGGCGACGACTTTGATGCCGAGCTCGACCAATGGGCCACCGTGTGTTGCGAAGTCAACCAACTGTTGACGGCAGTATGGTCACCAATCGCCTCGGTAGAGCAGCACGGCTGCCCAAGACCCGGCGACGGAGGCGACCATATCGCCCGCTTCACCGTCGTGTTTGACGCCCATGATGGATGGCAGCTTCGTGCCGTTCTCAAGTATGTGCATGGAGCGAAGATAGTCGATCGGACGGTGCAAGTTCCCTCCGAGTGCTGATCATGGAAGACTTGTTCATAGGCCATGAAGACACACCATCGGTTCATGTCGAAGTTGGCGACCCACAATCGGGCCTCACAGACGCGACGCCCGCGGTCCTCGATCAGCGTCGACGAAGCCTTGCACTTCTTGGTCGGCGTGCGACACTCGTGTATGGCCAACGAGCAGATTCCGTCGGTGCGTGTGGAGGTCAGCGGTGGAGGAATCAACGACATTGCCACGCCTGCAGTTGACAGTGTTGGCCAAAAGCATCGATTTGTTGGCCTGTGGGTGAGCGTCATTGCCGTAGTGCTGGTCGTCGCTGTGGTTATCGCGGTGCGACCATCGACGGAGCCGCTACAAGACGAAGCTGTTCAAGCCGAGACGTCTCTCCCATCGTCGCCGTCGACAGGTGCCGTCGCAGTGGACGTGCAACCACCTGAGGTGCAAGCTAGTGAGGGTGATGTCGAGTCTCCTCACCGCAGAGTGAACTTGTCGGTTGCAAATGAGTTCTCTTCGGTCATTCGCCTCGATATCGGATACATCGCAGCGTCATGGAACTATCAAGGACCCGGTTCGGGGTTGTATCGCTCGGTGGACGGTGTCGAGTGGGCGGCAATCGACGCGACGTTTCCAGCGGCTCTTGATTCGTCTTTGGGTGGCTCTCTTTCCTTTCTGCGTCGAACGCCGACCGGCTTTGCGATGATCGCGCAAACCTACGGCAGCAGCGTAGAGATGAGCCGGCGACCGATGCTTTGGCGGCTTGTCTCGGCCGATGGGGTGAACTGGGAGGTTGATGCCGAGGTCGAAGCCCCAATCGGGGCGGTTTATCAGTACCCCGTGTCGAACGGCGATTCCCAGTGGGCGTTCGCAACACAGCAGGAGGCGGGCCTGCCACTGACCGAACTCCTGAATCGTCAACTGCTGCGCCCGCTCGAGCTCGATGTTCCAGCCTGTTGGGTCGAACCCCGCCGCGTCGATGTACTAGTAGTCGGAACGTGTGATGGATCAGAGCCGGTAGAGCTTTCTGTGGAGGAGTTCATTGACGGGACCAACCTGACGGCCTTCGCAGAGTGCGCAGCAGCGCTGTACGGGCTCGGGACTCTCGAGATTCAAGTTCTGGACACCGCCTCGGGTGAGAGCACGGGGACATTCGACGCGCGTGAGAGTGTCCGCTTTGTACCCGGAGAGCCGTCTGATCGGGCTCCATTAGTCGGCTTCGATATCCACCCGTTCGAGTTGGACCGATCCGGTTGTTCGAGCTTCATCAGCCTTCCCGAAGACACGCCCAGTGCTGCGGTAGTTTGGGAAGCTGGTGCAGACGCTCTGACTCGTGTGGCTGTGCCTGAAACCCTGGCCGCAAACGGGCGGTTTGGCTGGCCCGCCGGTTTTGTCCATGACGACTCCATGGTTGTCGCAGCGTTCGGCCAGGTCTGGCTTCTCGATCTGCAATCCTACGAATGGACGCAGGGCCCGATTCTCGGGACCACGAGTAGCAACTCGTACGTTCTGACCGAAGATGGTCAAACGCTGGTCAGCATTGGAGGACCCGGAACCCTCAATCTGACAGACATGGTTTCGTTCGAGACAACCCAAATAAGAACAGGGTTGTCGAACCAGTTCCAATGGATCCAATACGCTGATGAGGACATCGCGCTCGTCAACACCGGTTGGTCGGTATATCGAGTTGACCTGACCGTGGGCTGATGGCTACTTCTGGCCAGCGAGCTTACGGTTCTTGATCTTGGCCTTGACGTAATCGCGGTTCATGAACGCGATGAAATCGAGGCTGATCTCCTTCGGGCACGCTTCGTAGCATTCGCCGTGGTTCGTGCACGTACCGAAGTAGTCCTCCATGGTGTCGACCATGGCCTCGACACGCTTCCATCGCTCCGACTGGCCCTGGGGCAAGAGGTTGAGGTGGTTGACCTTGGCCGACGTGAAGAGCTGAGCCGCAGAGTTGGGGCATGCTGCAACACAGGCGCCACAGCCAATGCATGCTGCTGCATCCATGGCCAGGTCTGCTGCGTCCTTGGGGACTGGCGTGAGGTTGGCGTCAGGAGCTGAGCCGGTGCTGACCGACACGTAACCACCAGCGTGCTGGATGGTGTCGAGCGCGGCGCGGCTGACGGCGAGATCCTTGATGACCGGGAAGCTGGCAGCGCGGAATGGCTCGACGGTGATGTGATCACCATCGGAGAACGTGCGCATGTGTAGCTGGCACGTCGCCTGGCCCTTGTTGGGGCCGTGCGCCTGACCGTTGATCATCAACGAGCAGGTGCCGCAGATGCCCTCGCGGCAATCGCTCTCGAACGTGATCGGCAGTTTCTCATCGTCGATCAGACGCTCGTTGACTACGTCGAGCATTTCCAAGAAGGAGCTGTCGGTGCTGATCTCTTTGGCTTCGTAGGTTTCGAAATGTCCCTTGTCAGCAGGACCGTTCTGGCGCCAGACGTCGAGGGTGATGTTGATGTTGTTTTCGCTCATGATCGTTCCTACTTGTAGCTGCGCTGGCTGAGCTTGACGTGCTTGAATTCGAGTTGCTCTTCGTGCTTGGTTTGGTCGGCACCTTCGCCGTTCCACTCCCACGCAGCGACATGGCTGAAGTTGTCGTCGTCTCGCAACGCTTCGCCTTCTTCGGTCTGGCTTTCCACACGGAAGTGACCGCCACAGGACTCTTCGCGAACGAGCGCATCTCGAGCCTTGAGCTTTGCCAACCCAAAGAAGTCCGACACACGGCCGACCTTCTCGAGTTCGGTGTTCATCGACGTGCCGTCGCCCATGACCCGCACGTTCTTGCGGAACTCCTCTTCGAGGGTCGCGATCTCGTCACCAGCCTTCTCCAAGCCGTTCTTATCGCGAGCCATGCCGATCCGATCCCACACGATCTTGCCAAGCTCACGGTGGTAGTGCTCGGGCGACTTCGTGCCGTTGACCGAGAGCCACATGTTGGTCTGGTCAGCAACCTCGGCCTCGGCCGCAGCAAAGACCGGATCGCTCGTTGGTACGACGCCGTCTCCGAGCTTGTCGGCGAGGTAGTCGCCGATCGTGTACGGCAGCACGAAATAGCCGTCGGCCAGACCTTGCATCAGTGCGGAAGCACCGAGGCGGTTCGCGCCGTGATCGGAGAAGTTCGCTTCGCCAATGGCGTAGGTGCCCGGAACTGTGGTCTGCAGGTGATAGTCGACCCAGAGGCCGCCCATCGTGTAATGGGTGGCGGGGTAAATACGCATTGGTCGGCTGTATGGATCTTCGCCGGTGATGTTTGCGTACATGTCGAACAAGTTGCCGTACTTGGCCTTGATGGTCTCGGCGCCATCACGGGCAATGGCATCGGCAAAGTCCAAGAACACGCCGTTCTTGAGCGGACCAACACCACGGCCTTCGTCGACGACGGTCTTTGCGTTACGCGACGCAACGTCGCGCGGCACCAAGTTTCCAAATGCCGGGTACTTGCGCTCGAGGTAGTAGTCGCGCTCGGCTTCGGGGATGTCCGCGGCGAGGCGGCTGTCGTCGAATTCTTTCGGAACCCAGATGCGGCCGTCGTTGCGCAGCGACTCCGACATCAGCGTCAGCTTCGACTGGTGATCGTCCGATGCGGGGATGCAGGTCGGGTGGATCTGGGTGTAGCACGGGTTTGCGAAGAAGGCGCCCTTGCGGTGCGCGCGCCACGCAGCGGTGACGTTGCACATCATGGCGTTCGTCGACAGGTAATAGACGTTGCCGTAGCCGCCGGTCGCGAGGACGACGGCGTGAGCGGAGTGCGACTCGACTTCGCCGGTGAGCAGGTCGCGGGTCACGATGCCGCAGGTCTGTCCGTCCTTGACGACGAGGTCGAGCATTTCCTTGCGGTTGTGCATCTCGACGCCGCCGGACTCGATCTGACGGTTGAGCGCGGAGTACGCACCGAGGAGCAACTGCTGTCCAGTCTGCCCTCGTGCGTAGAACGTACGAGAAACCTGAGCGCCACCGAACGAACGGTTGTCGAGCAAACCGCCATAGTCGCGAGCGAATGGAACACCCTGTGCGGCGGCCTGGTCGATGATGTTGACCGAAACCTCGGCGAGGCGGTGCACGTTGGCTTCGCGGCTGCGGTAGTCGCCGCCCTTCACCGTGTCGTAGAACAGTCGGTGAACCGAGTCGCCGTCGTTCTGGTAGTTCTTGGCGGCGTTAATGCCGCCCTGCGCCGCAATCGAGTGCGCTCGACGCGGGCTGTCGTGGAACGTGAATGCCTTGACCTTGTAGCCGAGCTCGGCGAGGGTCGCCGCAGCCGACGAACCTGCAAGACCGGTGCCGACGACGATGACGCTGAACTTGCGCTTGTTGTTCGGGTTCACCAACTTCATGGAGAACTTGTGGTTTTCCCACATGTTCGCAATGTCGTCCGTCTGTGGAACTTTGGAGTCGAGCCGTGGGCTCGAAACCTTGCTGGATGGCTCCATGGTTGCAGTCATTGACTATTCGCCTCCGTGAGAGAGAAGTTCTTCAAAGCACTCGGTGTTCTCGGCCTGATCGGTGATCTGGCCGCAGGGATTCTTGTCATCATCGATCACGCCCGCCTGAGTCAGGATTGGGAACGTGAGGTTTCCTAACAGGATGACACCTGCGAGGCCAGCAGCCAGGCCCTTACGGGCTTGGTTGTATTTTGGGTTGTTGAGCCCGAGGCTCTGAAAGACCGACCAGGTGCCGTGAAAGATGTGCAACGCAAGCGCCACGTTCGCCAGGATGTAGATGATTGCCACGGGAAGGTTCCCGAGACTCGTTGCGACGTTGTGGTACGGGTCGCCCTTGATGTATTCGGTGTGTGGAAGCCAACCCCATGTGAGGTCGGCGAGATGGAACACCAGATACAGCAAGATGATCGGGCCCGTCCATCGCATGGTCCGGCTGGCGTAGTTGGCAGCGATGTAGTCACGTCCGCCCGGATAGCTCTTTTGACCGTCCATGAAGTTGGCGTCATCGCTTGCCTTACGGCTGATTTCCTTGGTCGTGTAGGCGGCGGCGATATGCAGGCCGAACATTGCGATCAGCCCAAACCGCAAGACCCAGAGCAGAACCATCCGTGGAACGATTCCGCCACCAAGACCACGGAGGGCCTCGGCGTACTCGTGGAGCTCGGCTGGTCCCTCGTAGATGTGAAGGTTGCCAATCATGTGGGCGAGCACAAAGCCGAGGAGGCCGACGCCGGTGAGCGCCATGATCCACTTGCGTCCAACCGCTGACTGCCAAATGTTCAGCGGGAAGGGGAGTGGCTTCTTGCGGCTCCTGATGGGTTGAGGATTCCGCAGGTCGGGCATTGTTTGCGCCATGACGCTCCTGTTCGAACGAATGTAGTTGTGGCCGGCGATTGCAGCAGTTCAAACCTAGTGAGTTCGGCGCAACCTCGGCCACCTCAGTGTGCCCCGCCTCATGTCACTAACGGCGGACGTTGTCGAACTGTTGAGGTTTCGTAATGTGTGCCTCGCGTCACCACCTCTGCCATTGCTGCATCATTTGTGGTGCCAAATGACAGGTTCGGTAACGTTGCGACCGCGACGGTTCGACTACTTCTGTATGAGTGCTAACCGGGCGCTCGTCGCAACGGTCGGTGTGGTTGCCACACAAGCAACATCGACAGTGTTGAGCTTCTAGCGCTCGGTTAGTCCTCGTCGCGCAACTGGTCCGCGACGGCGGCGAACATGTCGGCCAAACGGGCCCGATCAGCCTTGTCATCGCGAATCTGTGCGAGCGCCTGATCGTTGTCGCTCGTCATCGAGGAACGCATTGCTTCGATCGACTCGTGGATCGACGTTTCGACACCATCGACCTTGCCGATGAGTGTTCGCTCGGTCTCGGTGCGGAGTTCGGCTTCGGTGTCGACGCGTTCTCCGAGGTTCTTCATGGCCTTGGACCGGGTGGTTTCTTCGGCGACGATCTGCTTCTTGACCGCGACGATCTCGTCGTTGAGGTCGTTGCGAAGGTCGGCGATCGCCCCGAGGAGCGCTTCCTCGAGCGCGGCGAGTCGTTCATCGACCTGCCGTGCGTGGGCGCCGATCAGAATGCCTTGGATCCGCCCAAGGTCGTCATCGCCGAAGTCGGCCGGTGTTGCTGATTTGGTTTCGCTCGTGCCGTCGTTCATGGAGATCTCTTCCGAAGCGTCGTGGACTCACTGTTGCTCTCGAAGAGTAGTAGATGAACGATCCGAATCGTTGATTTGGCAAGGCGGGAGCTACCCCAAATCTAGGGTCTTTCACCAGGTGCCCCGAAACACCTCGAGGTGTTGATCGATACTTCGAGGTATGAGCTGGCGTATCGCACCGACAATCCTGTCGTCGGCGTGCGCGCCGAAACCACTCCGCAGTGCCGCCGGTCGGCACCGGGCACATTGCTCGAGCCACTATCATCGGCTCTCTATTCATGGCTGATACCTCCTCGCTACGCACCCTTCTTCGGCTGGCGCAGTACGCAACCAACGCCCAGGCCGCCGAGCTTGTGCTGGACTCGTTCCCCGTCGTGCGCGTGATGTCGAACGGCCCCGTCTCAACCTCGATGGTGTGGGCAGACCGGTCCGGGTATTCCACATGCGACGAGCACGACGATGTCGAGGCTTGGGTTGGCTCGGTTGCCGTTCAGCCGGTCACCGGGCCATCGGGCGAACCAGGCTTTGTGGTTGTTGCCCACGAGCAGGCTGATGCGTTCACTGAGCAGGCAATCAACGCCCTTCACGCGGTCGTCGAACTGGTCGAGGAGAACCTTGATCGATCGGTCGAGCAGGTACGCATCAATCGACTCGGCGAGGTGCTCAAGCAGAACCAAGATCAACTTCGAGCCGCACAAGACCGCTTGTTGCTGTCCAACGAGGAACTCGAGCAATTCGCATACGTCGCCGCTCACGAGTTGGTGTCGCCCCTTCGTGCCGCCTCGCTGTACGCAGAAGTGCTCGACTCGTTGATGGATGGGCCAGTCGAGAATCGGGAACGAATCGCCGAATGCATCGAGGCCATCCGGTCGGGTGTGGCCGACATGGACCAGCAAGTACGCCAGCTGCTCGACCTGTCGAATATTCAGTCCGACGTTTCCGACATCACCAACTTCCCCCTGACGGACGTCGTGCATCGCGCCGCCGCTCTTCTGGAGACACCGCTCGCTGATGCTGGTGGGTCGATCGTGATCGATGACCTCCCCGTCGTCCAGGGACGATCGGTGCCGCTTCAGAACGTGTTCTCGAATCTGTTCACAAACGCGATTCGCTACCGGCACCCCAGCCGTCCACTCGAGATCCGGGTTTCGGCCGAGGTCGGGAACGGCGACGCAACGATCGACGTCAGCGACAATGGGACCGGCGTCGACCCCGACGCGCAACATCGAATATTCAAGATGTTCGAACGGGACTCCTCGACGACGGATGGTTCGGGAATCGGATTGGCGCTGAGTCGCCGGATTATCGAGTCGCTTGGCGGCACGATCTCGCTCAGCAAGTCATCGCCGAATGGCGCAACGTTCTCGCTGTCGCTGCCGCTCGGCTCGCGATAGGGGAGTTACTTCGGCTGCACCGCAGCGGTGGCGAGCGTACGAAACAGCTCCTCGACACCGTCCCCGGTTTTGGCCGAGGTGGACAGTACCGAGTCGAATCCGGCTGCCGCGGTCGCTTTACCAACGACAGGCCAGCTGACCTCGAGGTCCGTCTTGTTCGCGACGACATAGACATCCACGCCGGGTGAGTTCTCGCGAACCCGCCGACCGAGCTCGGCGGCCATCTCCAGCGTTTCTGGCCGGGTCGCGTCGAACACGAGGATGGCGGCGTGGGCGCCCTGAAGGTAGCTCGGCGTGACCACGATGCCTTCGGTCTCGCCGTGCACGTCCCAAAGGAGCAGGTTCACGTTCTTCCCGTCGACCTCGACGTTCTTGCGATCGACCTTCACCCCGAGCGTCGATCGGTAGTCGCCCTCGAACACCTCGTGTACGAAGCGGCGGACCAGGCTGGTCTTGCCCACCGCAGGCGCGCCGAGCATAACCACTTTGATGCGATGCAGATCCGAGGTTTTCAGTGTCGCGATTTTCATGCAGCGAACCGCCACATCACCAGCACGATGATCGCAACGAAGAGGAGGAACGCCAGGATGCGCCCAAGCGCCTGGAGCGCCCCGCCGGTAGGTTCCGCGGCTTCGGTGCGCTCGACGGTTTCGCCATGCAACGAGGAGAGCTCGAGCGACGCTGATTCGAACGGTGCGAGATCGCCGGAGAACGCATCGAGGTCGGCCGCGTACTGCAGGTGCAAGCGCTCGAGTAGCGCAGCGGTGCGATCCCGAAACTGTTCGTCCGGAACGCCGCGGACGACCGACGCAAGGACACACTGGGGGCCCCACTCGACAAGCACCGAAGTGTCGCCTACCCGGAGGTCGCGCAGTCCGTCGTGATCGTCAGCATCGAAGGCTTCTTGGACGAAGCGCCGGATCGCATCGATCATGCCCGAGATCACGTCGGCGTCTTCGAGCATGTCCTGGTCGGTGGCACTCGCAGCGATAACGATGCCGGTCTGGCGTTCGATCAAGAGCATCTGCTCGATGAGGAACGTTTGTCCCGTATTGCGGAAGTCGATCGTGAACATGCTGGCGACCATCTTGCGGACCGCTGGCCCAATGACGGGGTAGAGGGCCTCGGCCAAAATGGTGGAGTCGTCGCGCGAACTCTGCAGGATCGATTGCTCCACCTCGGGCCGCAGCGCCGGCTGAAAGAGCGGCGAGGTCCGTTGGGTCGAGACGGCATCGGGAAGGACCTCGCTCACGAGCGTTGCCCGCTCGTTGCGGTCATAGAGCGCCGTTTCGAGCTCGGTGATGCGAGCGTGAAGCTCAGCGAGTTGTCCGGCATGCTCGGCGCGCATCAACTCGAGCTCGGCGATGTGGTCGCCAAAGAGGACGGCTCGGATCTCCTCTAGCTCGGCCTCGCCGTTCTGCACGGTTACCCCCTTATGCAAAGACTAGAGGGCTGATCACTTCGGTGGCACGACAAGGCCTAGGCGAATTGCCGTGGCGATTGCTTCTCCTTGAGAGGCAACGTTGAGTTTGCGGTGCATGCTCTTGATGCGGGCGCGAATCGAGTGAACGCTCAGATGCAACATCTGGGCGATCTCGGCGGGTGTCTGGCCGTTCGACAAGCGCTCGAGCACCTCGAGTTCCCCTGGGGAGAGGTTCGAGTCGGGCGTCGTGTCGGGGTCGAGTTCGATCGGCAAGCCCTTGATGATCTGGCGGATCGCGTTCACGATCCCGGTCATCGGCGTGTTCTTTGAAATGACGTGCAGGTCGTCGATTTCACCAGCTTCGCGAATGACCTGCGGAGCGAGGAAACCGGTCAGCACCAGAATCGGTGCGGTGAAGCCAGCGTCTCGAAGTCGACCAGACAACATCGTCCCCGTTTGGCCATTTGGCAAGCGGTAGTCGGTGACCAAGAGGTCGGGCTGGACCGCCAAGGTCACGCGTTCGCCGTCCTCAGCGTTTGCTGCACGTCCGGCAAGTTCGAGGTCGGGCGTGAGCGACAAGGCGAGGCCAAAGGCGTCGACGTAGGAAATCTGGTCGTCGATCACGACGAGGTTGACGGCTTCGCCCATGGCAGTGAATGTAGAAGCCCGCCGCCCGTAGATGTTGCCAATGAGGCGGTTTTGCAGCTTGAACCCCACAATTGGGGTAGGTCTCTAGCAATTTTGGCTGATGCCGCTCGTTTCGTGCGTGTGACTAGGCTCTGCGTATGGCGCGGCACTTACTTCTCTCAGCGGCATTTGTGCTGCCCGGACTCGCCCTTGTGGTGTACACGAGTCGACGGTGGAAAACCCGACGCAACACGGCCCGAAACTTTGCCTATATGGCGGTCGGAACGCTCGCAGTGATCGCGTTCCTATCGGAGTCCGCGGTCGTCGCCGTTACCCGCTGCCGCCGGAATCCAGCCGAGTTCTGCGAATACAACGGCAACATTCCCGCAATCTCGGTGCTCGCCTTTGGCTTCTTCCTGCTGAGTATCATCCGGTCGCTGATGTTGTACAGCGAACGCTGAGCCGATGCCGTCTTAGGACGCCCGAAAGACGTAGCGATTTTCGGCCACGACCTCGCTGGCTGATCGCACTTCAAGGTCGATCGTCACCTCCGAGCCAATCCGACCGCCGCGGACGGCCACGTCATCGATGAACGTGACATCGTCACCCGTGGCAAGTCCGGACCAACGGCGTGTTGACGTACCTCGCTGATCGACGATCGACGCAACGATCTCGACGTCGGCATCGTCGAGTTGGTCGTTGCAGAGATACAGCGCAAGTTGGGAGGTCGACCGTGCGGGGAGCGTCGCCGTCGCCGGGTACAAGACCGGCAGCAGGAGTTGGAGTGCCGCCTTCGCTGCATCGAGTGCCGGCCGTTCCGTGCCGTCGGCGTCGTTGAGCGCACGCGTCAGGCCCGGGCCCGAGCTGCGCCATACCCCGGCACAAAAGCCGCCGGTCGGCTGATACTTAAGTACGCGCAGCGACTCGATCGTGGTCTTGATCACATCGGCTTGATACGCGCGCATCGCCCCAGCCCAGGAAGCTGCATCCGGGTACGTGCCCGGCGGAACCACCGAACGCAAGGCTCCAGCTTCGGAACCATGTACCTCGAGGAGATCGTCGAGTTCGGTCGACAGATCGGCGGGCAACGCTTGCGCGCCCATGTCGGAAACGAACCGGACGAGGCGAGGCAACGTTGCTGCGTATTCAGCGATGTCGGCTGCTTCTCCATCAAGCCATCCGAAGTACAACCCAATGTCGCTTCCCGAAAGCTGGGGAACATGGGGCGCAACGTCGGAGTGGGTGATGACCGGGCGGGACGGATCGCTTTGTTCGAATGACCGGCGCACGGCTCGGTCGAGGATCGTTCGGTTCCAGCTCGGGATCTGTTGCTGGCGAAGGTCTGGTGCTGCCGTCGATCTGGGCTCGCTCGTGTGCGGGCGCATGTGGCCACCCCAGGCGACGATGGAGGGATGATGGGAGAGCAAGTCGATCATGTCTCTCGTCTGTTGCTCGGCCGCCGAGGTCACGCTGCGGGCATAGGACCCGGCGAGTGGGAGGTCCTGCCATACGAGCAGCCCGAGCTCGTCGCACGCGTCGATGAACTCGTGTCGGGTGACGTGGCTTCGAATGCGGACCATATTGAATCCGGCTGCGCGGATCGCCCGAGCCTCAGCATGGATGTCCTCGACGCTCATCGACGCGAGGTCGACGGTCAGCGGCGCGATGTTGACGCCACGAAGGAACGTCCGTCGGTTGTTCACCCGTTGGATGAAGTCGCGCATCGAGGTCGACCGAAACCCGATCCGACGGTGCTTGCGGTCCGACACCGCACCATTCACCCGAGCGCTGACCTCGAGGTCGAAGAGCGGCTGGTCGCCGTGCCCAACCGGCCACCACAGGTCGGGGTCCTCGATGGTGAGTTGCCATTCGACCTGGTTCTCGCCTGCGGCCACCGTGTGGCTCGACGTGCTCGTCGTCCCGGCGACCTCGGTGGTCAGCGTGACCTCGCCCGGTTCGGACGCGAGCAAGACGGCCCGAAGATGAATCTCGGCATGGGCGGCATCGGCCTCGGAGCACAATGCCCGAAAGTGACGGATTGCGACTGGCCCGGTGTCGACGAGCACGACCGGTCGCCAGATCCCGGCGGGGTTCCAGTCTCGGGGAAGGCCAGGCCCATGGGTAAACCATCCGGTGAGGTTTCGTTGTTGGCCCGGGTCGCCGGTACGAGGTGCCGCGACCTCCACGGCAAGCACGGATGTGCCAGCGGTGGGAAGCAGATCCGTGATCTCGAATCGGTGGTGGGTGAAGTAGCCCTCGGTCTGGCCGACGTACACGCCATCGATAAAGACGTCGCCTGCGTAACACAGCCCGTTGAAACGAAGCCAACGCCGTTGGTCGGGTTGCAGCGTCGGCACGGTCAGGTCGGCTCGATACAACAGCGTGCCGTCGAAGTCGCTGAACTCGTCGGCCGTTTGCCAGTGCGAGGGAACGTCGATCGATGTCCACGTGCTGTCATCGAAGTCCGGGTCGCTGAATTGGCGTTGTAATTGCTCGGTCGACCGTGCTGCGCGCCAGTTGGCGATCGGCTTGACGGTCTCGGGGTCGGCGGCCACACGCCAAGAGTACTGAGAACCGCGCTCGTCGACCTACGCGCATCACCGATCAATGTCATGCGGTCCGTTCACATCTCTAAATGAGTCGTGAACGAGTTCATTGGTCTGAAGCCCATGTGAACAGTCGCGCTTTTTGCAATACGCGCCAGCTCCGACGCTCTTTCCCCTCCGATGCCCCGACGACGTGTCGGGATTACTTGAGGAGAGAGTCATGAAAAGAGCACTGTTGGCGATCATCGCCATGTTTGCCGTGGTCCTGCCGATCGCGGCCACAACGACAGCGGGGGCGCAGAGTGGAGGCGGAGAGGCCACCTACACGATTCAATTCCGCAACATCACCGAAGGGCAGTTTCTGACACCACCGAACTGGGCGGCGCACACCGGAGACGCTGGTATCTTCACCCGCCGCACCGAGGCGAGCCCGGGCTTGCAAGCCGTCGCGGAGAATGGTGGCGTTCCAATTCTGGCCGCCGAGCTTCAGGCAGCGGTCGACGAGGCTGGTCTCGGAGTGTCCGGAGTCGGTGCGGACGCTCCGCTCGCACCCGGCGAGCAGATCACGTGGGAGTTCACGACCGACAGCCCGTATCTGAGCATCGCATCGATGCTGATTTGTACCAACGACGGTTTCGCGGGCCTCGATAGCTACCGCCTTCCTCGGATCGATGAAGGACACCGAGTTGTACGACTGCGCGCCTACGACGCTGGTACCGAGATCAACACCGAGAACCGTGCGGACCTTGTTCCCGCACCGTTCTGTGGCGATGGTGGCGGCACGGGCGAGTCGAACCCTGAGCTCGCCGAGAATGGCCGGGTACAGCTGCACCGCACGCTTCGTGGCGTCGGCGACCTGCCCGACAGCTTCGACTGGCAAGGACGCGTTGCCGAGATCGTGATCACCCGCAACAACCCAACCCCGAGCTACACCGTGAGCTTCGAGAACATCACCGATGGCCAGTACTTCACGCCGCCGAACTGGATTGCCCACGACGATGATCAGAGTGTCTTCACCGTTGGCCAGCCCGCAAGCCCCGGCGTGCAGGCGGTTGCAGAGAACGGCGGTGTCCCGATTCTGGCGGCCGAGCTTGCTGCAGCAATGGACGGCACCGGCAACGGTGTGAGCGGAGTTGGCGCCGAGGCGCCGATCGGCCCTGGAGAGACCGTGACCTTCAGCTTCTCGTCGAAGGAAGACACGTTCTCGCTCGTGTCGATGCTGATCTGCACGAATGACGGCTTCGGCGGCATCGATGGAGTCGGGCTACCAGGAGCCTCGGGCCAGAGCCGGACGGTCGATGTTCGAGCCTTCGACGCTGGTACCGAGATCAACACTGAGAATCGTGCGGACCTCGTTCCCGCACCGTTCTGTGGTGACGGCGGCGGCACGGGCGAGTCGAACCCCGAGCTTGCTGAGGGTTGGGTGGTCACACCGCATCGCACCTTGCGTGGGGTTGGCGACATCGGCGCCGAGTTCGACTGGGTTGGTCATGTTGCCCGTGTAACCATCACCCGAAACTAGGTTTCGCCGCGGGTCGGGATCCGTCGCCTGGCGGCTCCTCGACCCGACTGCGGATTGCCGGAGGCCGGGTCCGTTCGAACCGGCTTCGCAAGATCGCCCCGCTCTCTCATCCCAACGGTCGCTCGTGGGTGGGGGAGCGGGGTTCCCGCGTCGTCGATCAGTTCCGGGGTCAGACCCCGGAAATGATCCGGCAGGCGATCTGGTCGCGAATCAGGCGAAATTCGGGCACGTTGCGGTGAAGATGCGGGCGTCCTCGATCAGGTTTGGGGTCTGACCCCACAGCTGATCGATCAGGTTTGGGGTCAGACCCCGGAGTTGATCTTTGGCCTAGGCCAGCGTTGCCTGTGAGCGCAATGAGTACAGCCCGGCCGCGGTGATGATGCCTGCGCCGACGAACGTCAGGGCATCGGGTACGTCGTTGAACACCACGATCTGAAGTGCGATTGCAAACACCAGGATCGTGTATCGAAACGGCGCGCTGAAGCTGATGTCGCCAACCCGAATCGTGATCACGCTTGCGATGTACCCAACAGCGAGAAAAAGCGACGCGGCGAGCAGCAAGGTGAGCTCGCGGGTGTCGGGCACCTGCCAGTCCTCGAAGACGATCCCGAGCAAGCCCATCGAGGTAATCGTGATTGCCGTCGTGAGGGACACGATCACCGATGGAATCTCCGTCGAAATACTGGTGGTTGCGATCTCGCGCACCACGATCGCGATGACGACCAAGAAACCCACCAGGAACCATGGATTGAAATCGTCGGAAGCGGGACGGATGATCACCATGACCCCAGCAAAGCCAGCCAGCACACTTGTCACTCGGCGCCAGCTCACCGCCTCGCGCAGAAGGCGTGCGGCGGCGAAGGTAACGATCAGGGGAACGATCTGCAGTACGGCCGTGAGGCCGGCGAGCGGCACCCGAGTCAATGCGCTGAGGTAGAGCGCAGTGCCAATGCTCTCCATGAGGACCCGCAGCCCAAGGGAACGGTCGAGGTGCTCGCGTGCTCCGCGTAATTCACCGCGTGCCGACGACACGATCAACATCCACGCAGTGATGAAGCAGCCCCGGATGAAGATCGATTCGAACAACGGCAGCGACTCGGCAGCGAGCTTGATAAACGCGTCGTTGACGACATAGCCGGCCATGCCGAGGGTCATCCACCCGGCGCCGCGAAGATTCTCCGATGTGGAGCGCTCGTTCGTTGTCTGCACCCAGGCACGCTACGGCCTCGACGGGGTAGACGCTTCCAATTTCGTCTGAGAAGATCCGGTCATGTTGCAGAGCGACGACCTTCCGCGTTCCGCCGAAACCGTGATCATCGGTGGGGGAGTGATCGGTGCGTCGTGTGCGTGGTGGCTCGAACAGGCCGGACAGTCGGTGACGGTCTTCGAACGGCGTCACGATCTCGGCACCTACAGCACGCCGAATGCGCTCGGGACGATTCGAACGCAATACGGGTCACCCACGTTGGTGTCGCTCGCACAAGAGTCGCTGGCGTTCTACCGCACGATTGGCGACCACCTCGATGTCGATGTTGATGAGCTGGGCTGGGCGAATCAGGGCTACCTCTACCTGGTCTCGAATCCCGACCACATCGAGCGCCTGCACGAGTCACTAGCGATGTATACGGCGCTCGGCGTCACGAGTTCGAGCGTTGTCGAACAACCCGAGCTCGCCGAACGGTTCCCCTTCGTTGGAGACGCTGTTGCAGCCATCTTCCACGGCGACGGGTCGTGGGTCGATCCAACGCGGATCACCAGAGCGTGGGCCGACGCGGCAACAAATACCCGATTGTGTACCGAGACCGAGGTGGTCGGCCTCGAAGCCGGCGGCTCGGGGTGGACGGTAACCACCAACCGCGGGTCGATCGAGTCCGAACGGGTTGTTGTTTGCGGCGGTGCACGAGCTCCGGGATTTCTCGCGCAATTCGGCGTGGAGTCGCCGGTGAAGATCACGCCGCGGTATCGGGTCTTCATCCCGTTCGACGATGAGCACCACCAGCGAGCTCCGTTGATCATCAACATTGCCAACGGTTCGTATTGGCGTCCGGTACCCGGTGGCGTGTGGTTGAGCACGGCCGACGTCGATGAAGCGTCGGTTGAGCCGGGTGAGGGGGTCGAGGTACCCAAAGGGTTCCTCGAACGGTGTCTTGATCAGATCGAGCCGGTTTCACCGGCGCTAGCGGCGCACGCCCGCTCGTTGCCAGCGGCGGCGTTCACATATGCGGGCGGCTATCAGAGTTATCCCATCGACGACGAGCCGATCATCGGCGAGGTTCCCGGCTACGACGGACTCTTTGTCAACTACGGACACTGGGCCGGCGTCATGTTGTCACCGGCCTCTGGACGGCTGCTCGCTGATGTCGTCACCGGCAGAATCAACGATCAGGACAATCCGTGCTCGCTACGACGCTTCGATGCTGATGTCGAGCGGCTGTCGACGAACAAGTTCGGAGGATGGGGATGACGAATCAATGGTCTGTGACGCGATTGCAAAGCGCTCTGGGCGCTGTCGTGGCCGGAGTCGATCTTTCGCAGTCGTTGAGCGCCGATGCGCAAATACATCTCCGGGCTTTGCTCGACGAACACCTGGTTCTCGTCTTTCCTGAGCAACAACTACTCCCGGGGCGACACGTCGAGATCGGCGAAGTCTTCGGTGAGCCCTACGTACACCCGTTCCTCGAGTCCATTGCGGAGCACGACGCGATTCTTCGGGTGGCGAAGGAGCCCGAAGACGAGACGGTATTTGGCGGTGAGTTCTGGCACGCAGACATCACGTTTAGAAATCCACCGTCGTCGGTGTCGCTGTTGTACGCGATCGATGTGCCAGCGGGGCCATGTGGCGACACATTGTTCGCGAACCAGTTCGCTGCGTTCGATCGGCTGTCGTCGGGCATGCAATCGATGCTCGAGGGGCTCGAAGCCGTGCATGTGTACCCCGATATGGCCGAGTGCGAGGCAACGGCAGCGGTGCATCCGGTAGTCCGGACACACCCTCGCTCGGGCCGCAAAGCGCTCTTCGTGAACGCCGCATTTGTCCATCGCTTCGTTGGCTGGACGGTCGAAGAATCCAGGCCGCTATTGGCGCAGCTGGAAGCTCATCAGACACGCCCCGAATTTCAGGGGCGCGTCGCATGGTCGAACAACCAGTTGACGGTGTGGGACAACCGAGCGGTGTTGCACTACGCCATGAATGATTACCCGGGGCAACGTCGAGTTCTTCAACGGGTGACGGTGATGGAACGCACCGCGACCTAACGCGGTCTAGTCGGTAAGCCAACGGTCGACGATGCTCTGTACCTGTCCGGATAGTTGCAGATCGGCGAGCGACTGGTTGATTGGCTCACGCCACGGCGAACCTTGTTGTAGGCCAAACGTTTCGAACTCTTCGTAGAAGACCGTACCCACGCCGGTGATTCCGTAGTCGCCGGCGATCGCATCGAGCGCAAATGGGTTGGCGACCACGAAGTCGACCGTGCCTGATTGGGCCGCTTCGAAGGCCTCGATCTGTGTGCCGTATCCGCGCACATTGATGCCTTCGTCGAGGAGGTAATCCTCGAACGACGAGCCGGTGACGGTGGCGACTTCGGCACTGTCGAGGTCGGCGAGTGAGGTGACCGATAGCGCTCCGCCAGCATTGGCGAGGTCTGCGGTGACCTGGGAGACGAAGGCGCCGACGAGAAACAAGCTGGCGAGCATCGCCACGATGCCAACGACTCGTCCACGTAACGACTTTGGGGACATGTCGCCGTAGCCAACTGTCGTCACCGTCACGGCCGCCCACCACATGCCGTCGATCACGCCTCTTGGGTAGGTGTGGTTGAAGTCGCTCATGTCCTTGTCGTGGCGTTCGACGAGCCAGATGAGGTGTCCCAAAATCACGAGCCCGAGAAACGCAAAGAACAGGACGCGGAGGGCTCCAGATCCGAGCAGAGTTGCGACGAGCGAGACGCCACTGCGAGATCGTTCGTGTACCCCGAGCTGCGGACCTGACGAGATCACCGCTGACGTGAAGTCGAACCGGTCCTCGCGTTCCGCGGTAGGTGCCAGCGGAGCGACGGCGACATCGGCAGTGCCCGTTTCGAGCAGGTTGAGCATGTCGGAGAACGAGTCGGCCCACACGATGTCGTAGTCGACGCCAAGGTCATGGGCCACGTCTTCCCAGATCTCGATGTAGAAGCCATCGGCGCGGTCGCCGGATCGCTCGACGAACGGGGCAATCTCGGTGGTGGCGACGGTCAGTCGGGCCGGCTGAGCGTGAGCGGAGCCGCCGATCACGATCGCGGCGACGGTGCACGCAACACCGGCGACGATTCGGGACCGAGTCGAAAATCTCACGCCCACAACGTAGTTCGACCGAACGCCGTCTGGCCGCTTTCGCCTGGGAATAGAGTGAGTGGTCACTCTAGTAGGTACAGTGGTATCCATGAAGCACAAGCCCGAAGCGATCTTCGATGCGGCGATCGCATTGTTCGATGAGCATGGCGTCGGCGTCTCAACCGCCAAGGTCGCCGCCGCGGCAGGTGTTTCGAACGGAACGCTCTTTAACTACTTCCCAACGAAACAAGCGCTACTCGATGGCCTGTATTTGCACCTCAAAGCAGAGCTCACTCAATCGCTAGGAGACATCGACGAGGCACTGTCGATCCGCGATCAGGTCGAACAAGTCTGGACCCGATGGCTCGGCTGGGCCACGGCAACGCCGTCGCACCATCGGGTTGCTCGACTTCTCCACGAGTCGGGCCTCGCAAGCCCCGAGGCAGCCGAGCGGGCAATGGCGTTGTTCTCCAACAGCCAACGCGTGCTTGAAGAGGCCCGTCGGCAGGGACTGCTCATCGACCTGCCAGACGACTATCTCGCTGCGTTAATCCAGCAACAGCTCGAATTGGCCATCACGGCTCATCTCGACACGACACAACAACAAGTGGCGTTCGACGCGATGTGGAACAGCATCACGTCGGCGCCAACAAAGGCAGGGAACAACACATGACAAAAGTACTGGTGACCGGAGCGTCCGGATTTATTGCGAAACACATCGTTCGCGAACTGCTCGACAAGGGCTATGAAGTGCGGGGCACAATCCGTTCCGACAAGCGCAAGGGCGAGGTTGAGGCACTGTTTCCGAACGCGCAGATCGAATTCGTGAAGCTCGATCTCACCGCTGATGATGGTTGGGACGAGGCGCTCTCCGGTGTCGATGTGCTGATGCACACCGCATCGCCGTTTCCAAACGGTGACCCCGACGATCCCGAAGAACTCATCCGGCCCGCGGTCGATGGTACGTTGCGGGCGCTTAACGCAGCGAAGGCTGCTGGAGTGAACCGGGTCATTCTCACCTCGAGCTGCGCGGCGATCTATAAGGACAGCGCGAAACCGCCGATGGAGCGGTCGACAGAGGCGAACTGGACCGACGCGACCGCCAGCTACGTGACCGCATACGAAGCGTCCAAGACGCTTGCCGAGAAGGCGGCGTGGGACTTCGCAAACGAGCACGGCATGCAGCTGACGACGATCAACCCCGGAGGGGTCTTTGGTCCGGCCATGGACCCGAACTTCGGCACGTCCCTCGAGCTGGTCGAACAGGTCATGAACGGTGACTTCCCTATGTTGCCCGACATCAATCTGCCCGTCGTCGATGTTCGCGACGTGGCATACATGCATGTCAACGCAGTCGATAACGCCGAGACGATCGGTGAACGTTTCGCGGCAAATGCCGGGGCCCTCACCATGTTGGAGCTGGCTGGACCGTTGGCCGCTGCCTATCCCGACCGCAAGATCAGCACTCGCAAAGCACCGAACTGGCTGCTCAAGATCATCGGCCGCTTCGACAAGAGCGTCGGTCAGGTCGTGGGCAACCTCGGACGCAATAGCGATGTTGAAGCCAGCAAAGCCGAGCGCATCATGGGATTCACGTATATCCCGAGTGTCGAGGCCCTTCTTGCTTCGGCGGAGTACGTCGCCAACACGTAGCAACA
>CALLAA010000110.1 GCA_938002955.1 uncultured Acidimicrobiales bacterium
CGGTCGAGCCGTAACAGGATCTGGCGCTTCCATTGCTCCGCGTGTGGTCGCCCGATAGCCGAGTGACTCGAACAGCGCTATCAGCTCGGCTTCGGTGTAATCGTTGACCACACACCAAGGTCCCTGGGCCACGCGACACGATGTCGGTCGCAATGTGTTCGCACCCCTCGGGGAGGTACTCGGCCAGCGCCAACATGCCCGACCCAAATTCGAGGACCCGCTCTCCCGGTTGTACAAAGCCTGCGAGCCGTTCGGTTCGAACGTTCCAGTTTTCGTGAAAGTTCTCTTTGTTGCTCCATCTGGCTACGTCCGATCGCTGGCTGCGGCGCTGCCGGTAGTCGCGAAGGCCATTCACGCTAATTCTCATTGCCCTGCTCCTCGAGTGCGTCGCTCAATTGTGCGGCGAGATCGACCGTATCGCCGAGGTCGGGATCCTGACAGCCCTCGACGCCACCGCCACCACCCGATGACCGCAAACCAAAGCTCGGTTCGACATAACCGGATCCGGGGTCGTCGGTGATGAACCACCGAACGACCGCCTGACTAATCGCCTCGGCCTCGGCGATCTGCAGCTCGCCGGTGCGCATCAGATCGACTTCGGCGGTGTTGCCAAGAAAGGCCATCTCGGCCAGAACAGCAGGCGTCTCGGGCAAGCGGACCATGCCGTAGAAGTCTTCGCCGGTGTCGCGATTTGGGCGATAGGTCGCACCGGCGTCCACTCCGGCGAACCATTCGATATCGAAGGCACCGAGGGCTTGACGGGATTCTTCGACCAAGATCCCCGCAAAGCGCTTCGACTCGCTCGAGTCCTGCTGGTAGTAAACCTCGGTTCCTGGTTCGTCGGAGCGGGGTACGTTTGTGTTCGTGCCTTGATGGTGAATCGAGACCAGCAAGGCAGCACCAAGGCGGTCCGCAATCTCGACCCTGGTTCGAAGCGGGATCCGGATGTCGGTGTACCGGGTGAGCGTGACATCGAAGCCCTGTTCCTCGAGCAATGCTTCGGCGAGCAGTCCGACTTCGAGGTTGACGTCCTTCTCCGCAATTCCATCGCTCGTGACCGCGCCCGGCTCGAGTCCACCGTGGCCGGGGTCGAGCACCACATGAACCCGATCATCGGTCTCCCCCTCGGTCACGACCGTTACCGACTGACATGGCGTTCGGACAAGATGGCCGTCGCGAACTCGATCGAGCACTGGCACGATCACGTCCGTGGTCGTGCGAAGCACCCGAGCCACGTCGTCGAGTTCGAGCGGAGGAGCGAGCGTGGTCGTTGTGGTGGTCGTCGTTGTGGTGGTCGTCGTGGGCGCAACGGTTGTGGGCGTCGCCGTCGACGAAGGGGACACGAGAATGCGTGATGACCCAGCAAACTCGTCGCCTCCGCTTGCGCAGCCCACAGCGGCGAGCACAACGATGCTGAGCCAGCCGATATGCGCCAAAATCCGCCAACACGATTCGCGCTTCATGGCCATGAGTCTTGCGGACCTATCCCTGGTGCGGTGGGACCACTACCATTGCCATATGAATCTCATGAAGAAACCAGGTGCATCCCTTCTTCTTGTCGGCGCGGTTCTGTTCTTTATCGTCCAGCCCGTCGTCGGCAAGGTTCCGTTCCTGGGTGGTGTCGTCGCTCCGATGGCCTTCATCGTCGGAGCGCTCGGCATGATCGGCGGCGGTTACCTCATCGCCCGCAGCACCTTTGGTTCCGGCGGCAACTAGTGGCGAAGAAATCAACCGAACTCGACCTCCATCAGTCCGGCCGTGTGATCTTCTCCGAGATCAGCGCCCATGCCTGGGAACACCCGACCGACCGTGCGGCCCTGTCGTCGCTCCAGCAGATCCCGGGCTTTGACAACTTGCTTCGCAAGTTCGTCGGTATGTTCGGCGAGAAGAACGTCTCCACGCTGTTCACCGCAGCGGCGGTGAAGGTGGGACCGAAGCAATACCCGTCGATTCACGAGTCGCTCGTTCGTGTCTGCGAGATTCTCGACACGGACGTACCGCCGCTGTACATATCGCAGACGCCGATCGTCAACGCCGGCGCGTACGGCATGGACAATCCGTTCATCGTGCTCAACTCCAGCCTGATCGAACTCGCCTCGCCAGAGGAGGTCGAAGTGGTGCTCGGCCACGAGGTTGGCCACATCATGAGCGAACACGCCCTGTACCGCACGCTGCTCTACCTGCTGCTGACGTGGTCCTCTCGGGTCACCCCGATCGTGGGACAAGCCACCCTGCCGATCATGATGGCGTTGCTCGAGTGGAGCCGAAAGGCCGAAATCAGCTGCGACCGCGCTGGGCTTCTCGCCTCACAAAACCTCGAACACGCACAAGGCATGCACTGCGTGCTCGCCGGCGGGGTCCGAGGCCGCCGAGACGAACTGAGCGTCGAAGCGTTCGTCGAGCAGGCCGACGAGTACCGCAGCCAAGACGGCCTCGCCGCCTACTACCGCTTTATGGCCACGCTCGGACGCTCGCACGACTTCCCGGTCGTTCGCGTCGCTGAGCTTCGGAACTGGGTCGACAGTGGTGACTACGCCACCATCATGGGCGGCGATTACCACCGAATTGGCGACCCCTATTCGCCGAGCGAGGACTGGAAGACCGCCGGACGTAACTTCTCCGACAAGGCCGGTCAAGTCTTCGAAGACACGGACAAGTACGTAAACCAGGCGCTCAATGACTTCATGAACTCGGCGCGTCGCTTGTTCGATAGCGGCGAGTACTAGGACCTTTAGCCTGCGTCGCTTACGAGCGATAAGGGCGGTTGTTCCGTTTCGGTGGTCGACCCAGCATGTATGTGGGACTGGCGAAGCATCTGGTTGAGATCTGCTGGTGCCTGCAAGTCGACGAAGAACTGGAAGCTAAAGAGCTTCGGACTCACCTTGATGGCAAGTTGATTCGCCTTCAACAACGCCCGCGCTTTTTTGCTATCCCCGAGCGCGAGCGGGAACGGCGCCGGAACGCCGTCAATGTCGCCGATCGAGAAACCAACCTGTCGGAACAGTCGACGCAGCGTGCGACTGGTAAAGAGACGGGTATGCGTCATATCGAGAATGCCACGGGGCCCGTAGTTGAATTGTCCGACCAAAAGACCTAGCCGCGTGATCGCAAATGCGATGTTCCCAGTCGAGACATGAACCCGCAGGACCTTGCGGTCTCGACAGAACTGCGCAAGCTCCTCGGCGAAATTCTCCGGTGAGCGTAGGTGCTCGATCACGTCGAGCATCACGACAACGTCGATGTCCTCGTCGATCGGCGGCAAACCATTGTCGAGGTTGAACTCAATGAAATGATCGAACGCTGACGTATCCTGAGGCGTATCAAGGTCCACCCCAATCACCCGGCAGCCCTTGACGCGCAACTCTCTCGCCAAGTGTCCGTCGGAACTCCCAAGATCGAGCACGGTCGAGTTTGGCGGAATCTTGCCAAGCGCAATGTAGGCAGGACTCATGAAGTCGATTTTCGACTCGTAGAGACCATCGCGACCCTCAACGTCGTACTTGCGCTCGTAAAAGAGGCCCATGTCGTGCAGCTTTGACCGCAGGCTTTGTGAGACGACGTTGCGGGCATAATCGAGGCCGTTGACGCGACACTCCTCGTCGCCGTAGTGCGTGGGAATCGCGATCTCACCAATGTGATACCCAGCCCGCGTGAGCTGAATGAAGATCTCCGTATCGAAGTGGAAGTCGTTGGAGTTCAGCGAAAACGGAATCGAGCGGAGCGCTTCGGTCGAGTACGCCCGAAAGCCGCTGTGAAACTCGGTGAGGTCCGTATCCAGAAGCCCGTTTTGCACCACAGTGAGCGTCTGGTTACCGAGGTACTTGTACTTGGGCATGCCTCCGGCGATAGCGCCTCCATCGGTAGCGAAACGCGAGCCGAAAGCTGCGCCATGCTCGAGTGCACAGTTAACGATCGCCCGGATCTCCTCGGGCGGATACTGCCCATCTCCGTGAACCATCACTACCGCATCGAAGCCCCCGGCGACGGCGTACTGGTAACCCAGCTTTTGATTGCCTCCGTAGCCCTGATTTCGAGGATTGCTCAATACTCGCGACGCGTAAGGCAACGCAGATTTCGCAAGCGCCCGTGTCGCTACTTCCGACGTTCTGTCAGTCGACGCATCATCGAAGACCGCGATCTCCACATCGAACTCATCGTCAAGATCGTTGGGAATCCGGCCCAACACCCACTCGATGTGCTTTTCAGCCATATAGGCAATGACAAAGATCAGGAGCCGCTTCTTAGATGACATCGAGTTCGTTCCTTTTTGAAAAGACAGAGCGCACCGCGACCGATGCCATGATCAGCACAATAGCGAGAGGGCCCAAGAGATATCGGGCATTGTCGATATACGCGGAGCCGAGGGCCGCCGAAACAGAACAGATGAGTGCGAGGGCTGCCAATGATGTTGCGCGATGGGCTCCGCGGAATGCCAAAGACAGCAACAAGAGCGCCACCCCTATAGTGGCAACGGTTCCTTTGTGGCCGCGGTAATCACTGTAGATCGCACCGAAACGGCGGAAGAGAGTACTCGTCGCCAAGAACCCGGCAGGTCGGTTCTCGTTTACTCGCTCAAGTACGAGAGGAACGCCACCTTCCTTGCCGACATTGTTCAGTGTTAGGCGGCCGCTCTGGTCTTGATTGGTCGATGCCAAGGCGCGGTTCACGATGCCACCCAGATCGTCGGTTCGCCCCGCTTGGAGTCCGCCCACAAAGGACTTTGCCTGCTCTCGGCGGCGCGAGGTGCCCGCGGCCTCGAACATGTCGTCAATGCGCACGCTGACGAGCTCAACACGTTCGCTGTAATCGGGAACTTCGCCCTCCATCCCTTTGAGAAATGTGTACAGATTGCCTTCATCAAACCACTGGGCCTGGCTCTCGTCGGCACGGTTCTCTGCGTCGACGACAAACGTTGCCTGCCACGCGCCGTACCACTCCGCCCGTGCCCGCTCCGACACGGGTTCGAAGACGCCGAGCTCAGCACTGTTTTCGAATGATTGGGCTAACGCAAGCGTTGCCGAGAGCGAGAACGGCACTGCGAGGACCGCGATCGCGATCCGCTTCGTGAGCAGCTGTTCCTTCCACAAAACCCATGCGATCGATGCGGTCAAGCAGAGCAAGGACGTGTACTGAAGCTTTATCGTCGAACTCATGAACGCCAGTGCCCCTGACGCTGCCGCGATCTGCACCGGGTAGCGACGTGTGAGCGGCCGCTCGGTGGCTACGGACGCTGCAAGGCCAGCGGCGACAACACACCATGGGATTAGGAAACCCTCCGGCAAGATGAAGTCAGCGTGCACCACGAAGACTGGCGTGGTGATCACCATGAGCGCCGGAACCGCCCACCAACGCAGTGCATAAATGACGAGAAGGATGCCGATGAGCAACACCGAACGCTGCATTATTGCGACGCCAAAGACGCGGTCCCAGCCAGCGATCGAACCAATGAAATCGGTGATCACCACCCAAAGCGGTTGTGCGACCTGTCGGTACCCCTGGACGATCAGACCCTCTCCAAACGGGTCGGACGCGGCGCGGGATAGATACCCGAGTGAATCGTTCGTTACGACCCCGGCGATATCGGCTGCCAGCAGACGAGCGACAAAGAAACCTGCGAGCACCCAATACCCCCGCTGAAGCAATGACCTCACCCGCACGGCCACAGACAGCGGTTCCTCGTTCCGATCGTCGCTCATGACGCTTGAGCTCGAAAGATCACTCGGTCGAGTACGAAGAACCGCATGAGCCACGCAATGCCGTATCCGAGAAAGCTCCCAACGTTTGCCGCGAGCACATGGTCGACTCGCTCCGTCACAAACCGGACGGTCGCCGTTGACACCAACAAGCCCAAAACACTCATTGCGAAGAAGGCCCCAATCTGCATTGTTCGTGCCGACGGGTCCGAGCCGACCCAGACGAACTTCAGACTGAGAATGAACCCGACGATCGCAACGATCAGGACTGCAACGGCGTTGGCGACCACTGCGGGCCACCCAAACCCGGCAAAGAACAACAGGATAAGGAACTGGCCGAGGCCGGCGGTGATAACCGTCACGCAGAGGAAACGTGCAGCCCGTTGCCGAGTCGGACTACCGAGAGTTTCGTTCACTTCTCGATCCTAGTTCGGTGCCGGGGCACAGATGTACGGTTGCGCTGGAATAATGAACCCGGCTTACCGGGTTCTTACCCGTGACAGTATGCGTGTTGCATACCCCAAGAAAGGCCCCCATGAGCACGATCGATATCACCTCCGAGCAGTTCGAAGAGACCGTCCTTGGCGACGGCATCGTCCTGGTCGACTTCTGGGCCGACTGGTGTGGCCCGTGCAAGTCCTTTGCTCCCGTATACGAAGCGTCGAGCGAGAAGCACAGCGACATCACCTTTGCCAAGGTCAACACCGAGACCGAGCAGGCACTCTCGGGCGGACTCGGCATCCAGTCGATCCCAACGATCATGGCCTTTCGCGACGGGGTCCAAGTCTTCAGTCAGCCTGGTGCACTCCCAGAAGCTGCGCTCGAAGATCTGATTGGACAGATCGAGGCCCTCGACATGGAAGCAGTCCACAAAGAGATTGCCGAGCACCAAGCCGCACACGAACACGGTCCGGGCTGTAACCACTGATCTATTCAGCGGTCGCAATCCGAGCCTGACGGCTCTCGATGCTCGGCTGCTAGCCAGAGGCCGCGACCGTTCGACCGAGCAAGCTCGGATCGACCTACGAGTAAGCGGCGGGATGGCAAAGCCACCCGAGCTACCCGTCTCGATACTCGGCTGCTAGCCAGAGGCCGCAACCCGTTTAGATGGCGGCGGAGATCTGTTCGAAACTTGTCCGATAGCTCGTCGGCGTCGTGCCGACGAGCCGTCGGAAATGTTGCCGAAGGTTCGTTGCCGTTCCAAGCCCGGTTTGGGCTGCGACCGTTTCCACCGACGCGCTCGTCGTCTCGAGCAACCGGCGAGCCCGAGCAACCCGCTGGCGGATGATCCACTGTTGCGGGGTCGACGACGTCTGCTGCTTAAACCAGCGATGAAATGTCGTCACGCTCATGTGCGACTCCCGAGCCAAATCGGCGACCGTTAGCGGTGCGTGCAGATTTTGTTCGACATACTCCTGTACGGCCGCAACCGATGGCCCCGGCTCAGACGATGATGGCGGGTCGACGAACTGTCGCTGGTCGCCATGGCGGTGGGCAGCAAAGACCAGCCGACGAGCCACGATATTCACCGCTTCTTCCCCGTGGTCGAGCCGCACGAGATGCAGGGCGAGGTCGAGGGCCGCCGCGCTGCCGGCAGCGGTGAAGACGCCGTCGTCCTCGACGAACAGCACATCGGGCTCGACTCGAACCGCAGGAAATCGAGCGATGAGCTCGTCGGCATAGCGCCAGTGTGTGGTTGCACGACGGCCGTCGAGCAAGCCTGCCTCGGCAAGTAATAGCGATCCACTGCAGAACGACACCATTCGGGCACCATTCGCCGACGCCACGCGGAGCACGTTGAGCACGTCGGAGTCGGCTGCCGCGGCAGGCGTCGGGTGTCCGGGCACGATCACCGTGTCCATGTCTGCAAGAGCCTCGAGCGGGGCGCTCGGCGTCAGAGTGAAGAAGCCCTGGCGCATCGTGACCGAACCCGGCCCACAAGTGTCGAGGACATACGGTGTGCCTGGCAGCTCTGGTCGATCGAGGCCGAATACCTCCGTAGCGACTCCCATTTCGAATGGGTTTGTGTTTTCGACAACGAGTACGCCGACCCGATGGATGTGGCAGGAATCTTTCGACATATGGCATATCTACCAGCTACAGGTTCGATCAGAAACTGCTTGGCTAGAGGTATGGACAACAAGATCAACCTCAGCGAGGCCCTCGGCTCATTCGACGAACAGTGGTCACCGCGCAATATTGCGACCGTGAACGACTACGACGTTCGGGTCGTGCACATTCAGGGTGAGTTCGTCTGGCACGCTCACGACGACACAGACGAGCTGTTTCAGGTCCTCACCGGTGACGTACAAATTCATCTTCGCGATCGCACGATCGAGCTGTCCGCTGGCGACATCTACGTCGTTCCCAAAGGCGTCGAACACAAACCAGCGTCGGTTGATGGCGCAAGCATGTTGCTCTTCGAGCCGAGCGATACCACAAACACGGGAACCACCAGCGAAGAACTTCCCGACCACATCAGCACGACGAGCGGAGTAGCCCTATGAACGACCTTCCATCTCCACCCGCACCAGGTCAGGCGGACGACAAGGACTGGACATGGGTTCTCGACCGCCCTTGCCCAGACTGCGGAGCCGATGTGGGAGCGCTCACCATCGATGAGGTCGCCGCTCTCAATCGGTCCAACGCAGCCGCATGGGCCGATGTCCTGGCGGACCCTGCAGCAGCTCGGGTTCGTCCTGCCCCCGACGTGTGGAGCCCACTGGAGTACGCCGCGCACGTTCGCGATGTCTTTCGGCTGTTCCGTGAACGCCTGGACTTGATGCTTGGTGAAGACGACCCGATGTTCGCCAATTGGAATCCGAACGAGACCGCCGAAGCCGAGCGCTACGACCTTCAAGACCCCGCCACCGTTGCGGCCGAGCTCAGCGAAGCCGCCAACCGACTCGCCGATCGATTCGGCTCCCTCTCACCGGACCAGCTCGAACGTCCGGGGCGTCGATCCGATGGGGCCTCGTTCTCCGTCCTGTCCTTCGCGCGATATGAGATCCACGACCCGCTTCATCACCTCTGGGACGTCACCCAATAACTAACTCCGAATCTGTGGAGTCTGAGGACCGAATATCAGTCCTCAGACTCCACAGATTTGTACTGTTCTTGCGTGTCACAGCCCGTTTGTAGAGTCGGCACTACTTCCCCCTATCGCTCGCTCACGAACGTAGGACTCACGTGGAACATCTCTATGACTTCGCCTCATCTCGACACGGGGTGTTCTCCCGCCTCGAGGCACAGAAGCTCGGCATCTCGAAGAGCCAGATCAGCACTCGAGTGAAGAATGACCAGTTCATTCGAGTAGCACCCGCCGTCTACGCGCTGGCGGGAAGCCCTGACACGTGGGAACAACGGGCGCGAATCGCGGCGCTCACCACACGCGGGCTCGTCAGCCATCGCGCTGCCGCGTATGTGCACGGCATCGATGGATTCGGACCGAGCGATATCGAAGTCACGGTCCCAAAGTACCGACGGCCAGAAGGCGCTGGACTCTGGGTCCATCGCACCACGCAATTCGGCCGAGCTGACGCGCAAGAGGTCGATGGAATTCCGGTTACGGGCATCGCTCGAACGGTCCTCGATGTGGCCGCCGTTCTTGGACCAAAGCGCCTCAACTGGGTAGTCGACGCGGTGATCCGCCAGGAACTGATCACGTGGGAAGACCTTTTCCATGTGTGGGTCATCCACTCAATCCAAGGCCGCAACGGTTCGGGCCGCCTCCGAAAGCTGCTCGAGGAGAGGTACGGCGACGAACAGATACCCGACAGTAAATGGAACCGGATGGTGAGCGACTTACTGATCGATGCTGGGCTTCCAGCACCGATCATGGAACACGAGGTTCGCTGCAATGGTCGCCTTATTGGCCGGGTCGATCTCGCCTACCCTGATTGCCGACTTGCCATCGAGCTCGATAGCTCACGATGGCATCTGAATGCAGAGTCCTTCGTGAAGGACCCACGTCGAAAGAACCAACTCATGCTCGCCGGGTGGACGGTTCTCACCTTCACGTGGGCCGACTACGCGGACACTCCACGCGTACTCGTCGACACGGTCAAACAAGCACGTCTCACCGCCGCTTAAACGCGAATCTGTGGAGTCTGAGGACCGAATATCGACCACCAGACTCCACAGATTCGTAGTACTAGAGGTTTTTGACGATCTCGGCCATGAGGTCGCCTGCTTCGGTTGGGTTGAGTCCAACCTGGACGCCTGCATCACGCAGTGCGTCCATCTTGGCCGCAGCCGTGCCCTTGCCGCCGGACACGATTGCTCCTGCGTGGCCCATCTTCTTGCCAGGAGGCGCCGTGACTCCGGCGACGTAGCTGACGACCGGCTTGGTCACGTTTGCCTTGATGTACTCGGCTGCTTCTTCTTCGGCCGATCCACCAATCTCGCCGATCATCATGATGGCCTTGGTCTCCGGGTCGGCTTCAAAAGCTGCGAGACAGTCGATGAAGTTCGTGCCAGGGACCGGATCGCCACCGATACCGACCGAAGTCGTCACGCCGATGTCCTTTTCTTTCAGTTCGTACACAGCCTGGTAGGTGAGCGTTCCCGAGCGGCTGACGACACCGACGGGGCCG
Source organism: uncultured Acidimicrobiales bacterium (assembly GCA_938002955.1). Classification (GTDB taxonomy): domain Bacteria; phylum Actinomycetota; class Acidimicrobiia; order Acidimicrobiales; family SHLQ01; genus SHLQ01. The sequence goes on from CALLAA010000110.1 coordinate 10,289, forward strand.
CCGGCCTTTGCGATGTGTCCGGCCGTGATACCGATGTTTGCTTTTCCGGGGCTGATGATGCCCGGGCAGTTTGGACCCAGCAATCGGGTGTCGGGGTAGTCGGCGACCAGCTTGTTATAGAACCACGCTTCGTCGTGGGCGGGTACGCCCTCGGTAATGACGACGACGAGCTCCATGCCCGCCTCGGCGGCTTCCATAACGGCGCCCTTTACCGCTGGAGGCGGTACGAAGATGCAGCTGGCGTTGCAGCCGGTCTCGGCCTTTGCATCGGCCACCGACGCAAAGATCGGCATTCCGTCAACATCGGTGCCCGCCTTCTTTGGATGGGTGCCGCCGACGATGTTCGTGCCGTACTCGCGGTTCAGGTTGCCGTAGTAGCGACCCGTGCTTCCGGTCAGCCCTTGGTAAACGACCTTGGTGGTTTCATCGAGGAAAATTGCCATTGTTCTTCAGTCCTATTCAGTCGTTCGAGTTCAGCCAGCGACGAGCGATACGGCCTTCTCGGCGGCGCTCAGCATGGTTGGTTCCATCATCAGTGCGTCACCCAGGTGCGGGGCGAGCATGTCGCGTCCCTGCTGAGCGTTCGTGCCATCGAGGCGGATGACGATTGGGCTATCGATCGTGACCCGCTTCATTGCCTCGATAATGCCTTCGGCAACCTCTTCGCCGCGGGTGATACCGCCGAAGATGTTGATGAAGATCGCCTTGACGTTCGGGTCGTTGTTGATGACCTCGAGTGCCCCGGCCATGACGTCGGCGTTAGCGCCGCCGCCGATGTCGAGGAAGTTCGCCGGCTTGCCGCCAACCTGATTGACCACGTCGAGGGTGCTCATCGCAAGTCCAGCACCGTTTGCGATGACACCGACCGAACCATCGAGGCCCACGTACTGCAGGCCCTTTGCGTGAGCGGCAGCTTCGCGCTCGTCGCGGGTTTGCGTGGCGTCGTATTGCTCGTAGTCGGGGTGCCGGAACACGCTATTTCCGTCGAGGGTGACCTTTGCGTCGAGCACGTGCACGACACCTTCGGGGGTAAGGATCAGCGGGTTGATCTCCACCATGTCGGCATCGCCGTCGACATAGGCGGTGTACAGCTTCTGCAAGATGTCGACCGACCCCTCTACCGCAGCGTCGGGGAGGTTGGCAGCGGCGATCCATCCGCGCACGTCGTCCTCCCTAAGACCGACGACGGGATCGACCCAAATCTTCGCGATGGCGTCAGGGTTTTCCTCGGCGACGGTCTCGATCTCGACGCCGCCTTCTTTCGACAACATGCCGAGGTGCTTCTTCGCCGAACGATCGAGGGTGAAGCTTGCGTAGTACTCCTCAGCAATATCGGAGGCCTTCTCAATCCAGACGCGCTGGACGATGTGACCCTTGATATCGAGTCCGAGGATGTTGCTCGCGTGTTCGCGCACCGCATCGATGTCAGCGGCAAACTTGACGCCGCCAGCCTTGCCTCGACCGCCGGTGTGCACCTGGGCCTTGACCATCACGGGTGCACCGAGCTCTTCAGCTGCAGCGACAGCTTCGTCTACTGAGAAAGCGATCTTGCCAGGTGATACGGGCATCCCGTATTGCGCAAAGAACTCTTTGCCTTGGTACTCGAACAGGTCCACTGTTTCCTCCGTCGTGGGGTGAGGTCGCACGTCGTGAACGCCGACTGATACAGCGATACTAGGCAAGGGAACATCACTTCCCTGGTCTCCAACTCAATTGCCTGTGAGCGCATCTATGCCTGTTGCAAAAGGTCCATCGTTCGATATCCGCAGCGCCGCCATCTTTGGCGGGGTCGCGGTCGTTGCTGCCGTCATTATCGGCATCGTCGCCATCCAGCTCGGAACCCGAACGAACACGCTGGTCTTGGGCGACACCGACTTCGGATCGCTGAGCGCAGACAACATGGCCGCAGAGATCGCCGAGAACGGACCCATCCTGTGGCCGGACATCGCGAGCGGCAACCGGGACATCTGGTTGCAGCACACCGGTGACACTCCTGGTGAAGGATGGGTTGCGTTCGACGCCCGTGTCCCCGGGGCGGGGCGCGAGTGCAACGTCACATGGAACGTCGCCGAGCGCACCTTTGCTGATCCCTGTGACGGAGCGACCTATGACGAACGTGGTAGCGGCCTGCCACAAATCCCGGTGTACATCGATCAGCGAACGTTGATCATCGACCTGAACGGAATTCGCGACCCCGACGAGTTCTCGGGCTACTCGGGATAGCTGTCCGAAAACGACAAATGCGGTCCCAGAGCCCGCCGCTCTGGGACCGCAGTTATCTGGTTTTTCAAGCCGCCTGACTCGATAAACCTTGGGGATTGTCCGCCGCCAGGTGTAGTAAAACACACCCCACCCCCAAAAAATGACAACGAGTTGTCATTTCACACTTTTCGACACTGAACAGCCCGATTCGAGAAGCACGTTGTCGAAACTACCCATTTGGGTAGGTCCGAAAACCCGTGATTTTCGGCGCTACAGCTTCTCTAGGGGCGCCCAACTCAACAAAAGCTGCTTCTCCCCAACATCGGGGAAGCGCACTCGCGCTTCGGCCTTATCTCCCGATCCTGTGATGTCGATAATGACACCTTCGCCAAACTTTGCGTGCATGACGTCGTCGCCGATCTTGAGGCCGAGTTCTTCGGCACCAGAGGGTGTTGGACCGGTCCGCTTCAGCGCGGTCTCGACCATCGATTCGCGGTGTTCCTGACGTCGACTCTCGCGGTCCTTGGAACTAAACCCGCCGCTCGATCCATAGCTGCTCGAGCCAAAGCTCGACGAGCGCCGCCTCGCTCGACTCCCTTCGGCGTCTTGCACCAGGCCCTCGGGGATCTCGTCGAGGAACCGACTCGGCGGGTTGTACTGGGTGGTCCCATGCAGCATGCGGCTCCAGGCGTGCGACAAGAAGAGCCGCTCGCGGGCGCGGGTAATTCCGACGTAGGCCAACCGCCGCTCTTCTTCGAGCTCTCGCGGTTCGCCGAGCGAGCGCATATGTGGGAAGACACCGTCCTCAAGACCGATGAGGAAGACGATCGGGTACTCCAGCCCCTTTGCCGAATGCAACGTCATCAGTACGACCTGAGACTCGTCCTCGTCGAGCTTGTCGGTATCGGCGACCAGGCTGACCTGTTCGAGAAACTCCTCCACCGTCTCGAAGTCCTCGGCGCCACCGACGAGTTCGGCGAGGTTCTCGATGCGGCCTTCGGCTTCGATCGAACGTTCCTCTTCGAGGTCGGCCATATAGCCAGACGCGTCGAGCATGTACCGCAGCATCTCTGCCGGTCCAGTGTCCGTGAGCTTCTCGGCAGCATCGTCGATGAGCACCAGAAATTCGTCGATGCCCTTGGGTGCGCGGCCTGAAACCCCAGCTTCGTCGTAGTGGCGAAGGGCGTCGATAAATGGCACTCCCATCATTTGTGCCCACTGGTCGAGCTTGAGGACGGTCGAATCCCCGATGCCGCGCTTGGGGACGTTGAGGATGCGCTTGATGCTGACCTCGTCGACAGGGTTCGCGACCGCCTTCAGGTAGGCCATTGCGTCTTTGACCTCACGCCGGTCATAGAAGCGTGTGCCCCCAATGACCTTGTACGGGATGTTGACGCGGACAAGGTATTCCTCGAGCGCACGGCTCTGCGCGTTGGTCCGATAGAACACGGCCATATCGCCCCAGCGATGCATGCCGCCTTCGTGGATGCGGGCGAGTTCGTGGGTTACCCATTGGGCTTCGTCGATCTCGTCGTCAGCGAAATACCGTAGGATCTTCTCGCCGTGCCCTTGTTCGGTCCAGAGCTCTTTTGGCTTGCGGCCCTCATTGTTTTCGATGACCGCATTGGCGGCGTCGAGCACGGTTTGAGTCGACCGATAGTTCTGTTCGAGTAGGACGACGGTCGAGTCCGGAAACGTTGTCTCAAACTCGAGGATGTTGCGGATGTCGGCGCCGCGGAATCGATAGATCGATTGGTCGCCGTCGCCAACAACACAGACCTGACGGTGTGCGCTTGCGAGCATCGTGACGATCGCGTTCTGCACAGAGTTCGTGTCCTGATACTCATCGACGAGCACATGGCGAAAGCGACGCTGATAGTGATCGAGCACGTCGGGGTGTTTCTTGAAGAGTTCGACGGTGTTGAACAGCAGGTCGTCGAAGTCCATTGCGCCGGCCTTGAGCAGACGAGCCTGATACTCGGCATACACCTCGGCGATCTTGCGCTCGAAGATGGTCTGGGCACCCTCGGTGTATTCGGAGACCGTTTTGTAGTCGTTCTTTGCCGAACTGATCGCTCCGTGGACCGTTCGGGGAGGGAACTTCTTGGAGTCGAGGTTGAGGTCTCGAAGTACGTAGCCGGTGAGCCGGACCGCATCGGACTGGTCGTAGATCGTGAACGATGACGGGAACCCGAGTCGAGCAGCGTCGCGTCGCAAGATTCGCACACACGCGGAGTGGAACGTGCTTACCCACATCTTCTCGGCGACGGGTCCGACCAAGGCGCCAACGCGTGTCTTCATCTCGTCGGCGGCCTTGTTCGTGAAGGTGATGGCCAGAATCTCAAACGGCGACACCCCCCGCTCTTGGATCAGATGCGCAATCCGATGGGTGAGCACCCGAGTCTTACCTGAGCCAGCGCCAGCGATGATGAGCAGCGGCCCACCATCGTGGAGCACGGCGTCTTCTTGGGCAGGATTTAGACCGTCAATGAGTGGCGTCGACACGTGTCAACCATACAGGTGTTCGGTGCACTGATGGGGCGAGCGGTGGGTGCCAACGAAGAAATTTCCTCGCTGGAACCCACCCCCACAGCTCCGGTCTCTAGCAGGCGAATTCTTGTTTCTGCCAGGACAAACCATCGGCTGAGAGCGACGCCACGCACACGCTCACCACGGGCTTCTTTGCCGACTGGTTGGTCGTCATCACCACAACGCCGGTCGTATCGGTAACGCCCGAAATCGTCTCGTTGATCGATCCAGAGACCTGAACCGTTACCTCGGCATCGACAACTGGCGAACCGTACTCATCAACGACGCCAACAGTCACGACTGCACGACGACTCCCTCTACTCGCAGAAGCTGTCTCTGTCGATATCGAGTCGACCACCAACGTCGACGGTGCTGCCGCCGTGGTGAAGCGGAAGATCTGGCTGCTGCTCGACCCAAGGTCGTTCAGTGCCTCTACCTGCCACTGATAGGTGACGCCAGAGGTTAGGCCGGATAGTCGAATACTGTTGCTGCTCGTTCGTTGAACCGGAATCACGACATCGCCCGCAACGGTGATCCGATATTCGACCGCTCCAGCTGCTGGAGTCCACGACAGGGTAGGACGTGTCGACACACCCGACTGGCCGTCGACTGGAGTCACTTCCGACACGGTCGCAGGAGGTTCGGTCGGCGGCTCTCCTCCGGTCAGCTCGATGAGATCGACCGAAACCTGGTCGAAGAATGTATTTCGACCCGTTCGGTCCGTATCAGTGATCCGGATGAAGACCGAACCGCTCGGAGCACCGAGGTCGGCGCTTAAACTCCCCTGGCCGCTCGTCAATTCGCCTAGCTCCACCCACGGACCGCTGGCCCCAGAGCTCCACGACACGGCAAACCCGTCGTCGGCATCGCCCGCGTCAACGACGGAGGCTTCGATCAAGAGCAGGTGGTTGCCGCTGGTGACGTCGATCTGCCAACGATGGTCGAGTTCGTCGTGTCGGAGGTTTGGTCGGCCCCCTGAACTCGCCTCTGTTAATACCTGCCGGCCGTTTCCTAACGACTCGGTTGCGGAGAAGCTGCCGGATACTGTGCCACTCACGGTTGTTTCCGCCACAACCGTGTCGGCTCCTACCGGTTCGATCGGCGGCTCAGGCGTGGTTACCGCTATCGAACCCGATGGCGACGACACGTTAGCCGAGTTGTCTACGGCGAGCACACGGTATTGGTACGTCGAGGCAGCATCGACCGTCGTGTCGACGAACTCGGGTTGGATAAGGCCGTCTCCCACGACCACCCAACCAGCTCCCTGGCTCCGTTCGACGACGTAGGAGGCAAGGTCCGGTTCGACGTTCCCATCCCAGCGAAGCGCAACCGAGTTCGCACTTGTTTCGGTGATAGCTAGGCCGGTTGGAGCTGCCGGAGCCTCGACATCTACGGGGCCATCGGCGGCCTCGATAGTGAGCGTGTATTGCCCGAGGCTCGCATATGAGGTCCACCCGGTAGGAGAGGACGCAAGTGGTGTCCCCCACCCAGCTCCTGCGACACTCACCGTGTACGTGCCAGCGTCAAGATCTGGCAGCTCGATGAGCCCGCTCAGCACTCCGGGTTCGTCACTTATTGCAACTACCTGGCCGTCATCGCCCGTGACTACCACCCGCGGATCAAGGTTCGGGTTTGATGGATGCACGGTCACCGAAACCGTAAGCCCACCTGCGGTCGTCACGAGGAAGGCGTCGACATCGACAGTTCGAGAGATCACACCCGTGTAGGTTCCGGTTTGTGCCCGAGTAGCGCTGTCAGACGTGTCGCCATGGTCATCTTGGACATAGCCAAAACCGTTGCCATTCGTGAGCGATGCAAGTACTTCGAGATCGTCCTCGCCATAACCAAAGTTTGCTTCGCTACCCAAGTTGTTGGCGTCGAAATATTCGCCTCGCGACCACTGCGTAACCGTGCGATTATACGAGGCGCCCATAATTGGGCCCCATGACTCGTCACCGGCGCCATGACCTCGGTAGTAACCGGTCGTGCTCTGCCCATCGTGGGCCAGGAGCATTGCATGACCGACCTCGTGGCTGATTGCTTCCACGACTCCGGTACGGCTGGCGTTGAACACAAAGACTGGCTCATCGACGCGGTCATCGAAGCTTCCGATGTAGGCAATGCCACCACAGCCGCAGAGACCCGCAGAGTCGGAGGTGGTGATGACGCGTGTGCCCCAACGTAGATCGCCACTTCCGGTGTTTCGAAGGTCGTCGACCGAAGGCTCGATCGTCGTGACGTTGACGTCGAATGGCGCAAAGTCCTCGGCAACGGCCTCGAACGCCGAGCGAATGATGGACAGCTCAGCTGCGGACCATGATGTCGGGTCGCCGTCGGTGTCGTACGGCGGTGACACGATCGTGGGACGCTCGGCGTTGTTCCACGTCGTCCCTTCGGTCACGTGTCCGTCAAAGTCGAGGTAGATCGTATGGTCTGCTCCAGGTCTACTCGCAAGAAAGAAGACCGCGTCATCGGTCGGCGGCGCCGCCACTACTGATAGATCGGCCGCGTCGGGCTCGACGAGACGTTCCTCGGTCGCCTCCTCGACATACAGCAGCTCACCGCCACCATCAACAAAGAGGGTCGGATCACCCCGGAACATGGCCTGCAAAGTCGATGACCGCAAACCATAGGCTCGGGCGACATCGGGAAGCCGTTCTCCCAAAACCGCAATAGCCCGCTCGCCGTTTGCCCAATCAGGTACCGCTGTGTTTGGTTGGCCATTCCCTCGTTGAGCGCCAGCCGAAGCTGCAGCTCCCGACAGCAAGGCCAATACCGCGAAACACCCGACAACAAGGTGTCGAGTTCGTTTTGGGCGACGGCGAATTTTCATAGGTTCTCCTGATTTGATCTAGCAGGATCTCGACCGGCATTGGGAAAACCTTGAGTCATTTGACCTAGTCCATGTGGCCGGCAGCGTCGACAGATCGCGAGATGCGAGCTCGCCATGCTTACCTGGGAGGTAATTGTGTGGACTACGTCGAATCGTTTTGATGAACCCATGACGACGACAACACCAACCCGAACAACGACCCACCCCACCACCGGCCTTTCGGCCCCGGCGACGCAACTAAAGCTCGCATCTATTGGCACGCTCGGCTTTGCCCTGATGATCGCCTTTGGCTCACACGAGCTCACCGACGGGCCGCTTCGATGGTTCGCCGACCTCCTCTTTTGGCCGCTCGGCGACCCGCAGGTGCTCACCAACGAGGCACAACTACTCGCCGCGATCCTCGGTGGAATCATGGCGTCATGGGCCGCGCTCGTGTGGATGCTCACCGACGCACTCGCCGCCGAACAGCCGCTGCTGCTGCGCCGCCTCATCCTCACCATGATGACGATTTGGTTCGTGATCGACAGCGCCGGCTCGGTGGCATCGGGCGGCTGGCTCAACGTCATCGGAAACCTCGCGTTCCTCGCGTTGTTCGTGCTCCCCGCTCGACGCCTCCGATGACCTACGGTGGCGCGATGAGCACCCCTACGACGACTGCGGCCTTTGGATCTGTCCTAAAGGAATGGCGAGGCGTCCGAAGAATGAGCCAGCTCGAACTCGGGTCGATCGCCGAGGTGTCTCCACGGCACATCTCGTTTCTCGAGTCCGGACGGTCGAATCCGAGCCGACCGATGGTGCTCCACCTCAGCGAGGTGCTCGACGTTCCTCGACAGGAGAGAAACCGCTTCCTCAGCGCAGCTGGCTTTGCGCCAATCTACGAACAGCATGACCCCGACGGCGAGGCAATGGAACCCATACGTCAGGCAATCCAATGGACGCTCGAACAGCACGATCCTTTTCCGGCCATCGTCCTCGACCGACACTGGAACGTTCTCCAAGTCAACAACAGCGCGGCCATGATGTTCTCGATGCTGGGACTCGAGTCATCGATCAACATGATCGATGTGTTCGTCCACGACTCGGCGATCCGGACGCAGATCGTGAACTGGTCCGAGGTCGGCTACTTCTTACTGACCCGCCTGCGGACGGAGAACACATCGCTCGGTGGCGACCCGTTCATCGAGCAGGCAATCGCTGCCCTTTCGGCCGATGCTGCGATCGCGCCACCGACGTCGGCCACGTTGCCACCAGCGCTACCCGCAATCTTCCAGATCGGGGACATGACCGTCTCGTTGCTGTCGACGATCGCACAGTTTGGTTCGGCCGAGGACATTGCACTGGCCGATCAACGGATCGAGTTGTTCTTTCCTGGTGACGAACCGACCAGAGAATTGTTTCTGGCTACCGGCTAGCGACGATCCATGTCGTGCCAGATTCACTGGTCTGCACCATGACGATCTCGCTGCTTCCGGTGGCGACCAGCCGCAACCGGTCGGGAGCAGCTACGTCGATCTGCGCGGTGGAGAACGAGTCTTCATCGGCGATTGCGACGACCGAGGACGAACCGTCCTCGCCGAGGAATCCCATCGTCGAGGCACTGACCGAGACACCACGGTTGGACGCTGCAGACAATGCCGTCCATGTGATTCCGCCATCGTTGGAGACCAAGGTCCCCGCAGCAGCGTCATCGATGTTGCGCAAGATCACCGCGCCGTCGGCAACCGACACCGTGTGGTTCGCAACATCGACGCCGGCCGATGCCAAGGCCTGGACGTCCCAGTCAGCAGCGTCCGTCGAGCGGAACAAGGCAACGCCAAGATCGCTCGTGCGGCCGGCGACGACGAAAGCATCGCCGACGGTGGTGGCGCCGCTCAGGGAGAGCGCATCCAGGCGACCGGTGCGCTCGTATGGCCCACCGATCGGCCCGGACCACACCTGGGGCGACTGATCGTCTCCGATGACAATCACCCCAGGTGAGCCAACAGCAAGGTCGGTGGCATAGACCTCGCTGCCAGCGAGCGGTGCGGATACGTCCCACGTCACCATGTCCGAAGACGTGCCGATGAGTACCCGCTTAACTCCTGCGCTTGCATCGAAGCGCTCAAATAGTGCGACGTAGGTTCCGTCGTGTTCGCGAAGGATCGACGCCGTTGCGTCCTCTGGGACGCCGACGAGTTCTGTGCTCGTCCAGTCGAGACCATTCTCTGATGCCAATGCCATCGCCATCGTGCTGTCGCCAAAGGCTGCAGCAAGGCCGACGTAACCACCCGCTCCGTCGGCGAGCACCAAGACGCCCGATCCGCTCGAGAGGCCAACCGCCGATTCGCGCGTTTCGACCGTCATGGTCGCATCATCGTTTTGCAGCAGTGTCGCCGAACCAAAGTCCGCAGTTGTTGTCGTGCCGGCGTCGACGGTCCCAGCCTCATCGGCGTCGACCGATGACTCCTCGACAGGATCATCAGACGCGGCATCGACGATCGCTTCGGTGTCGGCCGATGCATCGTCCGTTACGTCCTCGGCATCGACCGCGGCCATATCGCTGGACGCGACGTCGTCATCGAGCACTTCGGTGGCTTCCGACTGCGCAGCAGCGTCGCTGTTCGGTGCAGCGTCGGCGACTTCGACGGTCGTCTGGCCGTTTGGCTGGCTGGCGTAGAAGGCACCGAACAGGAGCGAGCTGCTGAGGAGCACTGCGCCACTGGCGCCGAGGACCCGGTTGCGATGGCGTCGGTCGTTGGCGACCGAGGCGAGCTCGTCGATCGATGGAGCGACGCCCACGTTGGTTGATCGGCCGGAGCGTTCAAGCTCGGCGCGCAAGCGGTCTTCAAGATTCATGATTCGTCTCCGAGGAGTCGGTTGAGTTCGTGCAGTGCACGATTGGTACGGCTCTTGACCGTGCCAGGCGAAATGTCGAGGGCGTCGGCGGTCGCGTCGATCGTCCAGTCGAGGAAGTATCGAAGGACCAACACGTTGCGTTGCTCCTCGGGCAGTGTTCGCAGCGCGTTTGTGAGCTGCGGGTCCGGGGTTGGGTCGGTGGTCGATTCCGGACGGGCGATCGTGGATGCGAACCGTCGATCCCGGCTGCGTCGCCGGAATCGGCTCGTGGCCCAATTGCGGGCGGTGCGGTACACCCACGCGGCGGGTTCGTCGAAGGAGCCAACGGCGTGCCAGCGATGCAGGGCCCGAGTAAATGCTTCGTCCACGGCTTCGGTGGCGAGTGCGTCGTCGCCGAGCGCGATCGATAGCGCTCGGACCAAGCGGTCTCGCTCACCGGCGTAGACGGTGGAAAAGTCGTTGTTCATCACCCGTACCTGGCTTTGGGCACGGCGAGAACGAGCGCCGGCGACCACGGGGTGGCCGGGCAGCACTGCTGATCTCGAAATCGTGTCCACGCCTGCTCTACGCCCATCTCACGTGAAAGGTTCCCAGAAAAACCAGATTTCTCCCAAACGCCCACGCCAACCCCCATAACGCCGGGTCTGACCCGGTGTTGTGGGGGTTGGCGCTAGCGGAGCGGGACTCGCACGTAGTTGAGCTCGGCGGTTTCGGCGACTTGCAGGAGCACTTCGTCGGCACTCACTCCGATCAGGATCGCGGTCGCCGACGCAGGAACGAACGGTTCGAGGTTGATCTCGCGGAACTCAGCGCCGGTCGATACCACCAGCCCGACGCGAGCCGTCACGGAGCCTTCGACTTCTTGCTCGGCCTCGCCGGTGAGCAACACGGCCACAGCCTCGTTACTCGACCGCACATCGAATGACCACCAGGACGCGTTCGCAACAGTGTTCGGGACACCGACAGGTGTCCACGACGAACCGCCGTCGACCGACTCAAAGATCTGGAAGATGCCAGCGCCGCTGAGATTGGTGGACCCAATCGATAGCAATTTGCCGTCGGCCGAGGCGATCGTGGAGAACTGATTCGCCGGGTCGGCAACGGTGGCCGCCGACCACGAGTCGCCGTTCGTCGATGTCCACACCTCGGGCGCTCCGTCGCCGAAGGCCGACAGCGCAAAGCCTGAGCTCGTCGCTGAAATTCGGTCGACACCGAACTCGACAGCATCGAGCACCATCGCTTGGTATGGGCCACCGATGGGGCCGCGAATGACGTACCCCGTTGGCGAAAACTCACCCTGCTCATCTTCGGCCGACGCGCCGAAGGCCGACGCCGTGGTCACGACCTGACCATCGCGAATGGCGAGGCCCGATACGAACGCGTCCGGTTCGTCGGCGAGCACCGCGATGAGGGTCCAGTTGGTTCCGTCCGTTGCGGTACCGATGAAGTTCTGCGGTGTTCCGGTGTTCTTATCGAATGTTCGGAACACACCAGCGAGCATGCCGTCACTGTGGGTCAACGCTGCAATCTCGATGTTGTCGTCGAGTCCGGTGGTTGGCGTTTCTTGCCAGTTCACGCCGTCATCTGAATCGATCGCGAGTATCGAACCGGCGTCATTGCGGAGGCCGACGAAGCCATCGTCGACGCCGACGATGACATCGAAGCTTGCGACCGGCCCGTCGAACATTGCAGAGTCGCTAGCCCCGGGCTCAATCATTGCGGATTCCATGACGGCATCGTCCTGGGCCATCTCGTCCTGGGCCATCTCGTCGAGGGCGATGTCGTCGCTGTCCGACGTACCGACCAGCGATGTAGCGCCGAGCACCAGGCCGATCCCGACCACACCGGCTGCCAAGCCAGCACCGATCTGATTGCGACGGGTACGTCGTTTGCCCGCAGCCGAGATATCGCTCGCCGAAGCGTGTCCCTCGACGAAGAGGTCCTCCGCGGAATGCATGTGGTTTCTGAGACGGTCTTCGAGGTTCATGAGGGGATCTCCGTCGTCGAGCCGCCATCTTCTGGATCGAGCTGCTTCGCCATCGCATCGAGCGCACGACTCGTGCGGCTCTTGACCGTGCCGGGTGAAATCTCGAGCGCCTCGGCGGTGGCCTGCACGTCCCAGTCGTAGAAGTAGCGAAGGACGAGCACTGCACGATGCTCATCGGTGAGCGTGGCAAGCGCAGCCTCGATCGTTGGGTCGAATTCTGGGTCGACGACCGACTCGGGGCGAGCAATGCGCGGCGCATATTCACGATCACGCTTCCGCCGTCGAAACCTGCTCGTCGCCCAGTTGTAGGCAACCCGGTAAACCCACCCCTCTGGGCGGCTATATGAACCAACCTTGTCCCAACGCTGAACCGCCCGTGTCATTGCCTCATCGACGGCCTCCGACGCGAGTGCGCTGTCGCCGATGGTCATCGACAATGCCCGCACCAGAGCATTCCGGTTCGCGGCGAAGAACGCACCGAACGGCTGAACGGTCGAACTTGCGTCGTCTGGGTGGGAGGTTGCTTGGGCAGCAAAGGCACCGTTTGCCATAGCCACAGTTGTAGTGCGCACGTCATGTACACGCCGCGAACCCACGATCGGTTCCATCAAATTTCGAAAACGAACGTGACTACATTGAGTGCCATGACCGCACCGATTCGCTTTTCTGCTTCTCTCGGGAAGATCCCCACCGATCAAATCATCGCGACCGCCCAGCGCGCTGAAGAACTCGGCTACTACTCGGTCACGATTCCCGACCATCTCGACGATCAGCCCGCCCCGCTCATTGCGCTCACGGCCGCTGCGGCGTCGACGTCGACCATCCGGTTCTTGCCGCTCGTGCTCGCAAACGACTACCGCGAGCCCGTCATCTTGGCCAAGGAGCTCGCCACGATCGATGCGCTGTCGGGCGGCCGCCTCGAGGTCGGCTTAGGCGCAGGCTGGATGACCGCCGATTACGACTTTGCCGGTATCGAGAACCTCTCCCCCGGCACGCGGATCCGTCGACTCTCCGAATCCGTCGACATCATCACCGCGCTGATGGCCGGCGAGCAGGTCGACATCGACGGCGAGTTCTATTCGGTGCACGGCACGCTCGGCACGCCCCATGCTGTACAGCCCGACGGGGTAAAGGTCATGCTCGCCGGCGGTAAGCAAAAGATGCTGACGCTCGCCGGGGAAAAGGCTGACATCATCGGGATCAACCCAGGGTTGACAGCGGGTGTCATCGATGAACGGGCTGGCCGTGACGCCACGTTGGAACGCACCGACCAAAAGATTGAGTGGGTGCGTGACGGTGCCGGCGAGCGGTTCGATTCGCTCATCTTCCAGACACGCATTCACCTCGCCATGATCACCGACGACCGAGAGGCGGTGGCCCAGGAGATGGCGCCGTTGCTCGGCATCTCGGCCGAAGAGGCGCTGGCATCGCCGCACGCACTCGTCGGCAGCGTCGACCAGGTCGTCGACGAGGTGCAGCGCTGGCGAGACCGGTGGGGCTTCTCCTACGTCTCGATCAATGCGGAAATGCTCGAAGACTTTGCTCCTGTTGTAGAAGCGTTGAACGGCCGCTAGTTCGTTCGAGCTCACCGAGGTGACGTGCGAGGCGCACCGCCAGCGCCACGATCAGCAACGTTGGGTTGAAATGCCCGCTCGTTGGAAACGTTGAGCTGCCCGCGATGAAGAGATTCTCGATGCCGTGTACTCGGCAGTCAGCATCGACGACACCGTCGGCTGGAGCGGTGCTCATGCGCGTCGTCCCCGACGGGTGCTTCATGTCGATCATGTCAAGGTGATCCTGGCCATCGAGAAGATCGCTGGAGAACGTGGTGATCCCAATCGACTCGACCGCATTGCGAAACAACTCATGCATCCGATGTTGTGAGCGGCGGGTGGACTCACCGATTCGCCAGTCGAGCGATACGCGCGGCAGACCAAAGCGGTCGAGATTGCGATGATCCACCGTCAAGCGGCTCGCCCGATCCGGTTCGTGCTCCATCTGATCGACCACGACAAACTTCGTGGGTGTTGCACGTCCGGTGCTCAGCCGAGCGAATTCCGGCACGTGACGACCCATGGTGACGAGGTCGCAAGCAAGCTCCCGACCTTCGCTGCGATCACGCGCTCCGAGCCGTCCCCGTATCCGCTTGTAACTGTCGAAGCCGTCGCTGGTCTGCTCGTCGCACACCAGATAGCCATGCATGCTGTGGTTCAGGAGCTCCTCCGAGCGCTGCATTGCCTCGGGGAACACCAGCCGCAGCTGCGTGAGGCCAAAGGGCCCGTCGACTCGTTCGTCGAGAAACGAGACGGCATTGCGTTGGGCTTGGGTTAGTCCGCGCAGGTCGATACGCGCATGTCCCTCGCCGCGAGGATGATCGAGATAGTAGCGACCCACGTTGTCGTGCTGGTTGCCGATTCCCGTGTCGAATCGGTCGTTGGACGCGAGGAGCAGGCGGGCGTTCTCGATGCCCCCGGCAGCCAAGACAAACTGCGATGAGCGAACAACGAAGGTGCCCCCGCCCGGCCCAACGACGCGAACGCCAGTCACTCGTGACGACTCGTCGACGATCAAACGCTGCGCCGTCGCGTGCGTCAGGGTCATGACATTCCGAGACCGTTTGAGCAGCGGTTTCGCTGCCTTGCCCATGTCTTGGGCCCCCGACCACAGGAAGGGTTGCAACTCGACCTGATCGCCGGCGAAGGTTCTGATGGTCTCGTTCGTTGGCCACCGTGAAAGATCGAACGAGTCGAAATGTGGGACCTCGAGAATGCTGGCGGCTTTGGGATACCACTTGTTGAGTTCGGAGAACTCGATTGGCCAACCGCTCTTTGGAACCCACGGCCGAGGCGCGAAGTCGATCGCGTCAGGGAGCGCGATCCGCCCGAACCACAGATTTGTGGACCCGCCGAGCCACCGGCCCCGATCCTCGATGGGGTTTCTGGTCCAATCGCCGCGCTGCTCGATCTGGAAGCTGTCGGCCTCGGCCTCGGTGTCTCGCTTCTGACCGCCCGCTTCGAGCATGATCACGCGGGTGTTGGACCCGTCCAGGCAGCGCGCCAAGGTGATCCCTGCTGCCCCGCTTCCGATCACGCAAATGTCGGTGGTCAGAGTCTCGTCTACGGCAACACCCTCTGCCGAACGAATCGCCATCGACTATCCGAGTCGTTTCAGCAGCAATTGAAAGGCGGGAGTTGGCAACTCTGGGGCGAGCTCGACCGTGCATGTACGGGCGAGGATCTCGAGCGTACGAGCGCATGTGTCGTCGTCGTAGCTGACGTCGCGATCGTTCCATTGGTATGGATCGAGCCTCGGATGCTGTGGATGCTTGGACAGGATCGATTGCCAGTTCGTGTACACGTGGCGGCCGGTGTCGACGAGACGCCGAGCACCTTTCGTCTCGCCAAACCGTGCCGCATGGTCGGGGTCGTCGAATGCGATCGCGATCCCAACGGCCCCGGCCGGGTCGTGGTGCATGGCTATTCGCATTCCGGGGTCGTTGAGTTCATCGATTCGGTCAGCGACCATGGCTCGCCGTTTGCGCCGTAGTGCCATCTGCTTGTCGAGACGCTTCACCTGTGGACGCAGAATCGCCGCGGAGAGTTCGGGCATTCGAGAGTTCACGCCGACGAAGGCTGGTTCGTCGAGGTCGAATTGTTCGGAGCGCTGATAGCTACCCACGTCGTGGTACATGCCCGCTCTTGCGTAGTACTTCGGGTTGTTGGTGATGAGCGCGCCGCCCTCGCCGCAGCGAATGTTCTTGTGTTGGTTAAAGCTGAATACGCCAATGTCACCAATCGACCCGGTTGGGCGTCCTCGATGGGTCACACCGATCGCCTGACAGGCGTCCTCGATCACGACCAGGTCGTGCTCCTTCGCGATCGCGGCAATCGCGTCCATATCTGCCACGAGGTTGAGCATGTGGACGGGGATGATGGCTTTGGTGGCATCGGTCATTCGCGCCTTGATATCGATTGGATCGATGGTCAGGCTCTCGTCGACGTCGACCAGGATCGGCACCGCTCCGACCGAGATCACCGCTGCTGCGGTCGACACCCACGTGTAGGCCGGTACGAGCACTTCATCCCCCGGGCCGATCTGGGCTCCCACGAGGGCACAGATCAGTGCGGACGTCCCGCTGTTGAGCGCCAGTGCGTTCGCTGACCCCATCCATGACGCAAGCTCGTTCTCGAACTTCGTCGTCTCTGAGTCCCCCGCCGTGTAGTACCTGGCGAGGTCTCCCCGCCCGAGGACGCGGACCGCTGCGGCGATCTCGCGTGGTCCAATAACAGCCATGATGTTCCTCCGAAATTACTGCGACCCGCCCGCATCAATTGCGGTGTCATGCTTGCTCAACCGTGTTCCCCAAGGGTCCACGAAGGCAGATAGACCATGCCCGCCAGCGGGTTTCACCCGCCGTCTCGGAATTGTTTTCCCCACCCATTTGCCATAGTAGACACGATCTCGGCGTCGCGCCGAGCCGATCGTGCCCGTGCGTTAGAGCAGTTCCAGGATGGCGTTGAGGGTCGGCTCGGGGGCGATGGTGATATCGAATCCGGCCGCGAGCGCAGACGCCGCCGTAACGCCGCCGATGCAAACGGCAGCAGTAGGTCTCACACCGACATGCGTCGTATAGCGGTCGACGGCGGATGGCGAAGCAAAAACGACCGTGTCGGCTTCCTGCGCAGCGAGTACCGCATCGGGGTCGAGCTCGGGCATCACGTTGCGGTAGGCGGCGACCGTCTGCACCTCGACACCCCGTTCGACAAGCCCGTCAGCCAGCACGGTTCGGCCGGACTCTGCCTGGGCAATGAGCACCCGACCGTGAATGGTGATCGTGTCGAATGCCGAGAGCAGGCCTTCCGACGATGCAGCGTCGGGTCGAAGGTGGACCGTCCATCCAGCAGCCTCAAGAACGGCGCCCGTTCCGCTCGCGATCACCGCGATCGAACACGCTCCGGGGGTGAGCAGTGCGGCTTCAGCGTGCTCGACAACGCGCCTCGCTCCATTCGGAGAGAGCACGACGAGCCAGTCGCCTTCTCGAAGCTCGGCGAGAGCATCTCGTAGTGCTGCACCGTCGTCTTCGGGTTCGACGATCTCGAGCAGCGGCAACTCGATCGCCTGGCCGTCGCGTTCACGAATCGCAGCGACGAGCGGCGCGGCCTGGGGTACTGCCCGAGTGACCACGATCCGCCGACCGCCGAGGTTCGGCATTTAGACCAGCCGGGCCCGAAGATCTGCGGCGAGGCCTCGGCCCATCGCCTCACCGTCATCGCCAACACGTGAGTCGACAAACACGACCTCAGCTCCATCGGACAACATGGCGGTGAGTTCGACTCGGTCGACTCCGTCCTCACTTACGATGACGCCATAGGCTCCTGCGGGAAGGTCGCAGTCGCCACCGAGTTCCATCAAGAAGGCCCGCTCTGCATCGAGCACCCGATGGGCCACCGGATCATCGATGGCGGCGAGCGCAGCGATTGTGGCGGCGTCATTGGACCGACACTCAATTGCGAGCGTTCCCTGACCGACCTGGGGCAGCATCTGTCCAATACTGAGCCGATCGACGACGTCGGGGGTGCGGCCGAGGCGATCGAGCGCGGCCGACGCCATCACGATCGCGTCGAGATCGCCGCCAGCCGACTTGGTCAGGGCGAGCCGGGTATCGATGTTTCCGCGGATTTCGACGAGTTCGATGTCGGGTCGTAGCGCAGCGAGTTGGACCTGCCGGCGAATCGACCCCGTGCCGACACGGGCACCGTCGGGCAGGTCCCCAAGCGTGCACCCAACGAGCGCGTCTCGCGAATCGGCGCGACCGGGGACCGCACATATCGTCAAGCCGTCGGGAGTGAGTGCGGGTAGGTCCTTGGCCGAATGCACCGCAATGTCAGCCCGGCCGTCGAGCACCGCAGCTTGCACCTCTTTGACGAAGACCCCTTTGCCACCGATTTCGTGGAGCGGCGTGACCTTGTCACGATCACCAGCGGTCGACACCACGAGCGGCTCGACGACACCAGTGCCCGCAGCTGCGACGAGATCGGTGACGTGGTCGGTTTGCCAACGGGCAAGAACGCTGCCTCGGGTTGCTGCTCGGATTCGCACGAGATCAGCCTAGGTGTCGATATCGAAGAGGTCCTGCAGCGCTTCAGCCAGTCGCTCTCCGCGAGCGGTTCCGGCGGAGTCTCGAAGTTGAGACATAGGCCGGTGGAGCAGCTTGTTGAGTAGTGCCTTGGTGGCAGCATCGATGTGGGCTTTGGTGTCCTCGTCGACCGAATTCCCGATGCGGGCGAGTTCGGCGGTACGTAGGGCCTCGACGTCGCGGCGAAAGGCTGCGGCGAGGGGCTCGACCTTTTCGGCCGTGGCGACGGCCATGAACCGAACGACCTCGTCGTCGATGACCGACCGAACTGCGTCGATCTCGCCTCGGCGTTCGGCGCGGCCAGCCTCGGCAAATTCGGTCAGGTCTTCCATGTCGAGCAGCGTGACGCCAGGAATTTCACCAGCGGCGGGATCGACATCGCGTGGAACGGCAATATCGACGATCAGCAGCTTGCGCTTAGGCCGAGCGGTCATGATGCTCTGCAACGTGTCGTGATCGATCATCAGTGCGTTGGCACCGGTACCGGTGAGCAAGACATCGACATCTTCGATGACCGACGCGAGTTCGCTGAGCGGAGCGACATCGCCGCCGACCCGTTCGGCGAGACCAGCAGCACGTTCAACGGTTCGGTTACAGATAACGATTCGACGGGTACCGGCGTCGCGAAGCGCGACGGTCATGCCTTCGCTCATCTCGCCAGCGCCGAGCACGCAGATCGCTTTGCCGTCGAGGGTTCCGAGCGCATGAGTTGCCATGGCGACAGCTGCGCGAGACACCGACGTGATGTTGCGAGCAATGCCGGTAGATGCCCGGACCTTTCGGCCAGCCGTGCACGACGCAGAGAAGAGCTTGGCGAGCGACGGCCCAACAACGCCAGCGGTGTGCGCTTTGTCGTAGGCGGTGCGGACCTGTCCGAGAATTTCGGTCTCGCCGAGTACGGCGGAGTCGAGGCCAGAAGCAACGCCGAACAGGTGGCGAGCTGCGTCTGCGTCGTGATGCGCGTAGAGGTGGTCGGTGAATGCCATGGTGGGCAGTCCCGAGTGCCGAGCGAGCGCATCGCGCACGTCGCCGTAGGCGGGGTGAAAGCGTTCGGCCCGAATGTAAATCTCGGTCCGGTTACACGTGGACAGAACGACAGCTTCGGAGATGTCTTCCGATGCGGTTAGGTCGTCAAAGAGCTTCGGCAACCGCTCGTCGTCGATGGCCAACTTCTCGAAGTCATCGATCGGAATCGATCGCTGATTCACTCCTATGACGACTACAGACATGCGGCGGGACTCTCACGTTTGGCTACGGGAAGTGTATCCACTAACAGGATCACGTTGATTCAGAAACCCTGCCAAGTCCCACGGGCTTCCAAATTGGTGACTTCGTTCACTCGGACCGCAAATTTGCGACTTACGCAGCGAGACGCACGTCGTCTATCGACGGTTCGCTCGAGGACGTCGCGCGGCGACTGCGAACGACAACCACGCCTGCGAACAGTACGAGCATCACCGAGGCGCCGGCTCCGATCTTTGCCCACAGGATGCGTTCGGCCCCAACGGCTGCTGCTCGGACGAGCGTCACGTCGACACCGGACCGAGCAGCCGCGATCTGTTCGACGTCATCGATCGCAAACGCTGCTTCAGCACCAAGGCTGAACGAAATCAAGCTGTTGTCGCCGAGCCCCCACCGCTCCTCACTCGTTCGTTCTCGCTCGACGATGGCACGCACGGCTTCAACATCGGCCATCGACTGGACCTGCTGGTTGAGCATGTCGAGCGCACCGGCATAGTCGGGTTCGGACTGTTCGTATCTGGCGCGGGCTGCATTGGACAGTTCGAGGTTGGCGCTAGCGGTCGCGTCGGCGACGTCGCGATATCGGTCCTGAACCGCCTCGGCGTCGTCGAGGAGTGCAACGGCGGTGTCGAACCGCCACGCTTCGAGCGCCGATCGCAGGTCGTCGGGGATTCGCCACGCGAGATCTTGGGAAACGAACTGGTCGTAGCGATCCCGCACCTCCCGGCGACGCTCGAGCTGTTCGATGTGCGATTCGCCGAGAACGTAGTCGACGAAGAGCGCTTCGATCTTGGCCTCATCCTCGGCATCGACGTGCATTGCGGCCAGGTCGAACAGTCGACGCCAGTCGTTTGGCTTGTTCGTGAGTTCGGTTTCGTCGTCGCCCGGATACGCGGTCGTGTGCGCATCTGCCGCAGCGATGACCTGCTGCATCCCGTCGCGGTCGAGCAGGTTGTAGAGCTCGTGCATCACGTACCACGCAGTGTCGTATCCGTACGCCTCCTGAGCGAGGAAGGTTTCATCGCTGACCCCACCAACACCGTTGCGACCCCACCCGAGCAGCGGCGTCGCGGCGGGACTCTGAGTGTTGGGTATTCCGGGCAACCGTTCGAGGTCCCAGCCAAGTTCGTTCATGGCCCGCCAGGTGTACTCCTCGGCGAGCCCTTCAGATACCCATCGCTCCACGAAGAGGTCTCGATTGAACCACGCATGGGTGAGTTCGTGCATCATCACCGTCTGATCGAGTTCGTTCCCGATCTCGATCGAGGTGTCGGCCGGGTTGTACCAACCGCCGTAGCCATAGAAGTACGGGGTTACCGACTCGGTGATCTCGAGTGTGTCCTGGTCGGGAATTGGCAGGCCGATGAGCGACTCGAGCTCGGGGAGGCCGACGCTGATCGTCTCCTTCGCGAACGTTGCCCACGCAGCATCGCCGGGCCAGCTGTGGAGTTCGATCGATTGGCCGGCCACGCTGAATGTGGTTGCTTCGAGTTCATCGTCGACGGTCACCGTGACGTAGGCGAACAGGTCTTCGGGGCGGGCGAAATCCCGCGGCGCCCATTCGATGTAGTCGTCGTTCAGCCCGGTACGCCGAAGCAGCCCGCCGAACTCATTGAGGTCGGCCTCTTCGGGAACCCGCAACAACAACGAACCCGTACCAGGGTCGGAGAACGACCACAGCGGGAAGGCGTGGAACGCAGGATTGGAGAAGAAGAGGCCATCGTCGCGAATCTCGCCGCGTGGGAGTGTGTAGCTGACCGTGAAGCTGCGGCTTTGGCCGGAACGGAGCTCCGAGGGCAGTCGAACGGTTCGTATCTCGAAGTCTTCGTCGACCGCTTCACCGGTGCTCGACAGCGTGCTCCCTCGGCTCGTGATCCGAAGGTCTTCGGCGCCGATGGGCACGATGACGATGTAGGTGTCGAAGTACGAGTAATAGATCGTGTTTCCGCTGCGGCGTTCTCGAGACGTGTTGGTCATGACCGCCTCGGTGACCACCTGCACCCCGTCCTCGGTGATCGTAAAGACGGTGTCCTCTGCGTATGACAGTCCGTCGACCTGCGCGCCAGCGGTCGCTACGCCCGTTACGAGCACGCCGAATAGCACTGTGAGCACAGCCAGAAAACGCATCCCCAACAGTTTCGGAGCTGACCCGAGGGCCCTTGATGACAATTTTGGCCTGTTGTCAGGCGGTCGGCGCTAGGCCGACTTGTCGGTGTTTCCGCCTTCGGCTGGTGATTCGCGTTGTTGGTAGTAGCCGAGGATCTGGAGTTCGGTTGCGAGGTCAACTTTGCGAAGTGGCACGGTTTCGGGAACGTGCAGCACGCTCGGCGCAAAACTCAGTATCGAGCGAACACCCGCCGCCACGAGTGCATCTGCCACGGCTTGGGCTGCTTCGGCTGGTGTTGCGATGATGCCGACGGCGATTGCGTGTTCATCGACGATGGCTGCGAGGTCATCGATATGTGAAATGGTGATGCCGTCGACGACTTCGCCGACTTTGGCGTCGGATGCATCGACCAACGCAACGATTGGGAAGCCGCGGCTGGAGAAGCCTCCGTAGTGCGCGAGCGCCTGTCCCAGATTTCCCATACCGACGATGACAACCGGTGTCTCAATATCGAGACCGAGCGCATCGCCGATCTGGCGAAGCAGGAACTTCACGTCATATCCGACGCCGCGAACCCCGTAGGTCCCGAGGTAGCTGAGGTCCTTGCGTACCTTTGCTGCATTGACGCCAGCGAGGTCGGCGAGTGCTGCCGAACTGACCATTTCGGCGCCGGTAGACGCGAGCTCTACGAGCGATCGTCGGTAGATCGGAAGACGCGCCACTGTTGCGTCTGGTATTTCGCGCGCCATGTCCACAGGCCCCACGGTACCGCTTGTGCACCGGCGCACAAGCGCATCACCAGAACCCCTCACTGCGAGACCTTGATATCACTCTCTGTGGTGAGATGGTTCGTTTGTCCCACTTAAGGTTGGGGTGTTTGCCATCCGAAGCTTCATTTGTGACTACTACTCCCGACGTTTCGCTGCGGCTTCGCCTGGCACATCGCCTCACCGGCATGCTCGCCGTGTGGGTTCTCGTGCTGGCCGTACTCTCCCCTGCACCTGCAGGTGCGTCCGCTTCTGAGGAAGCCGCGTTTATCAACCAGGTAAACGCCGCCCGAGCACAGGTGGGCTTGCCGGCACTGCTTCCAGATGTACAACTCACCAACCTCGCCCGAGGCTGGGCTGGTTCGATGCGCGACGGTGCCTGCGGCGCAGATAACTACATCTGCCATGCAAGCCCGATCAGCGCAGGCGTCACGCATCCTTGGGCGAAGCTCGGCGAGAACGTCGGCACCGGACCCGATGTTGGTTCGGTTATGTCCGCCTTCATTGCGTCACCGGGCCACTACGCGAACATCGTCGATCCCGAGTTCACGCACATCGGCGTCGGTGTGGTGTGGGACGGCAACCGAATGTTCACCACACATCGGTTCATGAAGCTGCAGGGCGCGTCGCCAACAACGACCGCAGCGCCGACGACGACAACTGCTGCGCCAACGACGACGCAGGCGCCGGCAACGACGGCAAGCCCAGCGACCACGTCGGCCCCATCGGCCACCCCAACGACGGCAGCGCCGGACACGGACACGACGAACGACGGCGGTTCTCCAGATCGGTCATCGACTGCGAATGAGGAACCAGCGGACGAGCGGGCCCTTGGGGTTCCCGCTCGAACTCGACAACCAGTGGCGGTTCTTGAGGAACGGGCAAGCGTGCTGATCGACGCACTCTTGATCACCGGCCCATAACGCCGGTCAGCGGCTAATTCGCAAGGAAGACGAATTGGGTCACCGCTGCGCCCAAGATGACGAGCAGCAGCAAGACGATGGTGAGCGTGACCATTGGTCGCATGTCAGCTCCCTCGGCCAAGCGTGACTGGCGTGGACGTGCCTTGGGGGCCATCCAACTTCTCGATGCGAAGTTCTTCGCTTGCGCCAACACCGAGGTACTCGGCGGCCGATCCACCGTTCACGGCGAGCGACATCAGGCCCGAAGAGTCGAGGATCGCCCCGACCTCGCCGGTCTGAAGCGATCGGTAGGCAGGCCGAACAGCGATGGTCTCGCGGCGATCCTTGATGACGAGGGAGAACGGGTCGCCCCAGTCGGCCAGGTCGTCGGGTCCGATGTTGAGTTGCACGTTCCCGAAGTGATCAACCCACAGCACCTCGACAACCAGCCCGCCGTCTTCAATGTCGATGACGGGAAGCAACCCTGGAATGAGCGATGTCGGTTCGATTGCGGGGCCGAGGTCGGCGAGGTCGACACCCATCGACAGGTGAGCGGCGGCTGGAGCAAAGACGTCGCGACCATCGAAGGTGCTTCCGAGCCGTGGTAGTTGGTAGTCGGGATTTGCAAGCTCAACAGCTCGGGTCGCGCCGCCAACGAGGGCGACCGCCGAGGCGAGAACGCCGTTGTCTGGGCCGACCAGCACCGATATTCCGTCGCCGACTTCGACGGCAACAGCTCGTCGCTCGGTCCCGACGCCAGGATCGACCACGGCGAGCACGACGCCCGGGCACAGGTATTGGGCCGACCGGGCGAGGGCGAGCGCCCCGGCTCGAACATCGTGGGCGGCGATGCCGTGGGTGATGTCGATGACCGCAGCCTCTGGTGCGATCGATCGGATAACGGAGTGAACAACGCCGACGAATTCGTCTTGGTGGCCAAAGTCCGAGAGAAACGAGATGGTGTCATAACGCACGACGTCAGGCTACGGCCGCGCGACGAAGAAAAGAAAGAAGGCCGGACCCTCGGGGCCCGACCTTCAAATACAAACAGGCGCCATCGTTAGCGCACTCGCAACCTAACCAGCCTCGGTATAACGATCTCCGAGGTAGCGGTCGACATCGTCTGGGCGCAGGCGGTAGGACCGCCCGACCCGAATGGCAGAAAGCTCTCCTGCCTTGATGAGTCGATACACCGTCATGGTGCTCACTCGCATTAGTTGTGCCACTTCTGCGACTGTCATGAAGTGTCGACGTTCGTCGAGTTGGCTCACGTTGGTTGGCCCCTTCTCCGCTTGCGAACCTGAACTTATTCGTTCGTGAGCGGAACGCAAATGCGGAACGAAAAAAGTCTGCAGTTCGCGCACTGGGCGCGAATGTTCGCGCGTAGAGACATGGTTTTCGAGCAAATTTCCAGGGCGAGGAGACGATCTGCTAGGAGGCGCCGAGCTCGATCGAGCGAGCGACTGCAGCTCCCACAACCGACTCGACCAAACCCAAGAAGTCGGCATCGGCAAACACGGCCAACCCTGCCGCCGTGGTGCCCCCCGGCGACGTGACGTTCTGACGCAGGATCGCTGGGTCCTCGCCGGATTCGCTCAGCAACGTGGCGGCCCCGAGAAGCGTTTGGCGCGCCAACGCGTCGGCGATATCGGGGGTCAGTCCGTGGGCGATGCCAGCAGCGATGAGGCCTTCGGCGAGATGGAACACGTAGGCGGGCCCGCTGCCACTGACACCGGTGACAGCGTCAAGGTCTGATTCGGCAACCCGAACCACCATGCCGACGGCACCGAGGATCGATTCGGCCCACTCCATGTCTGCGTCGGTGGTAAGCGCTCCGCCAGCGATAGCCGAGGCTCCTTGACCCACGAGCGCTGGCGTGTTCGGCATGCAGCGAACGACGCGAGCGTTGGGGGCTGCGGCCTCCATGTTCGGAATCGTCACCCCGGCAGCGACCGACAGCAGCCGGGATGCTCCGGCCAATCCCAGAGCGGAAGCGACCTCGAGAACGTATTGCGGCTTAACCGCAATGAGTGCGTCCACACCATCGTGGACGGTATCGCCGACGGTTAGACCCGGATAGGTCGCGGCGAGTTCACCTCGTCGGTCGTCGTTGAGTTCAACGACAGCGACCTCCGATGCTGCGGCCCAACCACTGGACAAGACGCCGCCGAGCAGCGCCTCCCCCATCTTTCCTCCACCAACGATTTGAAGCTTCATGGACCGATCATATGCCCAGATACCGAACGGCGAAGCCTGCGGGGCGGCCGAGTTGCTTTTCGATGCATTTCATGTATTCTAGGTAATTAACAGGACCTGTTAGATGGCCTTCGGGGAAGTTGGCCATCAGCAGGTCTTGTCACTTTTTGTCCGCATCATCTGCAAAACGCGATGCAAACCCAATCTTGAGTGCAGGTCGGAAGCAGAGCTCGACGGCCGCATACACCGAGCCGAGAATCCGATCGAGGGCGGCATGGGACACCTCCATCAGGTCGATTCGGCCCTTCAAGAAGATTGCGTGCTCTTCGCCGATCGTGAACGCCAAGTCACGAAACGAATCGTTGCGCACGAGCAGCTGCTCATAGAAGGCCCCATGGTTCTCCTCGGGAGCGGGCATCACATACGTCTCATAGGCAAGGGTTCGTTGTCCAAGGTCGAACCAGACCGAGTACACGTCTTTGGCCTCACCGTTGACCCGAACAAACCATCGGTCCTTTGGAGACTCGACGTCTTCGACGACAGCGGCGACAACCGGATTCTCTTCGAGGCCGTCAAGCCAGGTCGTCAGCGTGGTGATCGCAGTTGCTCGTTCCTCTGCGGTTGGCGGTGCAAACTCGTCCATGCCGAGAGGCTACTAACACTCGACGAGCGCGTTGGCCTCAACAAGATCGATGTACATGCGTCGCAGCCGACCAGCGAGGCCAGACCAGGGATAGCGGCTTGCCGTCACCGCCGCCGCGGCGCCGAGCGCAGTTGCGTGCTCGCGGTCGCCCAGAATCTTGTTGATCGCGGCGGCGTAATCGGCGGGTTCGCGATCGTCGATGAGATAGCCGGTGACCCCATCCTGCACGAGCGTCCGGAGGCCTCCGACCGCTGCAGCTACGACGGGCACCCCACACGAGGCTGCTTCGAGTGCCACCAGGCCGAACGATTCGGACCGGCTGGGCATCACCAGCACGTCGGCTGCTCGGTAGTACGTCGACAGCGCATAGTGCGGTTGTGGCTCGACGAAGATCACGCGGTCACGAAGGTCAAGGTCGTCGATCATGGTCATGATCCGGGCGACCTCGAGGTCGCCTTCTTGGCCGCTGGCGCCGCCCACGATCATCAGCGTGGCCGTTTGGTCGTCGAGTTGGGCAAGCGCCTGCACGGCGATGTCGACGCCCTTCAACGGCTGAATCCGTCCGACGAATAGGGCGAGTGGACCGCCGTCATACCCGATTGCTTCGCGAGCACCCGCGGAGTTACCAGGAGCGAAGAACGCTCGGTCGACACCCGGTGCCACGATCTCGACGCGATCGGGGTGTGCGTTGTACAGCTCGATGAGTTGTCGACGCTCTTCTTCGGCGTTGGCGACGAGCACGTCGGAACACGCCACGACCTTGGCCTCGGCCTCGATTCGTTCGCCGGGTTCGTGATCACCCATTTCGGCCTTCACCCGGGCAAGGGTGTGGAAGGTGGTGACGAGCGGCAATTCGAGTGGGTGTTTGAGACGGTGTCCGACAACGCCCGAGAGCCAATAGTTCGCGTGCAGTACATCGACCGGGTTGTCGAGCAGCCAGGCCTGCAACCACTCGGTGAACTCGTCGACGATGCCGGGCAGTTCTTCCTTGGACAGGTCGCACGGCCCGGCGGGCACGTGAATCACCCGAAAGCCGGGTTCGACCTCCACGATTGGCTCGAGTTCCTCGGCCCAGCGACGGACGAACACGTCGCAGGCCACACCGGCCTGGGTGAGCGATGAGACGAACTCTCGTATGTAGACGTTCATTCCGCCACTGTCACCAGAGCCCGCTTGCGTCAGCGGGGAGGTGTGTAGCGAGATGACGCCGGCCCGAAGCACTAGGCCTGGCCCAACCCAAGGCGTCGACGAGCGACGTCGAACATGGCCACCGTGGCGGCGGCCGATACGTTCAGCGAGGCGACCGCACCCTGCATCGGGATCGAGACGAGTTCGTCGCACCGCTCCCTGGTCAGCCGCGAGAGGCCGGGGCCCTCAGCGCCGAGGACCAGACACATTGGCTGGTCGGCGAGATCGAGATCGAAGATGGAACGGGTGCCGCCCTCGTCGAGGCCAATGACCCACACGTTGTGCTTTTGCAGGGTCTGAATCGCAGCGGGAACGCCGGGCACATTCGCGATCGGTACATGTTCGATCGCACCAGCTGCGGTCTTTGCAACGGTTGCCGAGATCCGAGCTGAACGGTGCCGAGGCAGGATGAGCCCGGTGACACCGGCGGCGTCGGCCGAACGGAAGATCGCCCCGAGATTGTGGGGGTCGGTCAACCCATCGACCATGATCAGAAACGGGTTCGGCCCGTCCACCATGTCCTCGATATCGACCGTCGGCAGGGGCTCTGCTTCGGCGAGCACACCTTGGGCGCTCTCGGTGTCGGAGAGTGCGTCGAAGGCTCCTCGTCCGACCTCGCGAATGTTGATCCGTTGGTCGCTCGCGAGCATCTCGATGTCTTCGAGGATCGGCGCGGGGTCGAGTCCGCTTTGCATGACGATCTCGCGGACCTTGCGCTTGTCGGCGAGCAGCAGTTCGCGAACCGCCTGACGTCCTTCGATTCGATCACCGCCTGGACCCTTGTGCCGTCGCCCTTCGCCGGCCGACCCAGCCGGGCCCTCCTCGCGTCCGAGCGGCGTTGTGCCTCGTTGCCCTGGCTTGCGGTTCTGGCGTTGCGGTCCGCGTTGAGGCTTACCGCCGCGACGAGGTTGTCCCGATGGCCCGCCGCTGCTTCGGCGGCCGCCTTGGTTGCGTCCCTTCGCCATCGAGGATGACTACGAACCGAGCCGCACCGACCAGGTTCCCGAGTTCGAGAGAACCTGCACGACGGTGATGCCGGATTGGGCGGTCGATGTGGCGGTGAACGGTGGTGTTGATCCACCGGCGAAGCGAACTTCGTTGATCATGAGGTCGCGACCGCGGGTTGGCGAAACGCCGATCACGGCGAAGTTTCCGTAGCCGTCCCAGGTGGCGGTGCTTTCGGTGAAGTTCTTGACCTGGTTCGACACACGGTAGACCTCGTTTCCGACGCCTCGGGTCGCTGCACGCTTCAGCGGAAGGCCGGTGCGGTTCACGAACGAGATCGACCAGACGCCGCCGCCGCTGTCTACCTCGATCGCCGCGGGCTTGCCGCGGAACATGAACGCGCCGCCGTAGGTATCGCCGACGCCCGAGTACGTGGCGATCGTGTTGCCCTGGGCGTCAAAGGCGCGAATTCCGAGAGCATCGAACGAACCTGCGCCGTTGAGATCGACTCGAGCAACGTAGTAGTCGTCGCAGCGGGTGCGCGACCCGGCAAAGCAGTAGCGGGCTACCGAGAACGTGTCCGGAATCGTGGGACGAGCAACAGCGTCGCCGACGCCGGCGACGGTCGTCGAGTTGCCCGCCTCGCAACTGGTGATCTGGGTGTCGATGTTTTGGACCGTGCACGTGTCGGCACCGAGGTTGCCCGCAATGCGATCGGCGCCTTGTTCGCCGGTGATGCGATCGCGTCCGGACTTGCCGCTGATGTAGTCGTCCCCGCGGCCACCGCGAAGGTCGTCGTGGCCGTCGCCGCCGATAATGCGGTCGTTGCCGTAGCCGCCGATGATCAGGTCGGCGCCGGGGCCGCCCTGGATGTAGTCGTTGCCGGCGTTACCGCAAATGACGTCGTTTCCGGCTGCTCCAAAGATCTGGTCGTTGCCGCCGTTACCGACAATGACGTCCTTGCGAGGTGTTCCCCGGAGGACATCGTCACCCGTGGTGCCAACGATCGTCGCTTGCTGACCAGCGCAGGTAGCGACGGTTTGTGCGTTCGCTGTTGGGCTGAGGAACACCGCGGCCAATGACAGGGTCAGGGTTGCGAGGAGCACCGCTTTGATTCGAGTAAGCATGGGTACCTTTCAGCGCCTCGATATCTAGTCCGCCGTTGAGACAGCTAGACGCTAGCGAGCGCCGACGAACTCCGACAAGGCGCAGTGACGGACCACTCACGGTCGGTGGTCACACCGCTACGCCGCTTTGATGGGCGCTGGGTCGATTCGCAAGCGAGCGAGGAACAGCTGCACCCAGAACCCGACCGAGCCAGCCATCCAGATCGTTCCCCAGCCGACGTCGCCACCAAGAATGGCGCCGAAGATCAACGCGGTGAATTCGATGCTGCTGCGAGCGAGCCAGACGGGGAGTCCCCGACCTTGCAGGAATGTCATGATCCCATCGCGCGGTCCGGGCCCGAGACCGGCACCGATGTAGAACCCGGAACCAACACCGATGAGTATCGGCGCTACAGCGAGCGCAAGGATCCGGACGGGAAGCGAGGTGAGATCGGGGACGATGAAGATCGTCAGGTCCATGACCGGGCCGATGACCGCAACGTTGAGCAACGTGCCGATACCGATTGGCTCGCGCATGGCCGGAAAGCTCATGACGAGCACGAGGCCGACGACGAGGACAGCTGCACCGATCGTGAGCGGCGTATGGATTGCGAGGCCGCCGTGGAACACGGTCCACGGGTTGACGCCGAGGCTCGCTTCGACGGAGAGGCCGAGCGCGAACCCGAAGATCACCAATCCAACGAGCAGGTTCGAGATTCGGCGTTGCTTTGGGTCTCGGATTTTGTAGACGAGGAACGGGCCGAATTTTCGTGTTGTGGATGCAGCGGTGTTGGTCACGAAGTTCGTGCGACCAGTGCAACTGCCCAACACGCGATGCCCTCATGACGACCGAGTGCACCGATTCCCTCGGGTCGCTTGCCCTTGACGGTGACGGGAGCACCGAGCGCTTCTGACAGACGTTGCTGCATGGCATCACGATTCGGGGCGAGCTTCGGCGCGTCGAGCACGACCGAGCAGTCAGCGTTCTGGGGCTCCCAGCCAGCAGCGCGCACGCTCGCAGCTGCGGACCGCAGGAGTTCGATGCTGTCGGCGCCGGCGAGCGCAGGGTCGGTATCGGGAAAGTGCGATCCAATGTCTCCGAGTCCGGCGGCTCCGAGCACCGCATCGGTGACCGCGTGTGCGATGACGTCGGCGTCGCTATGACCATGCAGCCCTGGGCCAGCGTCGGTGAAGGTGACTCCGCCGAGAACCATTGGACGGCCGGGGTCGTCGGAGAACGGGTGGATGTCGAAGCCCTGCCCCACGCGAATCGACGGCGATCCGTACGTTGGCTCTTCGGTAGTGGTCATGACGAGGCGACCTTGCGGTGTTCGATCAGCGCGGTTGCGGTGACGAGATCGGTTGGTTCGGTGAGCTTACGGTTCTCCGCTTCGCCATCGATGGTTTCGACCAAATGTCCGCTGGCTTCCACCAATGTGGCGTCGTCGGTGGCCTCACCTGCTGATGCGTGGGCCGAACGCAAGGTCGTTGCGTCGAATCCCTGCGGTGTTTGCACCGCCAGTAACCGGCTGCGGTCGACCACTCCGCCGTCGACGTGACGGATGGTGTCCGCGACTGCGACCGCCGGGATCACGGCGTTCGATCCGTTGCGCACGGCTGCGACCACTCGGGCGAAGAGCTCGGGGGTAGCGAGCGGCCGGGCCGCATCGTGCACGAGCAATACGGCCGCGTCGGCGGGCACGGCGGCGATCCCGCAGCGGACCGATTCGGCTCTCGTCTGTCCGCCAGCGACGACGCGAACGTCGGCTCGCGCGGTCACTTCGATGTCCGAAACGGTGTCTTCGGGAACCACGATCACAACGCCCTCGGAGACGCTCGCAGCGGCATCGACCGAGCGCTGTAGGACCGACCGGCCGGCCAGATCAGCGAACTGTTTGCGACTACCGAAGCGAAGTCCGGACCCGCCGGCGACGATCACGGTCCAAACAAATTCGGCCAAGTCTTCGATCGAATCGGCGTTGGGGTGGCTCATGTCACTAGTATCGCAATGTCATGGTTGAAACCTCACTTCTCACCTCAGTAGATCTGTTCCGCGATGTCGACGACTCCGTCGCATCGGAACTTGCCGCAGCAGCGACCGAAAAGTCCCTATGGCGCGGCGACATCCTCTTTAGCGAAGCGCAAGAGCCGGATGCTCTCTACATCGTCATCAGCGGCCGCATAGCGATCGCCAACAAATCGATCGACGGACGCGAGTCCGTCGTGGCCCTCATGGAGGACGGCGACCTGTTCGGCGAGATGGGCTTGTTCGATGGCCTCGGTCGTTCCGCCGAAGCGCGTGCCCTCGAGCCGTCGAAGGTGGCCGAGATCCCGTACGCGCCGGTGAAGAAGGTGTACGAGGATCATCCAGATCTGCTGTGGCGTGTCGTCGACATGCTTGCGCGCCGCCTTCGTTCGATGGACGAAGCGCTTGCCGACTCGGTGTTCCTCGACGTGACCGGCCGTACGGCCAAGCGTTTGCTCGAGCTCGCTGGCGACTCTGATGAGTTCACACTGCCGATCACCCAGGAAGAGCTATCCGGCATGGTCGGTGCGTCACGAGAGCGTGTGAACAAGGCCATCTCAGCATTCATTCGCCTCGGTTGGCTGAGCCAAACCGATCGTCGCTACACGATCACCAATCGCAAGCAGCTCGAGATCCGCAGCCGTTAGAGCCGCCTACCGAGGGCACCGGTGTGGTTGACTTGGCTGTCGGGCGTTCGAAATGGAGGCGTACCCGTGACCACTGAGCGAATCGACGGCGATACCTACGTCGTCACCGCCGAAGAAGTCGAACGATTTCATACCGACGGGTACGTGCATCTTCGCGGCCTGCTGACGACCGAAGAGGTCGACGCACTGTCTGACGTGTACGACCAGTTCTTGCGCCGCGAGATCGACGTCCCAGGTAAGGACTACTGCGACATGGCCGGCGACTATGGCCGGAACCCCGAGGATTACTCGATCGTCAATGTGATGCTGCCTCGCCGGTATTACCCCGCGTGGGTGGACAACATTTTCGAGCGCCGAGCCGCGTCGGTGGCCCAACAACTGCACGGCGACCGGATGGTCATCGATTACGACCAGTTGCTGGCGAAGCAGCCGTACAAGGACGATGCGGTTTTTGCCTGGCATCAAGACATGGCCTATTGGCCCGATACTCCGGATACGAACACGGCAACACTGTGGCTGGCCATCGACGACTCGACGGTGGACAACGGCTGCATGCGGTTCGTTCCGGCCACAAACCATGAACCGAGCCTTCGACCCCACGAACCGGTTTTTGGTGGTCGTGGCGAGAGTCATGCGCTCGGCACCACGCTTCGCGACGACGATGCCGTGGTGACCGTGCCGATCCAGCGTGGTGACGTCACCGTGCACAACGAACGGGTGATGCACGGTTCCGGCGGCAATAACACCGACGGTTTTCGGCGTGCGTACATCTTGGCGTTTCGGCGAGACGAAACAGTCCAGATCGAGCGTGAGCTCGGATTCACCCACAGCCACAACGACAGCCTCGATGTCCTCGACGATGTCGGCGTCGACGGCGAGAGCCGTTAGCGAGTTCCGATCTCGGTCACTGGCCGTCGAGACGGACGAGCCCGTCGAGGATGAGATCGAGCACGAGTTCGAAGCTGCTCGAGGTCGATCCGTCGAGGTGCTGGTGGACGTGGGCGATCGTGTGCGAATGGTCGTTGGGCGACAAGCTCGCAATGAATGCGTGCATTGCGTCTTCAGCCTCTTCGGGGTCACTGCCCAACGTCATGCTTTGTTCTTGAAGCGTGTAGCCATGGACGTGGTTGGTGATGGCGTGGAACCCGTGGTGTGCGAGGTCTTTCGATAGGCCGCTTTCGTCGAAGGCTCGGAGTAGGAATTCCATCTGAGCAACACGTGCGGGACCGGGCAGGTGTTTGAGCCAGAGCTCAGCAGCCCACGGATGTTTGATGAGAACCGCTCGCGTCGACATGGCGTTGGCTCGGATGGCCTGCAGGGGCTCAACGCCGGAGGGCTCGTCGATCTGTTCAGCGACGGTGTCGACCATCATCGACAAGAGTTCGTTCTTGTTCGCGATGTGGTTGTAGAGCGCCATTACCTCGAAGCCGAGCCGGCGTGCCAGGTTGCGCATGGACAGGCCTTGCACGCCGTCGAGATCGGCGAGGTCGATGGCGGCCGAGACGATTGCTGTGCGGCTGAGGGGCTGTCGCTGAGGCGTTTGTTTGGATGGCATTCGACGCGTTTCGTTGAGGGTTCCGGAGAAATGACCTTGACTACGTACGCTGTACGTTATAGAACGTACAGCGTACGTTTCTACGTGGAGGTTACAAATGTCCGTTCCCATAAGCCCGACAAAGACGCCAGAGGACAACGTCATTCCAGCGAAGATGACCGCTGCGGTTACGCGGAGTTATGGAGCCGCTGATGCTGTATCGATCGAGGAACTCGACGTACGTCAACCGGCGACCGGCGAGCTCCTCGTCAAGGTCGAAGCCTCATCGCTCAATGCACTCGACTGGCACTTCCTGAGCGGCACGCCGTACGCACTTCGTCTCATGAACGGTCTCCGCACGCCGAAGCGCATCGTGCCCGGCGCCGACGTTGCAGGCACCGTCGTGGGCATCGGACCTGAAGTCACCAACATCACGCTCGGAGATGAGGTGTTTGGCGAATGCGAAGGTGGCGGCTGCGGCGAATACCTCACGGTCAAGGCAACGAGCGTCGTCCCCAAACCAGACGCCGTCTCGTTTCAGGATGCGGGCGCAACGCCAGTGGCCGGCCTAACAGCACTTCAGGGTCTGCGAACACAAGCGAACGTGCAGCCGGGAGACCGAGTGCTCATCAACGGTGCGGCTGGTGGAGTTGGAACCTTCGCCGTCCAGATCGCCAAGGCACTCGGCGCCCACGTCACGGCGGTGTGCAGCACCCGCAACGTCGACATGGTGTTGGCCCTGGGCGCGGACGACGTCATCGACTATACGGTCGACAGTTTCGTGGACGGAGGTGCCCGTTTCGACGTGTTGCTCGACAACGTTGGCAGCAAATCTCCAGCCGAAACCCTCAGCGTGCTCGTGCCCAATGGCCGGTATGTGTCGGTGAGTGGCCCCAAGGACAACAAGTGGCTCGATCCCATGCGATACATCGCCCGCATGTGGCTCGCGTCCAAGCGGTCGGGCCAGTCGTTTCACCACTTCGTTGCTTCTCCCGTGCCCGAGGACCTCACGTTTCTCGGCGAACTGCTGGCGAGCGGCCAAGTACGACCCGAGATTCAACGGGTCATTGGCGTTGACGACGTTGCTGCAGGACTGGCGGAGATCGGAACCGGCCATACCCGAGCCAAGATCGTTGTTGTTCCCGGCTAGCGAAAGCCTCAGAAGCCACCACAAAAAATGCGCAAGCGCTGCAGGAGGCGGGATTCCTGCAGCGCTTACAGATACAAGGACGGCCGAGCGAACGCTTTTGTCGCGGATTTTCTACAAAATCTTTTTGGACTGATTTACAGCCACTTCTCGTAGTACGCGATTTCTTCATCGGGACCGTAGGGTCGGGCTCGATCGACCTCGGTAAAGCCAAACTTCTGATGAAAGTGGTGCGAGTGCGGGTTGTCGGGAACCGTGTTGACTTCGGCGGCGAGTATCCGCTTGCCATGTCCATAGGCCCAGGCTTCGAAGGCGTTATAGAGGGCGGGGCCAAGGCCTTTCCCCTGAGCCGCAGCGGTCATCGCAATCCGGTCGACATACGCGAACTCGGCGTGGCGGCCGGCGAAGAAGGCAAAGTTTGGGCTTGGATACCCAACGGTGGTGTTGTCGAGCCCGATCAGAAATCCGAGAGGGCTGTCATCATCGTCCTCGACCACCACGAAAAAGCTCGCGTTGTCGGCGAAGTAGGCGAGCTTTTCTTCGTCCATCTCGCCGACCTCGGGAACACATTCGGCGTTGATTGCAAGGACTACCTCGGCATCTGCCGGTTCATAAGAACGCATAGTGCAAGGTTAGACGCAGCAAACCCCGGACCTGCCCAAGCCGAGAGACTTGGACCGATCCGGGGGTGCTGGGGGGTGCTTGTTAGCCGCTGATGGCGTCGAGTACGTCGAGCTTTCCGGCTCGGCGGGCTGGCAGGAAGCCTGCGATCAGACCAGCGAGCGCTGCGACGATGACCAGCAAGGCCAGCGAGAGCCATGGCACAGCAAGGTTGTTGAGCACGTAGTCGGGGGTTGCGACGACGACCAGGATGCCGAACACGATGCCGACGACGGCTCCGAGGAGTGCACCGACCGCTGACACGATTGCTGCCTCCCAACGGACCATCTTGTGCATCTGGTTGCGGGTCATTCCGACGGCTCGAAGCAAGCCAAGCTCACGGGTGCGCTCAAAGATCGAGAGCGCCATGGTGTTCACGATGCCGATGAAGGCAATGAGGATTGCGAGCCCGAGGAAGCCGGTCAGGATGTAGAGCAGGTTGTCGACCTCGCCGCTGATCTCCTCGCGATATTCGACGGCCGACTGAGCCGTGATCTGCGGGAAGTTGCCCCCGACCGTCGCCATGGCTGCGTCGGCCTGCTCGGTGGTCGAACCCTCGGCGATCGAGGTCGCCACCCAGTCGTAGCTGTCCTGGTCGCCAATGGTGTTCCAGCGAGCATCGTTGACGAGTACCCCTTCGAAGATGTTGCCGTCGGTGAAGATGGCGACGATCTCCATGTCGATGGCACTGCCATCTGCGAGCTCTACCGACACCGTGTCGCCCATGCCGACGAGCATCTCTTCGGCAACCGCGTCTCGGATGGCGAGGGAGTTGTCGTCGATGTCGGCGTAGCTGCCTTCGATGAGGTCGAGGTTGACGACATCGTCGATCTGTTCGAGCGGCAGCGTGCTGACCTCGGCACCGATGCCGTCGATGTCGGTTCCCCAGTACTTCATGCCGGCGACGTTCTCGAGGTGAGGTGATTCCTGCATCTCGAGGAGCGCAGCTTCGGGGACCAAACCGTTGCCGGTCGGGAACGCTGCGTAGTCGGCTTGCACCGTGGTTTCGAGCAACTCGTTGAGGTCGTTCTTGAGCGTTTGCCCAACAACGAACGCCATCGATACCAGCGACAGCCCAATCATGAGCGCTGCAGCCGTGGTGGCCGTGCGCTTTGGGTTACGGGCAGCGTTCTCCTTAGCCAGCACGCCGGGACGGTTGTAGATCTTGGCGATCGGCGCCCCCAGAGCCCGAGAGATCGGTGCTGCGACGAGTGGGCTCAGCAACGTAATTCCGACGAACAACAGTGCCGCTCCGCCACCGAGCATGCCGAGCAATGTGGCGGTGCTATCGATGCCGCCGAACAGCGAGACGCCGGTGAGGGCGGCTCCGCCGACGGTGAGCAGCGCACCGATGAGGATCGAGCGGGTGCCTGCGGTCGTGGCGCTTGCGTCGTGGCCACTGATTGCCGTGACCGGCGATGTAAGGCCAGCCTTGCGGGCGGGAACCCAAGCCGAGAGCAGGGTGACACCGATTCCAACGCCCATGCCGATGAGCACTGTGGTGACCGAAAGTGCCTTGTCGAAGTCCGGCAGTTCTGCGCCGAGTGAGTTCAGGAATGCCTCGACTCCGTAGGCCAGCCCGAGTCCGACGAACAGGCCGATGATCGAGGCGACGAAGCCAACCACGAGCGCTTCGCCCATGACGGCCCGGCGAACCTGCTTTGGGGTTGCTC
Organism: uncultured Acidimicrobiales bacterium; assembly: GCA_938002955.1. Lineage (GTDB taxonomy): Bacteria > Actinomycetota > Acidimicrobiia > Acidimicrobiales > SHLQ01 > SHLQ01. The sequence continues at coordinate 47,594 of CALLAA010000110.1, forward strand.
CGACAGCTCGAAGCAGTCCGAGTTCGCGGACTCGCTGGCTCATCACGATGTTGAACGTGTTGGCGATGATGAAGATCGACACGAACAGCGCAACGATGGCGAACGAGCGCAAGATCCAGGCAAAGACGTTGATGAAGGAGTTGAACTCTGCTGAGGTTTCGGCGTTGAGGTCGGCGGTGTCTTG
>CALLAA010000111.1 GCA_938002955.1 uncultured Acidimicrobiales bacterium
AACTCACCGGAGACGTCAGCGAACGCAAACTCGTCCAGCTGGAACAAGTCGCCGGGAATGACCACGAGATCGGGGTCGCCCGCGAGCACAGCGTCGAGCGCCGCATCCTCGTGCGAACCAATCGACGTGGTCTGAAGGTCCGCAATTACGCCCACGACGAGTGGCTGGGTGCTGCCGGTCGCCCCCAGCACCTGCTGGTCGACTTGCAAGCGAAACGGTTCGACATGAGTCGCCCATAACCCAACGAGCCCACACGCCCCGGCACCCAGCAGAAGTAACCAGCCGAGAAACGGCGTGCGTCGCTCGGCGTCGAGCAGATTCGGAATCATGATCCACGCAACGCCGACGGGGAACGCGACGACGATCGCCAGGTACAAGACGTGGATAATGCCGAAGAAGTCGAGGCCAGCGACCAACACCAGCACCACGATCTCAACCGTCGTAAACAGCCCGGCGACAAGGAACGCCGTGATGATGTCGGTGAGATCCGTTCCCCATCGGCGGTATCGCGCAGCGATACCCCCGAGCAGACCCGCGGCAATGGCGCAGATCAGAAGCACCGTCGTCAGATTCACCGACAAATGCTGCCAGATTTCATCGACCGCGTCCGATCAGGATTGTTACGACTCTCGCCTATGCCTCATCGGAGCGATTCCGGAGGAACGACTCGATCTCATCTGCCATATTGCCGGCGTCGTAGATCATCTCGGGCTCGTCGTCGATCTTTTGCTCGAGGTCTTCGACGTACGCCTTCACGTCGCTGTCGTCGTTGAGCGCCCGATGTACCCGCGACTCCCAGTCTCGAATCTCATCGGCGAGACCCGCATGTTCAGTCGGGACACCACAGATCTGTTCGAGGTTTGCGAGCAACGCCGCCGTGGCTTTTGGCGATGGGCTTCCCGGTACGTAGTGCGGGACGCTCACCCGAAGCGACATGGTCGCAACATCGTGGCTGTGCAGCTCTTGGTGTAGCGACCCAACGAGACCCGTGGGACCTTCATATGTTGGCCGGCCAACGCCGAGCGTCGTTGCGAGCTCCACGTCGCCCGTCGATGCTGTCACTGGGAACGAACGCGTGTGGGGAACCATTGCAAGCGCCGACCCAAGGGTGACGACCAACTCGGTTCCGGTGGCCTCGATCAGCTCGATGAGCGTCTGGCAAAACGAACGCCACCGCAAGTTCGGCTCGACCCCGCTCAACAAGACGAGATCTCGGGAACCTTCGGGCGTCTTGGCCCACACAACGTTGTTCGTTGGCCACAAAATCTCGCGGTTGCCATTCACGCCCAAGCGCACCTGCGGTCGGACCTCTTGAAAGTCGAACAGCGTTTCTGGGTCGATCGACGCAGCAGCCGTGCCGCTGTGGGTCATCGACAACCAGTCGACCGCACCGGTTGCAGCCTCGCCCATATCGAACAGGCCCTTGAACGCCATCACAAAGATGGGTCGATCCAACTCGGGGATCTGATGCAGCTCGTAGGGAATGGCAGGCACAATCACAGAGTACGGCTTGTTGTCAGCCTTTTGACGCGTGCGTTCGAATACGCTCTGAGCACTGACCGGCGGGTAGACCGCCAAGAAAGTGGTGAGGAATATGAGTGGTGTATCGCAGCCTCCAGGCTGGTATCCAGCACAAGGCGACCCTCCAGGAACCGTTCGATGGTGGGATGGCGAGAAGTGGGTCGGCGGACCGCAGGTCCAAGGCGCTCAGCAACAAGCCGGATATGTGGCGCCCGGCGCCGGGCTATTGGCCAACGGTCGCGAGCTCGCAGATCCGTGGCTGCGAATTGCTGCGGGATTCATCGATGGCATCTTGGTCGCCTTGATCAGCTTGCCCTTCGGCGGTATCCAGACGTTCCAAGCAAGCTTCGAAGCCGGCGCGAGCGACAGCTTCTCGTTCTCCCCGGACATCTCGTTGGGGCTAGCGTTTGCCGGAGCGCTGATCATCGCGGTGTATCACACGGCCATGAACACGTTCTTGAGCGGTGGTGTTGGCAAGCTCGTGCTGGGTCTTCGGATCGTGAAGAGTGACGGCACCGAGCCCCTCGGTACCCCGACGGGCATTGTGCGAAGCGCGAACCACATCCTCGATCTCACGCGGGTCATTCCGATCTTGGGCACGTTCATCACGCTCGTTGTTCAGGGCATCTTGAATTTCGTGTCGCTGATCTTTTTGTTCTCCGACCCCGAGCACCGGACGGTGATGGATCGGCTCGCCGATACCTACGTCGTCAAGAAGCAGCAGTAGTCGCCGGTTCCCGGTACAGCAGAGCACCCCAATGGGCGCCTGCGCCAAACGCAGTAAACGCGAGCAGGGTGTCTTCGGACACCCTGCCGTCGTTTTTGCAATCATGGAACAACAGCGGCAACGTTGCAGCCGTAGTGTTGCCGTACATTGCGATGTTCGACGCAACGATTCCTGGGGCCACGCCCAGCTGTTTGGCAATGCCGTCGAGGATGCGCTGGTTGGCCTGATGAGCAATGATCAGCTCGACATCGTCGAGGGAGTATCCGGTGCGGTCGAGAACCGTCCGAACCGAGTCGGGCATAAGCCGAACCGCTTGGCGAAAGAGCTCGGCGCCGTTCATCTGCGGGTTGTGCAGGCCTGCGTCGATCTGCTCGGTGGTCGACCAATAGGTGTGCACAAAGCCCGGAGCCGGCACGTGGATCAAATCGAACAGACTGCCATCGCTGTGCAAGGTCGAACCAAGAACACCGGTCTCAGGTGTGCCCGGCTGTAGGACCATGGCGGCGCCGGCATCGCCAAACAACACGCTCCATGCCCGTGACTCGTTGGCCCGTTCGGTGTCCTCGGGGGTCGGCTCGGCGGTCGAGGTGCCGAGCAAGATATCGAGGCTGTCGCCGTATGGCATGTAGCCCCGATGTGCTTCTGCGCCGACGACCACAACGGTCTCGGCTCGTTCGGTCGCGATCAGCATGTCGGCCATGTCGAGGCCATAGAGAAACCCACCACATTGCTGGCGGATTTCGAACGCGGCGATCGATCCGAGTCCGGCTCGATCCTGAATGAGCGGTGCATTGCCGGGTGCGTAATGGTCCGGGGTCATCGTTGCCGACACGATCGCGTCGACACTGCTCGGGTCGATTCCGGCGTTGTCGAGCGCTGCGGTTACGGCTTCGGCTCCGAGCTGTGCCGAACCCACACCAGGGGCGGCGATGTGGCGTTGGCGGACGCCACTACGTTTCGCGATCCACTCATCGGAGGTATCCATGATGGTGGCGAGGTCATCGTTGGTCACGATCGCCGGAGGCAACGAGACGCCCGACCCGGTGATGTGTGCTCCCATATGTAGAGCTATTCGCTCTCGGCGGCCGCCTCGGATGCACCGGCTGGCTCTTCATCGGCAGAAACCTCTGCAGGTGCTGGTTCTTCCGCAGCGCTTGCTTCGTCCGGGCTGGCGTCCTCGGCGGGTGCAGGCGCTGGTTCTTCCGCAGCGCTTGCTTCGTCCGGGCTGGCGTCCTCGGCGGGTGCAGCCTTCTTTGGCTGGTCCATACCAGCCATTGGATCGGCCTTGATCGCCTGGAAGTTGTCGACCGCAGCTTTGTACGCCGTCTCGGCCTCAGCCTTGTCCTCAGCCGATGCATTCGGGTTGTCGGCGAGCTTGCGCACAACAGCAGCAGCCTCGTCCTTGGCCCGCTCAGCCTTAGCAACGCGCTTGGCGGCGCGCTCTTCAGCAGCGCTTGCCTCTACACGTTCGTTGAAGAGCAGAAGTGCTGCTCGTGTCTCGTCGTCGACCTGAATCTCTGTGCTCACGGCTCCATCATCGGTCATAGTCGTGCTTCGGGCCAAGATGATGGGGTGAGTAAATCGTCACCCTCCCCAAATGTCGCCTCGTTTCCTCGCCGTTTTGCAACGACGCGTCGATTCACGCTCGGCGCTCCACGATCCTTTTCCATTGCGAACGATGGCCAATCAGCGCTCTTTCTCCGATCATCGGGCCCCGAGGACGCACGCACAAGCTTGTGGTCCGTCCGTTCTGGCGAGGACCCCAGACCGGTATTCGATGCCGCCGGCGAAGGGGACGAAACGCTCACCGACGCCGAGAAGGCCCGCCGAGAACGGATGCGTGAGCAAGCATCCGGCGTCGTCTCCTACGCTCCAGTTGACGGTGGCGCCGAAGTCGTGTTCGCCCTCGGCGGTGCCCTTCACCGCGTCGACGTCGCAACCGGCGACTCGCAAGAACTGACGACCGACGGTGGCGCCTTCGATCCCCTCGCAGAGCCGGGCACCGACCGCGTCGCATATGCGAGCGGCGCGCAACTTCGGATCACCGATGGCGTAACCGACCGGGTCGTCCCGGGCACCGATGAGCCGGGGGACACGATCTCGTGGGGGACGGCCGAGTTCGTCGCCGCTGAGGAAATGGGGCGCGGCCGAGGGTATTGGTGGGACCCCGACGGGCAACGCGTCGCTGCGTGCCGGGTAGACACCTCACCGGTTGAGCAGTGGTGGATCTCATCGCCGGAGGACCCCTCCGCAACGCCACGCCAGATTCGGTATCCCGCCGCTGGCACCGCCAATGCAATCGTCCAACTCTGGATCGTCGATGTCGATACCGGTCCCCAGATCGAGGTCGACTGGCAACAGGGCGAGTTCGAGTACCTGGCCGACGTGCAATGGGGAGAACGTTTGCTGTGCACGGTGCAAACCCGCGACCAGCGCACGCTCGTTATTCTCGACATCGATCCCGAAACCGGATCAGCAACCGAGGTTCAACGAATCACCGACGAACATTGGGTTGAGCTGCAACCGAACACACCACACCACAGCGACCGTGGCCTGTTGATGGTGGTCGATGATGGCAACCGAACGATCAGCATCGATGGCGTTTCGCTCGACCTCGGCGACGTACAGGTGCGCTCGTTGCTCGGCGTTCACGATGGGGCCATCTACGCAACGGTCACGACCGACGCCACCGACTCGGTAGTGGTTCGAGTTGCCGAGGATGGCTCCGTCGAGATGCTGACCGAGCCCGGCCACTTCGCCAACGGAGTGCTCGGTGCGGGCACGCTCGCCATCACCACTGCACGACCAAACGGAGACTCCACGTACGAAATCCGCTGGAACGACGGCACCACAACACAGATCGAATCCTTCGCGTCGTCCCCGGGCTTTCCCTGCACTCCGACCTTCCATACGGTTGGCGAACGGTCGATCAATCTCGCCGTATGCCTTCCCGACGGACATGACGGCTCGCCCCTGCCAGTGTTGCTCGACCCCTACGGCGGGCCGCACGCCCAGCGTGTACTGCGGGCCCGAAACGCGTTTGCGACATCGCAGTGGTTTGCCGAACAGGGCTTTGCGGTTGTCGTCATCGATGGTCGTGGCACGCCGGGGCGTGGTCCCGCGTTCGAGCGAGAGATTCAAGGCGACTTTGCCACCAAGGTCCTCGACGATCAGATCGACGCTCTACATGCGCTGGCCGAGATCGAGCCGTCGCTCGATCTGAGCCGGGTCGGCATCCGCGGCTGGTCCTTCGGCGGCTACCTGGCCGCACTCGCCGTGATGCGTCGACCCGACGCGGTGCACGCTGCAGTTGCCGGTGCGCCCGTTACGGACTGGGCGCTGTACGACACGCACTACACCGAGCGCTACATCGGTCACCCCGGAAGCGAACCCGCCAACTACGAGCGGAGCAGCCTGCTCAGCGACGCGCCAAACCTCGGGCGCCCCCTGATGCTGATCCACGGGCTCGCCGACGACAACGTCGTCGCCGCACACACCCTGGTCCTCTCTCAAGCGTTGCTCGAAGCCGGCCGCCCCCACGAAGTGCTGCCACTGAGCGGCGTCACCCACATGACCCCACAAGAACAAGTGGCCGAGAACCTCCTGCACCTCCAGCGAGACTTCCTAAAAGCCCACCTCAGCACCCCACCCAAAGATTTGTGAGCGATTCTGCAGGCTGAGCGAGCGCGATCGCTCACAAAACCAGCGACTGAGATTTGTACAGGATTTGGTACCTGTGAGGTTCCTTTTTCTGTACAAATCTTCGGGTACTGTCTGGCGATGATCGATCCGCTGTCCACGTTTCGCCTCGACGGAAAGGTCGTCATCCTCACCGGGGCCTCGTCGGGCCTGGGTGCTCGATTCGCTCGGGTGTGTGATGCGGCTGGGGCCTCGCTCGTGTTGGCCGCACGGCGTCTCGATCGGCTTGAAGACCTGGCCGGCAGTCTCAGCAATGCGGTGGCGGTCCAGGCTGACTTTGCCACGGACGAAGCTGCACCAGCCTGTGTCGAAGCCGCACTGTCTCAATTCGGCGCAATCGATGTTGTCGTCAACAACGCCGGCATCAGTCGCACCGTCAAGGCGGTTGAGGACACGGTTGAAGGATTCCGCCATGAACTACAGGTCGACCTCGTGGCCCCGTATGATCTTGCCGCGCGCTCAGCCAAGTGGATGATCGAGAACGGCCGACAAGGTTCTGTCATCAATATCGCATCGGTTCTCGGCCGAGTCGCAGGCGGACCGTTACCGTTACCCGGTTACGCCGCCGCAAAAGGTGGTCTCGTTCAACTCACCCGCGAACTCGCGAGCGAATGGGCTCGCAAAGGCATCCGGGTAAACGCGATCGGGCCTGGCTGGTTCGAATCGGAAATGACCCAAGACGCCATGTTCGACGACGAACGCGGTCAAGAGTTCATCAAACGCGGTGCACCAATGGGCCGTCCCGGAAAAGAGCACGAGCTCGACGGAGCCCTGCTCTTCCTCGCAAGCGAAGCCAGCACCTATGTCACCGGCCAAACCCTCTTCGTCGACGGCGGCTGGACGATCATCTAAATGCCTGATGATCGCTCACCACTGTGGCTGTGGCCAGTGCATCGCTGGTTCTGGATGTGGGATCAGATCATTCCGAGCATCTACAGGGTGATGGCTGTGCTGGTCGCCGCAGCCATGACGTCCTTCGTCGTAATTGCGGCGACCGATCTTTGGTGGTGGGCTGTCGTGTTGCCCGCTCTAGCGGGTTGGGCCGGAATCGCAATTCTTCAGGAGCATGACGAGCGTGTGCATCTGCCTGTCGATGTCGACTTTGAACGAGAATTGCGCGCACGCCTAGACCAGCTGCTTTCCGGTCGCGGATATGCGCCGCTGCAATCGAACGGTCCTTGCAGGGCACGTCCAGAACGGACCGACTCATTTACATACGGTGGTGGTGGCCCCGATGACGAGACAATCTTCATCTATCGCGATCGAGCGGGTGGGATGATCGAAGTCAGCGGCCCTGGGTCGACCGTTGACATCGTGTCGTCCGGCGACGCTGCTCAAGATGCAGCCGCGGTTACTTCGATCGTTCGTGAGCAATTCGAGCCCTAGTCGATCCTGCCGAGCTGGCGCATTCGGTTTGTTACCGCTTCGATCATGTCTTGATCGAGCGCCGTGCCTGGCGAGGTCCACTCGACTTGGGTCATCCACTCGAGAGCACCGCGAACCTCAAGGCCGTAGCGCTCGGCGACAAGCGCCGCCGCACCATCGTCGAGCTCGAGCTCGCCCGCCCGAGCCAGCGCCACTTCGGTCACGGTCTCCGCCACGCCAGGGTTTGCGGCAACGAACGAATTGCTCGCCGCAACGGCGAAGCTCGGCCACGGCGTCGGGAACACTCCGACGCGCTTGAACGTTCCGTCATCGACGTGGGGCTGGGTCATCGACATGTTCCACAGAAACACTTCGGCTTCGCCATTCGGCAGCGCCGTGAGCGCTCCATCGAGTCCTCCAACAACAACCCAGCTGTCGTCGGTTACCGTCCAGCCGTTCTCTTCGGCCATCACCCGGCTCATAAGTTCGCTGCCAGACCCGAAACGAGAGATCGCATAGCGTTGACCGCCGACATCGGAGATCGACGCAGCGCTCGATGTCCCGGCGACATGAACGCCCCACAAGAGGGGCGAATCAACCCAGATCGATACAAGCGTCGACGGGTTGCCGTTCGCAATTGCCGTGACAACACCTTCGGTAAGCGGGGTGGCCATGTCGATTTCGCCCGATTCGAGCGCGGCCATGATCGCCCCGGTGCCACCAGGGAAGTCGATCCATTCGACATCGATGCCAACGTCGGCGAACCGGCCATCGCCAATAGCGAGGTGCCATGGCAGGTTGAAGTGTTCCGGAACGCCGCCGACTCGAACTGTCTGACGGGTCATTAGCCAAGCCCGTCCAACGATGCTTGTGCCGCATCGAGGTCGGCAACCGCGGCAGCGAGCATGTCGCGAGTCTCCTGCACGAGATGTGCGGGAGCGCCGTTGACGTATCCGTCGTTCGAGAGCTTGCCGTTGAAACCAGCGATCTGCTTCGACTTCTGTTCGATCACGGCTTCGAGGCGGGCTCGTTCGTCGTCGAGGTTGACCTCGTCGGACAAGCCGGACAGGAACACCTGCGAACCTTCGAATGCGACAGGGGAGGAGATCGCCGGGAGGTCACCCGCTGAATCGGCAACTTCACCGACGCCGGACAGGGTCTCGACCAAGCCACCCGAGGCAGCGATGAGCTCGAGTACCGGAGCAGGGGCGTGGACCGTGATCCGTTGCTTTGGCTTCACGTTCTGCTTGGCGCGCAGCGTGCGAATTTCGGTGATGAGTCGATACGCACGGTCAAAGTCGCCAATGACCGCGTCGTTCGACATCGACGAATCGATGACGGGCCAGGCCGCCGTGGCGAGCAACTCCGACGCCGGCAGCTCAAGACCGGCAATCTCGCCACAGCGAGCGTCGCTGACGTGCGGCCAGAGTGTCTCGGTGATGAACGGACATACCGGATGCATCAGCCGAAGCGAAGCGTCGAGCACCGCTCCGAGCACAGCCTGCTGAGCGCCATCCTCGTCGATGGTTGGTTTGATCGCTTCGAGATAGCGGTCGCACAGGTCGCGCCAAATGAAGTCGTACAACGTGTCGGCGTAGACGTTGAATTGGTAGCTCGCGACCGCCTCTTCGAGCGTCGCAATAGTCGTTGCGAGCCGCGACAGGATCCACTGATCGACGAAGTGCGTCGCGCCGGGATTGACCGGCTCGGACGAACCCATCGAGTCATCGAGGCGGCTTACGGCGAACCGAACGGCGTTCCACACCTTGTTGGAAAAGTTTCGACCGCCGTCGAACTTGGCCGAGGTGTTCCGGGCGAGTGGTGTGTCGTCGGATGGTTGAGCGACTCCAGCGGCGACGCCGTATGCGCTGACCATGGTCTTGGTCGGGTCGCTTGGGCTGGTCTGTTCGGGCGCGGCCACGTGGTGGCCAGCACTCGTGGTGATGAACTCGGGCGTGAACGCCTCGCCGGTATGGGGGCACACCATGTCGACCGGCATGCGCACATCCTGGGTGTCGGTCGTCATCTGGACGAGCGTGAAGCGCATTGCGTCGGCACCGTGGCTGTAAATGATGTCGCGCGGGTCGACGCCATTGCCGAGGCTCTTCGACATCTTCTGGCCGTGGCCGTCCTGAACCATGGCGTGGATGAACACGTCGGTATACGGCAGCTGTCCGTCCAAGAAATAGCGGTTGAACATCACCATGCGGCTCACCCACAACGTGATGATCTCGCGGGCGGTGCTAAGCAGCGACGTTGGGTTGAAGGTCGACAGTAGGTCGGTCCCGTTGCCCGTTGTCTCTGGGAAGTCCTCGGGGTATGGCCATCCCATGGTCGACATTGGCCAAAGTGCTGAGGAGAACCAGGTGTCGAGAACGTCGGGGTCTCGGACGAAACCATCGGCCTCGAGGGCGGCGACGAGGGCAGCTTCGTCCATCGAGTCGTCGTCACGAGGTTCGTGATTGAGCGTGCTTTGTGGAGGGACACAGATCGACTCGACGAACTCGTCGTCGGTCAGGCGGCGAACGGTGTGAACCGCTCCCGCCGCTGTCCACCGGCTTTGGACCGTTGCGGCCGCACCAGGTTCGACAAGCGCTAGAGCGTTGTTGATCGCTTCGTTCGGATGTCGACCGGAAGCGTCGACAACCGTCGAGCTCCAAACCGGGATCTGGTGGCCCCACCACAGTTGGCGGCTAATGCACCAGTCCCGGATGCCCTCGTGCCACTGCTGGAACGTCTTTGCATAACGGTCGGGAACGAAACGAAGCTCGCCGTCACCGTTGGTGTCTCCGGGCTGATGCTCCGCTGATCGAGTGGTCGCCTGTTCCGGACTCTGGGCACGAAGCGCCGAGCCAGCGAGTCGATCATCGGACGCGGCGACATACCACTGGTCGGAAAGCCACGGCTCGATCGGCACATGGCTGCGATAGCTGTGGCCGACCGAGTGGCTGTAGTCCACAACCTTCTCGAGGAGATTGTTCGACTCGAACCACGCAACGAGTGCTTCACGAGCTTCATAACGGCCGAGCCCAAGGAACTGCTGAGCCTCGTCGGAGGCGTCATCCCAGCCGTACTGATCGCTGATCGACGCGTCGGCAGCCATCACGTTGATGACCTCGAGATCGTGGCGCAAGCCAATGTCCCAGTCGTTGGGGTCGTGAGCGGGAGTGACCTTCAGGCAACCGCTCGACATCTGCGCCTTCGCATCGCTCGACTCTGGGTCGGGCAGAACCACGTAGTCATCTTCGATGATCGGAATGATGCGACCAACGATCGGTAGCCGAACGTTCTTGCCCCGTAGCTCGGCGGCCCGAGGGTCGTCGGGGTTGATGGCAACCGCCGTGTCGCCAAGCATGGTCTCGGGACGAGTGGTCGCAACCGTGACGTGACCCGAACCGTCTTCGAGGGGATAGCGCAGGTACCACATGTGGCCGGCGACGTCTTCCATCTCGACTTCGTCATCGGACAGCGCGGTGCCGGTTGCCGGGTCCCAGTTGACGAGTCGCTTACCGCGGTAGATCAGTCCGTCCCGGAACAGAATGTAGAAGGCGTGGCGTACGGCGGTGGCACACATGTCGTCCATCGTGAAACGGACGCGGTCGTAGTCGCAGCTGGCACCCATCTCGGTGAGCTGACCGAGGATCGTCTCCTCGTATTCGTCTTTCCACTCCTGGGTCTTTTCGATAAACGCTTCGCGTCCCATCTCTAGGCGCTTCGTGCCTTGTTGGAGCAGTCGTTTCTCGACGACGGTTTGGGTCGCGATGCCAGCGTGGTCGGTGCCAGGCATCCACAACGTGTTGAACCCACGCATGCGGTGATAGCGCACCAGGACATCCTGCAATGTGTTGTTGAGCGCGTGGCCCAGGTGAAGGGCTGCGGTCACGTTGGGCGGTGGTATGACGACCGAGTACGACGGCACCGAGTCATCGGTCGTCGGTTCGGCGTGAAATGCACCGCTCTCGGCCCATCGCTCGGACACCAATTTCTCGGTATCGGCTGGGACATACACCTTGGCTAGCTCTTTGGTCACAGCCCAAAGGCTAGC
>CALLAA010000112.1 GCA_938002955.1 uncultured Acidimicrobiales bacterium
TGTAGTCACACGAGTTAACAATGATTGCGGCGTCGGTGAACTCGAGCCCGCAGTAGTTCTCGAAGTCGTCTTCGGTCAGAATCCCGGCGTCGAACAAAATACGCATCTCGTCGGGCCCGATTGGGTACTTCTGGGCGAGGACCACAACACCGGCATCGGACAGTGCCAGACCAGAAACTGAGCTTTGGTACCCGTCCTCAGATCCGAGGGAGAGTTCGGTTGTCGTCCAGTTTTCCAAGTCCGTGGAGACCGCAAGGAGGTAGGTCGGTCCACCCGATGGTCCAAACGGGCCGTCGAGCTCCTCTGCGAATTCGGCGTCCCATTGCTCGATGACCGTCACAAACGTTCCGTCGTGTTCGGCGAGCAGAGAGGCAAAACCGTCGCCGACCCCCGAGATTGGCTGTTCATCCCAGTCGAGGCCATCGGACGATGTCCGGATCGTCGTGCCCGATTCGCCGTAACCGAACGAGACGAACCGCTCACCGTCGAAGACCACGCTGCCGGGGCCACCGCCGAACCCGAAGTCAGCAACTGCGTCCGTTGCGAAGTCGACCGGCCCGATCGTCGTGGCGACAACGGTCGCCTCGTCGGCTTCAACTGGCGCTGCGGTCGTTGGCGTTGGCTCTTCGACAACATCCTCTTCAGCTTCGCCGTCGCTCGATTCGTCGTCGATCGCCGCGACATCGACCTCGCTGTCATCGCCATTGCTGACGACGGCGACACCCGCCACGAGCGCGCCAGCGGCGAGGATGCCGAGTAGCCCGAGAAGCCACTTCGGCCGAGACGACCGCTCCGTCTGCACGATGTCAACGTCCACTTCGTGAACGTCATGGTGAACATCGTTGGGCTCGTTCTCGCCAATGTCGCCTTGCATGAGGGGGTCCTTTTGTCGCCTGACCGTATGTGTCTCTTACGACCATGATGGCGTAAATCTGAACCTCGACCAGCGCGGGACGTGCGACAGGCTGCGCGGCGACGACGCCTAACGAGCGCGCAGACGGCGCCCGAGCGGGTTGGCTGACCCGGTCGCAAGCGCCGCGACGAGAGCTGTCCAGCCGGTTTGATGGCTCGCTCCGAGCCCCTTACCCGAATCGCCATGGAAGTACTCGTGGAAGAGCAATCGGTCGTGCCACGGCCCATCTGGACCGTAGAGATCGTGTTGCGGCGCGGACGGCCGGACGCCATCATCACCGGGTTCGAAAAGCGAGATCAACCGGGATCCGAGCATGTCGGCGATCTGGCCTATCGTGAGCGTTTCGCCGCTCCCCTTCGGGAATTCGACGGTGATCGAACCGCCCGACCAGTAGTCGTATCGGCGCAACGATTCGATCAACAGGTAGTTGAGTGGGAACCACACTGGACCGCGCCAGTTCGAGTTCCCGCCGAACAACGAGCTCTCCGATTCGGCTGGTTCATACCCGATCGAGAACTCCCGCCCGTCGACGGCGAGACGATACGGTTCCTCTTCGTGAGCTTTCGATAGCCCGCGCAGTCCGTGCGGTGAGAGGAACTCGTCCTCATCGAGAATGAACTCGAGGATTCGGACCAACCGTTCCGGGCTCACCAACGACATCAGCACATCGCCGTTGTCGTTCTCGCGCATGTGCTCGGTGAACTCGGGCTTGTTCTCGCGGAACCAGTCGAGGTGCAACTTGAACGCTGGCAACCGTTCGAGGTTCGACGCCGAAACGATGCGGGTTGCGAAGATCGGGATCAGCCCGACCATCGATCGAACGGCGATCGGAATCGAATCACCGTCGATGCGGAGCGTGTCGTAGTAGAAGCCATCGGCTTCGTTCCACAGCTCGTGCTCGTCCATGGCCGTGGCGATGTATGCAAAATGCTCGGCGAACTTTGTGGCGAGGTCTTCATAGGACGGACTGTCGCCGGTGAGCCGGAGCGACATGTCCAGTAGGTCGAGGGAGTACATGGCCATCCACGCAGTGGCGTCGGCCTGCTCGAGGCGGCCATTGCCGAGACCGGCCGACCGGTCGAACGGACCAATGTTGTCGAGGCCGAGGAAGCCGCCGTCGAAGACGTTGTTGCCATCGACGTCGCGACGGTTGACCCACCACGTGAAGTTCAGCATCAGCTTGTGCAGGACACGTTCGAGGAAGTGGTTGTCCCAGCCGCCGTCGAGCTCGAAGACGCGAAGTGCTGCCCACGCATGGACCGGAGGATTGACGTCGCTGAAGCTCCACTCATATGCCGGGAGCTGACCGTTGGGGTGCTGGTACCACTCGCGGCCGAGCAAGGTGAGCTGGTTCTTTGCGAAGGTCGGATCGATGAGGGTGAACGGCAAGCAGTGGAACGCAGTGTCCCATGCTGCGTACCAGGGGTACTCCCACGTGTCGGGCATGGCGATGACATCGGCATTGTTGAGGTGGCGCCACCGGGTATTGCGTCCGTGAAGCCGCGAGTCTGGCGGTGGGTTCGACGACGGGTCGCCTTCGAGCCACTGGTCGACGTCAAAGTGGTACCACTGCTTGCTGTAGAGCAACCCGGCCAACGCCTGGCGTGTGATCACTCGCCGCTCATCGGTGAGGCCGGCGGGAATTACCTCACCGTAGAAGATGTCTGCTTCTTCGCGGCGCTGCTGCACGATCTGTTCGACCTCGTCGATCGGCCGGGCGTCGGGAGCCAACCGAAGGTGAATGACGATCGAGTCGCCCGGGTCAACCTCGTGGCGGTACCACAGAGATCCCTTGGTACCGGTCTGCTCGGGGTTGACCGTCGGCGCGCCGTCGATGACGTGGTCGTTGATGCCGTCTTTGGGATACGGAGTCGATGCGGCTTGCCCGTGGACGAGAGGACGGTTCGTTTCATTCTCGCAGAACAGCGCCGATGCCCCCGGCGAACACGTGAGTTCGAGCGTTCCCGTGGCGCTTTCGTCGAGCGTGATACCGCCGTGGTCAGCGGTGGTCAGCGTTGGTTTGTCGCCGTCTTCTCGACCCCAGCTCCAGCGGTTACGGAACCATGCGGTTGGCAGCAGGTGGAGTGTGTCGCGTTCGTTGGACCGGTTCGTGGCTCGGATCTCGATGCACAGGTCGTCGGCGTCGGCTTTGGCATGGGTGACGTCGATGTCCCACCAACCGCTGTCGAAGACGTCGGTGTCGAGAAGTTCGAATTCGGGCTCGAGACGGTTACGGGCGCCGTTTGTTTGGCGCAGCTCATCGTAGGGAAACTCGGCCCGCGGATAGGCATAGGAGGCCCGACCATAGGAATGGGTCGGGGTTGCGTCGAGATACCACCACTCCTCCTTTACGTCCTCGGCATGGTTGCCCTCATGGCCGTTGAGACCGAAGAGCCGCTCCTTCAGGTGCGGATCCCGTCCGTTCCATAGCGCGAGCGACAGACACCACCGTTGGTCACGGTCAGAGAAGCCGAAGAGGCCGTCCTCGTTCCAGCGAAAGGCCCGACTCCGTGCGTCGTCGTAGGTGAACGCATTCCAGGCGTCACCATTTGCGCTGTAGTCCTCGCGCACGGTTCCCCAGGCACGCTCAGCGACGTATGGCCCCCACGCCGTCCAGGCGCGATAGTCGTCGAGCAGCCGCTGTTGTTCCGGGTTCGTCACGATGCCAAACGGTACTGCCCGTAGCGGGCAAGACTCAGCTATTCGCGATGTTTCGTTCGATAGCGGGGGCACCCAACGGATCGATCACCATCGACAGCGGGTCAGCACCGTCTGACGTTGGCGATTCGCACGTCTCGAGCATGTCGACAAGTGCTGCTCGCTCGCTTGCGGTGACGGACAGTTCCCATCGAGTTTTCACGGCAACCCAGTCGACGGCGTACGCACACCACAGTGGGCGGTTGCTCGGCTTCCACAGCGATGGATCCTGGTTTCGGGGGTTGTGCCCGGCGCCAGCGGTGACGATCTGCAGCGTGGCCGGGTGCCAGGTGTCGGTGAGGTACGCCTGGCGAGTTGCGTCGGTCCACTGATCGCCGCCCGACGCGTAGGCAATGGCAGCGGGAATGAGCGGCGTCACCTCGGCGTCGATCGTGCGGGTGATCGTCGAGTCGAGGTATCGGTCCGACCAGCGTCCCGTGTCGGGGACACACTCGAGCTGATCCGCCCACACCACGGGCCGGTTGGATCGGGCCACCAACACCTGCTCGGTGATGTCGAGACAGTCGGTACGTTCTGCGACCCAGGTGAGCGGATCGAAGCCAGCTGGTTCGTCGCCCGATCGAGTCTGCAGTGCGTCGAGTTGGGTTACTGCGGTAGCCGGCGCGAGCGCTGCTTCGGCGCGGCGTCGTTCCATTCGGACTTCGTCGGTCTCGGCCGCGAAGATCACGGTTCCGGCAGAGTCCTTGGCCTGAACTGGGTCTTCGGCGCCTGCCTGCGTGATCAGTACGAGAGCGGCGGCGAGCAGCAAGCCCGCAGCACCAAGCGCGCCTGCGACGGTGAGCATGGCGCGACGGTCCGCGGTGGCCTGCCGAGAACGGCGGGGCGCTCCCGTATCGACTGCTGCGGTGCGTTCAGCAACGGCGATCGGGGAGTGCTTCGGCTCGTGATCAAAGTCATCGGCGGTAAGCGTGGGGGCATGCCAGGTGCCATCGGAGGCGCGCTGCCACCCGTCGAGTGGCGGGGTGTCTTCGGGCCACTCGGTCGGTGAACGCCACACACCGTCGAGGTCCATCCACCACCCGGGACCACCTCTCTTGTTTTCTCTGCGCGGGAGTTCGCTCTTCGCCATTCGTTCCTCTGTCCGCCAGTCCCTTTGCACACACATCGCTTCGCGCTGGGTGCGTTCACGAGAGTATTTCACTTCCATTTCGAACTTCACAACACCAAGAATCGAACGACCTCACCCTGTGTGACTTTCTGTCAACATGAAGCACGTAACGTCTGACATAGGGGTGATTTGAGACCAACGTCACCAGGAGCCGCTACGTCCGTCGCAAATATGACGGTGCTTTTTCACACGAGCCTTTCGGACACAGCTTTTTCACATAGCGCGTTGCGTGGCTCCCGATGATGATCGGATTCTGCGACACTTGAGGGCTATGAGTCACTCAGTCGCCCCCGAAGACCTGTCCACGACGTCAGCTCCGTACGGCTCGACACCGTTCCTTTTGTATAGCGCCGCCGATGGTTCGGCTCGGGTGAACCATGTCGTGGCTGCAGTCGAGGCCCAGCCTGCCCGAGTGTTCATCACCGGATTTGGCCGCGGGGTCGCTGCACGTCTGGCTGACGGCGCCACGCTGTCGCTGCTGTGGCCGTCTCCAGAGCCCGACGGCTTCAGCCTTATTGCCGACGGGACTGGAGAAATCGACGGCGACCAGCTGATCGTGTCGGTGACGGGTGCCGTTCTGCATCGACCTGCTCCGGTCGATGGCAACACCGCGTGCTGACGCGGACGCTCCCCCGGGCACTCTGCGTCATCGGAGCACTCGCCACCATTTCCGTGGCGTGTTCGTCGGCTCCGGAAGCGGTGTCGCCGCAGCCGACCGCTGTTGCCGAAGCCGAGTCTCCAGCTGACGCCGGACTGTTGCGCGTCAACGTCGGCATGATTTTGAACTCGGCCGCGCCAACCGCCGACCGGGATGCCCGACTTGCCGAGGTCTTTGCGATCGCCGCCGATGCGCAAGAACTGGGCGTCGACGTCAATCTCGAGACGGTGACCATCGACGATCTCGATGATGTTGCCTCTTCGGTTCGCACGCTCGTCAACCGGGGCGTCACGGTAATCGCCACCTCGTGCGATGACTCGAGCATGCCTGCCGTGGTCGATTCGGCTATCGAAGCGCAGCTGCTCGCCGTGACTGGTTGCGTGACGATTCCGCGGCCGGATCTCGCGATGAGCTCACGGCTCTTCATCGACCTCGCTGGCTTGAACGACTCGCCTCAGGCGCTCGCTCGGTGGGCGAGCATCGAAGATTTCACCAACGCTGCCGTTATCTCATCGGAGTTGATTCCCGATGTCTCCAACACGTGCACCGACATCGTGGGTGCACTCGACGAGGTGGACATCGCACTCGCCGCCACCGCCACCTTCACCGGGCTCGTCGACGACGCCGAATCGGTGGTCGCATCGATCGCCGAGCCGCTCGCAGAGGCTGACGCGATCGTCGTGTGTGCACTCGCTCCGTCGCTTGGCGATGTCGTCTTTTCGCTGCGCGCTGCTGGTTTCGAGCAGCCGATCATGGTTCCGTGGTTTGGCGATGCCCAACGGTGGCCACAGGACACCAGCGACGTCTTCATTTTCGCGACCGCGAGTCGCTATGGCGATGACCCGCTACCGGCCGTTCAGGCGCTCTTCGACCAGGTCGATGACCCCGAGGCGGTCGACATTGTCGCAGCTGACACCGTTGCGATCCTTGCAAACGTCGCCGACGCGGCCGGGTCTGTGGGCTCTCGTCGGCTGGCCGACACCATTCGGACGACGACCAGCGCAGTGGTGAGTGGAGCGTTGACAATCGATGCGACCAACTCGGTCACCGAGCAGCGGGCCTACCGTCTGCTCGAAGTGATCGACGGTCAACCCGTCTTTCGCACTCTCATTACCGAGGACGGCCTCGTCCAGGTTCCCGAGTAGTCCCGAGATCGTGACGAAACCCGAGCTCAGGTAGCGGCGAACTCGCGAAGAATGCTGTCGACGAACGCAGCTGCGTCGTCTTCGAGTTTGTTGCGATGGATGGTTCCAACGCCAAGGTTCACCGAACCCATTGCTTCGAGTACCTCGCCGAGCTTGTCGGCGGCTTTGCCCGGGTTGTGTGCGTACGTCACGAATGCAAACGTGGCCTTGTCCCACAGGTCGGGCAGCTCGCCTGCGATCTTGCCGGCACCACCTGGGTGTTGACCAAAGAAGAACAAGCCGCCACACCACGTGCCAACAACGACCGCGTCGGCGGTAGCGAGCGCACCGTAGTCGGGGGCGTCGACCGGGAACGTCGAGACGGTCACGCCAGCCTCGTGCAGACCCGCGGCGACGAGATGGGCCGCCTTCTCTGTGTTTCCGGTGCGTGATTCATAGGTAACAACGACGTGCATGGTTCTTTTCTACCAGCCCGGCGCCCGCTCGCTGACGCTGAGCGCCAAGAGATTCCGGCCCTCGGTCACGCCGATGGATCGACCGGCCAGTCGTGCTTTGGGTAGCGCCCAGCCATGTCCTTGCGCACCTCAGCCCAGCTTCCGGCCCAGAACGACGCGAGGTCGGCGGTGATCTGAATGGGGCGGTTCGCTGGGGACAGCAATTCGACGGCGATCGGGACCGCTCCGTCGATGACCGAGGGCGTGGCGCTCGTTCCGTAGGCATCCTGAGCGCGCACCGAGACCTTAGGTACTTCGGCGAGGTAATCGATTTCGGCGCGGCGGCCGCCCGCGAAGGTGAAGTGTGTTGGTGCGAGACGGTCGATGGCTTCGACCTCGTTCCACGGCATCGCGGCTCGAAGGATGTTCAACAGATCGAGGGCCTCGATGTCACGGCGCCCAGTGGCTCCGTTCAGCCACGACGTGAAGATGTTGCTCGCGTTCGCGATCAGTTGTCTGTCGACCAGATTCGTCGTCACAAGATCTGGCCGGTGTTCGGCGACGAGCGCCGCCCGCCGTTGGAACGTGCGTGCGTTCGTCGTCCAATTCAACGCGTCGAGCTTGGTGGAGACGATGCGATCGACAAGCGCCTCTGTCGTCTCCGCCGATGCTTCGACGGGTTGTATGTGAGTACCGAAGTCGAGGGCACCCAGCCGCCGCTCGATGCGCCGGGTGAGATCATCGCGCTCATCGTCCCAACCAAAGAAGGTCCGTTCGGTCATATCGGCGGCGAACCCGAGCTCGACGTCGAGTGCGTCGATGCCCGCAGCGAGCCGGATTCGCACGTTGCGCTTGTCGCCGGAGAGCTCGGCGACCACGATCATCTCGTCGTGCGCGAGCGGGTCGGATTTGTCGACCTCTGCGCCCATGCCGTTGCGCAACCGGAATCGGCCACCTTGGCCAGCACGCTTTTGTCCGATCCGGTCGGGATAGGCGAGCGATAGCGACCGGCCTAAGTCGTCGATCGACACGACGCCTTCGGAGGCTCCGGTTCGACGAATGAGCTCGCGGGCTCGCCGTCGAACCTGACGCAACGCGGCGACGTCGGTGTTGGGTACTCGGTAGTCGTCTTCGACGACGAGCTTCAGACGAGTCCATAAGTCGACGGGTCGCTCCGAGGGTCGGCCGCCGATGACGTCTCGTTCCTCGAGCAGAGAGGCGAGAATTGCAGCGGGCCACCCCAATGGTCCGTCGCCGACAGCGGCGACCATGGCCCCGAGCCGGGGGTGTAGTGGCAGTGCGAGCATGCGACGACCGTCGGCGGTTATGCGCCATTCGTCGTCGACGGCTCCGAGCATTTCGAGAACGGTGAAGGCTTCGCCGACGGCGTCTTCGCTCGGCTGGTCGAGCAGCCGCAGCGCCGAGGGCCCTCGAACGCCCCATGCGAGAGATTCGAGGACGACGCTGGCGAGGTCGATCTGGAGAATCTCTGCTTCTTCGTGGGCGGGTCGACTCGCATGTTCCATCTTCGACCAGAGCCGGAAGGCAACGCCCGGCCCGAGTCGGCCAGCACGTCCGGCTCGCTGGTCGGCCGACGCCTTGGAATGGTTGATCGTTACGAGCTTCGACAGACCCGATGCGGCGTCGTATCGGGGACGGCGCGCTAACCCTGCGTCGACGACCGTGCCAATGCCATCCACGGTCAGCGATGTCTCGGCGACGTCGGTGGACACGACGACGCGCCGTTGGCCGGTGATAACCCGAAGCGCCGCATCTTGTTCTTCGGGTTTGAGGGCCCCGTACAAGGGCAGAATGGCCGCGTCGGTGACCCGGGCGATCTCCGACATGGACCGTTTGATCTCGCCGACGCCAGGCAGGAACACGAGCACGTCGCCGGGTTCGGTGAGGGCTTCGGCGACGGCCCCGGCAACGACCCGTTCGATCTTGTCCTTGCCCTTTCGTGGTCGCCACCGAACGTCGATTGGGAACGTGCGGCCCGCACACTCGATGACCGGAGCGGCTGCTTCGCCTTCGCCGATGAGTGCGGCCACAGCGGCTGCATCGATCGTCGCCGACATCACCAAGAGCCGGAGGTCCGGACGGATGCTCTCTCGTACCTCGAGGGCAAGCGCCAGGCCTAGATCGGCGTGGACGGACCGTTCGTGGAACTCGTCGAAGAGCACCGCGGACACCCCGGGCAGTGTTGGGTCGCGTTGAATCCGGCGGGTCAAGATGCCTTCGGTAATGACCTCGATGCGAGTGCGAGAGCTGACCCGTTTGTCGTCGCGTGTTCGCCACCCCACGGTGTCTCCAACGGACTCGCCGAGCAGTTCGGCCATTCGCCGTGCAACTGCACGGGCGGCGACACGGCGGGGTTCGAGCACGAGGATGGTTCCGTCATTCCAGGCTTCGTCGAGGAGGCGAAGGGGAACGACCGTCGTCTTACCAGCGCCGGGCTCAGCGGTCAGCACACCGATGCCCGGTTCGAGCAGCGCGCCGCGAACCTCGCCGATGACCTCTTCGATCGGTAGTCCCGTATCGCGCACACTTCAGTATGGGGTTCGTATTGTTGCATGCGTGACTTCGCTGTCGGCCTCTCAACTCCATGACCGGGTTCTCGACCACGTCGAGCGAATCTGGGGCGACCGTGATGCCGATATCGCGACCATGCTGATCGACGCCGTCGGCATCGACCCGACGTCGGCACTTCCCGGACCAGCCTCGAGATGGGACGAACGCGACGTTGCGTTGATCACCTATGGCGATTCGATCGTGTCGGGGGCCGATGCGCCTCTGCGCGCCCTTACGGCGCTGGTGTCGGGCGACTTGGCCGATGCGATCAACATCGTCCATGTGCTCCCGTTCAATCCGTATAGCTCGGACCGGGGTTTCTCGGTCATCGATTACACCGAGGTCGACCCGAACCTTGGAACCTGGGAGGACATGGACGCGCTCAGCGAGCACGTTGCGCTTATGTTCGACCTTGTGCTGAATCACTGTTCGGCGAAATCGGAGTGGTTCCAGCAGTTCCTGGCCGATGAGGAGCCGGGCAACGCATTCATCAAGACCGGTGAGCCAGAGTGGGACCTGTCGAAGGTCGTCAGGCCACGCTCGCTTCCGCTGCTCACCGAGTTCGACACTGCGGTTGGCCCTCAGCTCGTGTGGACGACGTTCAGCGAAGACCAGGTCGATCTCGACTGGAGCAACCCCGACCTGGTCGCAGAGATGCTGCGGGTTATCGATCTGTACATCAGCCGCGGCGCTCGCCTCTTGCGACTCGATGCCGTCGCCTACATCTGGAAGGTTCCCGGTACGACGAGTATTCACTTGCCCGAGACCCACGAGATGGTGAAGATGCTGCACACGTTGCTGGCGTCGCGCGCTCCAGAGGTGTCGATCATCACCGAGACCAATGTTCCCGACCGCGAGAACCGCACCTATTTCGGCGACAGCGACGAAGCACATTTGATCTACAACTTCACGTTGCCGCCGTTGGCGATCGACGCGGTGCTCAACGGTCGGGCCGACCGCCTCGTCGAATGGATGAACACCGCTCCACCGCCGCCGCCCGGGACGACGTTGTTCAACTTTTTGGCCTCCCATGACGGCATCGGTGTCCGTCCGGCCGAAGGCTTCTTGACCGACGACGAAATCTCTGGCCTGGTCGCGCTGACACACGATAGGGGCGGACTGCATGGCACGTACGACCGCGCAGGCGTGCCCCACCCGTACGAGTTGAACATCGCGTTTCCCGACTTGTTCGGTGGACCCGATGACCCCCAGATGGTCGATCGGATTCTGCTGTTGCACACGATCGTGTTGGCCCTCGCCGGTGTCCCGGCGATCTATATCAACTCGCTCATGGCCACCACGACCGACCGAGCTGCCTACGACGCCGACGGCATTCGCCGGTCGGTCAACCGGGGTCGTGTCGATCTGACCGATGTGCCCGGGCTTGCCGATGACACGTGGCAGAGCCGCATTTACGCCGGGCTGTTGGACCGGGCGGCGTTGCGTCGAATGCACGGAGCGTTCCACCCAGAAGCGGAACAGACCTTGCGCGACCTTGACGGTGTGCTGTCGATCGAACGCAACCCGAGCATCGGCGACGGCGGCCCCGTAACGGTGCTGTGCAACATGACGAACAGCGAGCGCACGGTGCACATCGACGGCTCCCAGACGTGTCTGCGGACCGGGCGTAGCTTCACGCAGACAGCAACGCTTCAACCGTTCGAAGACCTGTGGCTCACGATCGCTCCGCGGTAACCGATCTGTGCCGTCGACCAAAGGGGATCAGCCATGAAAGCCGTCCTGGTTGAACGATTCCAGAAGGCTCCCAACGTGGTCACGGTCGATGACCCGACGCCTGAGAGCCATGGCGTGGTTCTGCAAGTCGAGGCGACCGGTGTCTGCCGTAGCGATTGGCACGGGTGGATGGGCCACGACAGCGACATCGAGCTACCGCATGTGCCCGGCCACGAATTTGCCGGGACCGTGCAGGCGGTGGGCAACGACGTGACCAAATGGAAGGTCGGCGACCGTGTAACCGTGCCGTTCATTTGCAGCTGCGGGAGTTGCTCGGAATGCCAGTCAGGCAATCAGCAAGTGTGTGTGCAGCAGGAGCAGCCTGGTTTCACCCATTGGGGAAGCTTTGCGGAGTACGTGGGCATTCATCAGGCCGACCTGAATGTGGTGGCCCTCCCCGAAACCATGGACTTCGCAACGGCGGCCAGTTTGGGATGCCGCTTTGCGACCTCGTTCCGTGCCATCGTCGATCAGGGCACGGTCAGCGCTGGTCAATGGGTTGCTATCCACGGGTGCGGGGGCGTTGGTTTGTCAGCGGTGATGATCGCGAACGCACTGGGTGCCAATGTCATTGGCGTCGACCTCGATCCGGCAAAGCTGGAGTTGGCGAACGCCTTTGGTGCAGTCGCGACGATCGACGGCAACGGTGCTGTCGTCGACGAGATTGCAGAGATCACCAAAGGTGGCGCCCATGTCTCGGTGGATGCTCTCGGACACACCGACACCATGACCAATTCGATCCGGTGTCTGCGCCGACGCGGCAAACACATTCAAGTGGGCCTGATGCTCGGCGACCACGATTCGCCCGCAGTCCCGATGTCCAGGATCATTGGACACGAGTTGGAGGTCCTGGGGTCCCATGGGATGCAGGCCCATCGGTACGGGGCAATGCTCGAGATGATCGAACATGGGCGTCTTGATCCTGCACAGCTTGTCGGGGACCGGATCGGTCTCGATGATGCACCAGCAGCCCTCATGAACATGGACACGTTCCAATCGGTGGGCGCAACCGTG